>NZ_JBVIRY010000035.1:0-93148 GCF_055575795.1 Kitasatospora sp. NPDC034023
CCGTCGGCGCCTCGCGTGCCGCCGTCGACGCCGGCTGGTACCCGCACAGCAGCCAGGTCGGCCAGACCGGCAAGCAGGTCTCCCCGCAGCTGTACATCGCGGCCGGCATCTCGGGCGCCATCCAGCACCGGGCCGGCATGCAGACCTCGAAGACCATCGTGGCCGTCAACAAGGACCCCGAGGCCCCGATCTTCGAGCTGGTCGACTACGGCGTGGTCGGCGACCTCTTCCAGGTGCTGCCGCAGCTCACCGCCGAGGTGAAGGCCCGCAAGGCCTGATCCCGCGGAAAGGTTCGGAGGGCGTGGCGCCGGGTGCTCGGTGCCACGCCCTCTGTCGTCCCCGGAGCACGGCGGGCGGGGCCACGGCCCGTAGAGTCGGCGCGAACGTGTGACGTGCGGGCATGAGTCGACCTCATGCCGGGGGGCATGAGGTGAGCTCATGGCCTGAACGCGTGACGTGCGACGGCATGAGGTGAGTTCATGGCCCGAACGCGTGACGTGCAGGACGTGCGTGACGTGACGTGACGCGACAGCGTGGGACGAGGGCGAGGACGGTGGCATGGCACTGCTGACGGCACTTCAGGGCGGTTTCGGCGACGCGGCGGACGCGCTGCGGATCGACGGCAGGGCGTTCTCCCGGGAGGAATTGCTGGGCGCGGCGACCGCCGTCGCGGACCGGGTGGCCGGTGCCCCTGCGCTGGCGGTGCTCGCCCGGCCCACCGTCGAGACGGTCACCGCCGTGGTCGGCGGCCTGCTGGCGGGCGTTCCGGTGGTGCCGCTGCCGCCCGACTCGGGCCCCAAGGAGCGCGAGCACATCCTGCGGGACTCGGGTGCGGCGCTGCTCGCGCACGCCGTCGGGGAGGCGCTGCCCGAGGGCGGTTCGGTGACGGGCCTGCCGGTCGACCCCCTGCAGCGCTCCACCACCACCTACGCCGAGCCGGCTGCGGATTCGACCGGCTTCGTGCTCTACACCTCAGGCACCACCGGCGCGCCCAAGGGGGCGGTCATCCGGCGCGCGGCGATCGCCGCCGACCTGGACGCCCTGGCCGCTGCCTGGCAGTGGACCGCCGAGGACACCCTGGCCCACGGCCTGCCGCTGTTCCACGTGCACGGCCTGCTGCTCGGCGTGCTCGGCGCCCTGCGCACCGGCAGCCGGCTGGTGCACACCGGGCGGCCCACCCCGGCGGGGTACGCGGCGGCCGGCGGCAGCCTGTACTTCGGCGTGCCCACCGTCTGGTCCCGGCTGGCGGCGGACCCGGAGGCGGCGGCCCGGCTGGCCTCGGCCCGGCTGTTGGTCTCCGGCAGCGCACCGCTGCCCGTACCGGTGTTCGAGAAGCTGGCGGCGCTCACCGGGCACGCCCCGATCGAGCGGTACGGGATGACCGAGTCGCTGATCACCGTCAGCACCAGGGCGGACGGCGAGCGGCGCCCGGGCAGCGTGGGCCTGCCGCTGGAAGGGGTGCGCACCCGGCTGGTCGGCGAGGACGGCACGCCGGTGCCGTGCGACGGGGAGACCGTCGGTGAGCTGCAGGTCTCCGGTCCGACGCTGTTCAGCGGCTACCTCAACCGGCCGGACGCCGACGCCGAGGCGTGGACGGCGGACAGCTGGTTCCGCACCGGCGACGTCGCGGTGATCGGGGCGGACGGGTTCCACCGGATCGTCGGCCGGGCCTCGGTGGACCTGATCAAGAGCGGCGGCTACCGGATCGGCGCGGGCGAGGTGGAGGCCGCGCTGCGCGACCACCCGTCGGTCGCCGACGCGGCGGTGGTCGGCGTGCCGGACGAGGACCTCGGTCAGGCGATCGTCGCGTACGTCATCCCGGACGGTGCCGTGACGGGGGAACAGCTGACGGCGTTTGTGGCGGAGCGGCTCTCGGTGCACAAGCGGCCCCGCCGGGTTGTGCTGGTGCCCGAACTGCCCAGGAACGCACTGGGAAAGGTGCTGAAGAAGCAGTTGCTGGCGGAGGCCGGCGGCCGGTGATGAGGGGGCGTCGGACGCCTCCCCGGTGACGGGTGTTCACCCTGATGCGCCGTCGGTGCTGACCGCCCGTGACCCTCCCATTGGCGCACTCCACTGCGCGCCGTGAGCGGACGCGTGCCTACCGTGACGAGCAGGCAGAACTGAATCCCTGAGCGACACGCCGCGGCCTCCGGTCGCACGGCCGGAGGCCGCGGCACGTCGGGCGGGGATCTGCCGAGTCGTACGAACCGGTGTTGCCGGGGGCGTACGGCGGGTTCGAAGCAGTTCCGCAGCCGCCCGTCCGGCGGTAGTCCGCAGCGATTCGCGGCGATCCGCAGCGATTCGCTGAGATCCGCAGCAGTGAAGGAAGTCAGCAGGATGACCACCGTCAACACCGGCGCACCGGATGCCGCCGACGAACCGACCGCGCAGCAGGTTGCTGCCACCGCCCGTTCCTCCCGTCCGTCCCGGGCCGCGCGGCTGCGCCGGGGGATAGGCATGGTGGCCGTGATCGCGACCGGAGCGGGTGTGCTCGGCCTCGGCACCGGTGTGAGCCCCGCGGTTGCCGAGACCGCGCCGGCGCACGCCGGGTGGGACGGCTCGCGGTACTGGTTCAAGAACAGTCAGGGACAGTGGCGCTGGACCTCGCACTACAGCGTGTACGTGGCGCGGACCGGGGGCGGGACGCAATCCGCGGCCAAGTCCTCGAGCGGCACGAAGTCGAGCGGGGGGATCAAGCAGGGCTGGGACGGCTCGCGCTACTGGTTCCGCAACAGCAAGGGCGAGTGGCGCTGGACCTCGCACTACGACATCTACCTGGCGCGGACCGGGGGCGGCTCCTCCTCCGGCTCCTCGGGCTCGGGTTCGTCCGGCGGCTCGGTGGCCGCGAACCCGGACGTCGAGACCGCCGTGCAGTACGCGCTCGCCCAGCTGGGCAAGCCGTTCCTGACGGCGGGCAACGGGCCGAACGGGTACGACTGCTCGGGCCTGGTGCAGCAGTCCTTCAAGCGCGGCGGCATCAGCCTGCCGCGGGTCGCCAACGACCAGTACGAGGCGACCACGCCGATCACGGCGAGTCAGCTGCGCCGCGGTGACCTGCTGTTCTGGTCGCCGGACGGGACCGCGCGGGGCATCCAGCACGTGGCGATCTACCTGGGCAACAACCAGTACGTCGAGGCCGCGCGGCCGGGGACCAACATCAGGATCTCGGGGATCAGCAGCGGCTACTACCCGGCGTACATGGGGCGGCCGTAGCGCGGTCGCGGGTTCGCGGGTCCGCACGTCGGGGGCGCCTGATCGGGTCGGGCGCCCCCGACGTGCGCTGTACCGGGGGCGGTCGTTCGACGCGCGGTCAGAGGTCCGTCGGGCGGGGGAGGGCACCGCGGGCGCCGAGGGCGGTGACGGCGAAGGCCCCGGCGGCGACGGCGGTGGCGGTCGCGGCGGGAAGGTCGGTGCCGCGCGCGAGTTCTGCGGCGAGGGCGCCGCAGAAGACGTCGCCCGCTCCGGTGGTGTCGACCACCCGGACGGCGGGGGCGGACAGCCGGCTCAACCGTCCGTCCGCGGCGACCAGGGCGCCGTCGCCGCCGAGGGTGATCACGACGCCCTCGGCCTGGGCGGTGAGGGCCCGGGCGGCTTCGGTGACGTCGGCGGCCCCGGTGAGCTGGCGGGCCTCGACGGCATTGGCGACGACCAGCGGACGGCGCCCGGTCGGGCCGACGTCGGGCAGGGTTCCCGCGGGGGCGGTGTTGTGCAGCCAGCGGGTGGCGCCGGAGGGGCCGGCGGGGGGCAGGGCGGCGGCGGTCGCGCGGATGCACGCCGCCGGGACCTCGTTGCTGGTGAGGACCACGTCGACGGGGAGCAGGCGGAGGCGCGCCAGGGCGGCGGTCACCTCGTCCGGGGTGAGGTGCGCGTTGGCGCCCGGGACGACGACGATGCTGTTCTCGCCGGAGGGGTCGACCAGGACGATCGCCTGACCGGTGGGCGCGTCGGGGTGCGTGAGCACGGCGCCCGTCCCGACCTCCGCGCCGTGCAGATCGTCGAGCGCCGCCTCGCCCTCGGCGTCGCGCCCGACCTTGGCGACCAGGTGCGTGGCCGCGCCCATCCGGGCCGCCGCCACCGCCTGGTTGGCGCCCTTGCCGCCGAAGCCCTGGGCGGCGGCGTCGGCGAGGACGGTCTCGCCGGGGGCGGGGAGCACGGGGCAGCGAAGGATCCGGTCGGTGTTGACCGATCCGATGACGACGACTCGGCCTACGGGCAGCAGCTTCATCGTTCCTCTGTACGTGCCGGGGGGCGGGCGTGGCAAGCAGGCGTGGCAAGCCGGTGGGGCGAGCCGGTGGGGCGACCGGGGGGGCGCCGGCTGGTGGGCGGGCCTGGGCAGGGTGTTGCCGGGGTGTGCGCGGCGGGCAGGCGCGCGTGGGACATCGGCCCGCCCGAGGTCCTGTGCGTGCGTGATGGTGAAGGGGTGCAATTTTGAGGTAGACCGGTCTGCATACTTCCGGTTGCAGGCGGCTGGCCTGGGCACATGCCGCTGTCACGGGGCAGACCGGGGCACGCGAGCGGGCGCGACGAGGAGGCATGGGGAGCGGCGTGGCGCGGGTACCACCACGGGTGGCGCTGGTTCGGCTGACGGGGGCGCTGCCCGGTGCGAACGGCATCGGGGGAAGTCGAGGGGCAGGGGACGTTGTGATCGTCTGGGTCAATGGCACATTCGGGGCGGGCAAGACGAGTGCCTGCCGCGAGCTGGTGGAACTGCTGCCCGGGAGCGTGCTCTTCGATCCCGAGCTGGTGGGCTTCGGTCTGCGCCGGATGCTCCCGGCCGACCGGCTGGCGACGGTGTCCGACTTCCAGGACCTGGCGGCCTGGCGTCGGCTCGTCCCCGAGACGGCGGCCGCGCTGCTCGAGGAGGTCGGGGGCCCGCTGGTGGTCCCGATGACCCTGCTCAGAGAGGACTACCGGGACGAGATCTTCGGCGACCTCGCCTCCCACGGGATCGCGGTGCACCACTTCGTGCTGGATCCCGAAGAAACGATCCTGCGTGAGCGCATCGCCCATCGCGAGGAGTGCCCGGGCGACCCGGAGGCCAGCGAACGGGTCCGGACCTGGTGCCTCGAGCACCTGCCCCGCTACCGCGCCGCCCGCCGCTGGCTGGTCGGGGACGCCCGGATGCTCGACACCGGCGAGCTCACGCCCCGGGAGACCGCCCTCCGGATCGCCGAGCTGGTCCGGGTCGGCGCCGCCCGCTGCCCGATCGTCCAGAGCCCGGACCCGACCGGGGACACCGTGGCCTCCGCCGTCCTGCTCTTCGACGAGCAGGACCGCGTCCTGCTCGTCGACCCCGTCTACAAGCCCGACTGGGACTTCCCCGGCGGCGTGGTCGAGCGCGGCGAGGCCCCCACCGACGCCGCCCTGCGCGAGACCGCCGAAGAGCTGGGCCTGCGCCTCGACCCGTCCGGGCTGCGCCTTCTCGCCGTCGACTGGGAGCCGCGCACCGGCCCGCGCCGCGGCGGCCTGCGGCTGATGTACGACGGCGGTCTGCTGGACGCGGCGGGCCGCCAGAACCTGCTGCTGCAGCAGGAGGAGCTGCGCAGCTGGCGCTTCGTCACGCTGGACGAGGCCGCCGAACTGCTGCCCCCGAGCCGGTACCGGCGCCTGGCGGCCGCCCTGGACGCCCGGCGCAGTGGCGAGCTGCGGTACCTGGAGGCGGGGTGCCGGGTGGCCGTGGGGCTGGCGAGCGCGGCGGACGCGGCGTAGGCGGCGTAGGCGGGCGGGTGGCCGCGGTGTAGCCGCAACACCGGGGTCGCCGGGCTGTCGGGGTCGCTGAGCTGTCGGGTTCGCCCGGCCACCGGGTTCGCCGGGCCGTCGGCGGGGGCGGGAGGATGGGGGCATGCCGTTCACGCTGAGCCACCCCGCCGCCGTCCTGCCCCTGCTGCGCCGCGCCGGGGTGCGTGGGCCGTTGGTCGCGTCGGCGCTGGTCGCCGGGTCGATGGCGCCAGACGTGCCGTTCTTCGCCGAGTCCCTGCTGCCCGGGGTGTACGCCCACGGTGGGCTGACGCACAGCTGGTGGGCGGTGCCGACGCTGGACGTGGCGATCGCCGGCGCGCTGGTGGCCGGCTGGCACGGGCTGCTGCGCGGACCGCTGGTCGCGCTGCTGCCCGAGCGGTGGGCCGGTGGTGCCGAGGCGCTGACGGTCCGGCGGTCCGGCACGGGTGCGGAGGCCGGGGCGGTCTGGTTCGCGGCGTCCGCGGCGATCGGCGCGGCCACCCACGTCGGCTGGGACGCGTTCACGCACGGCGGGCGGCTGGGCGTCCGGCTGCTGCCCGTACTGGACCGGTCGCTGGCCGGGGTGCCGATGTACGAGGCGCTGCAGTACGGCAGTTCGGCGCTCGCGCTGGCGGCGATGGGGGGTTGGGCGGCGCGCGCGGTGCGGGCGGTCGAGCCGGTGCGGCCGGCCGTCGGGCTCGCGCCCCGGACGCGGCGGGCCGCCGTCGCGGTGCTGGGCGCGGCGACGGCGGCCGGGGTGCTGCACCGGCTCAGCCCGTTGAAGCGCAACCTGGTGCCGGAGGTCTGCTTCGGGGCCGGGGCCGGGCTCGCGGTGGGCGCCGTCGGGTACGCGGCGGTGGTGGCGGCCGCCCGCCGGTTGCGCGGCGGGCGGCCCGGACCGGGGGCCGCGAGCGGCAGCCCCCGGCCCGACGTCCGTCAGACGGAGCGCAGTTCGGCGTAGCGGCGGAGGAAGAGGGCCTCGGTGAGGGCCATCCGCTCCAGTTCCTGCGGGTCGAGGCTCTCGTTGACCGCGTGGATCTGGGCGGTCGGCTCCTCGACGCCGATCAGCACGATCTCGGCCTGCGGGTAGAGCGTGCGCAGCGTGTTGCAGAGCGGGATCGAGCCGCCCTGGCCGGAGGCGACCATCCCGGTGCCGAAGGCCTCGGCCATGGCCTCGCCCATCGCCTCGTACGCCGGGCCGCTGGTGTCGGCGCGGAACGGGGCGCCGGAGCCCTGGCGCTGGACGGTGAGCCGGGCACCGAGCGGGACCTTCGCCTCCAGGTGGGCCACCAGCGCGTCCTGGGCGGCGGAGGCGTCCATGCCCGGCGGGACGCGCACGCTGATCAGGGCCTTGGCGGCGGCCTGGACGGAGGAGGTCGCGCCGATCACCGGCGGGGCGTCGATGCCGAGGACGGTGACGGCCGGGCGGGCCCAGAGGCGGTCACCGATGCTGCCGGTGCCGGTCAGGGCGACGCCGTCGAGCACCTTGGCGTCGGCGCGGAACTGCTCCTCCGGGTACTGCACGCCCTCCCAGGTCTGGTCGGTGTTCAGTCCGGCGACCGAGACGTCGCCGTTCTCGTCGTGCAGCGACGCGAGGATCCGGACCAGGGACTGCAGCGCGTCCGGGGCGGCGCCGCCGAACGCACCGGAGTGCAGGTTGCCGGCCAGGGTGGTGACCGAGGCCTCGACCACCGTCATGCCACGCAGCGAGGCGGTCACCGTGGGCAGGCCCGCGGCGAAGTTGCCGGTGTCGCCGATGACGATGGCGTCGGCGGTGAGCAGCTCGGGGTGCGCCTCGGCGTAGCGCTCCAGGCCGCCGGTGCCCTGCTCCTCCGAGCCCTCCACGATGATCTTCAGACCGACCGGATAACCGTCCCCGTACACCTGGCGCAGCGCCCGCAGGGCGGTCAGGTGCATCAGGATGTTGCCCTTGCAGTCGGCGGCGCCGCGCCCGTACCAGCGGCCGTCACGCTCGGTCAGTTCGAAGGCGGGGCTGAGCCAGGCGTCCTCGTCGAGCGGGGGCTGGACGTCGTAGTGCGAGTAGAGCAGGACGGTCGGCGCGCCCTCGGGGCCGGGCAGCTCGGCGTAGACGGACTGGGTGCCGTCCGGTGTGTCGAGCAGCCGGACGTTGGTCAGGCCCTCGGCGGCGAAGGCGTCGGCGACCCAGCGCGCGGCCTTCTCGCACTCCTCGACCGGGAACTGGCGCGGGTCGGCGACCGACGGGAAGGCGACCAGCTCGGCGAGGTCGGTGCGGGCACGGTCCATCAGGGACCGGACGGCGTCGGCCAGGGGCTGTGACATCGGGGCTCCGAAGGGATGGGTCCGCCCGCGGGGTACTGCGGGCGGAGGGGGCTGTTGGGGTACCGCCGATCATAGGGGGAGCGGAATCGGGGCCCCGGGGGCCGGGCGCCCGACCGGCCGGGTGCTCGGCCCCCGGGACGGCGGATGGGGGCGGAACCGTGCGGCGGGCTTCGGGTGGCGCGGCGTCCGGCGGGGCGGGCGGACGCATAGGATTGCTCGACGTGACTGACTCCGGAAGCTCCGATTCCCGTAGCGAACTCGACAGCCCGCTCGACAGCCCGCACGACGGGACGGCCACGCCGCACGACGGGACGGCCACGCCGCACGACGGGACGGCCGCTCCGCTCGACGGGACGGCCGCTCCGCTCGACGACGCGGCCTCGCCGCCGGACGGCGTCTGGGACGTCGTGGTGGTCGGCGCCGGACCGGCGGGCGCCTCGGCCGCGCACGCCGCCGCCGTCCAGGGCCGCCGCGTGCTGCTGCTCGACAAGGCCGAGCACCCCCGCTACAAGACCTGTGGCGGCGGCATCATCGGCCCCTCCCGGGACAGCCTGCCGCCGGACTTCCGGCTGCCGCTGCAGGACCGGGTGTACGCCGTCACCTTCGCGTACGACGGGCGGTTCACCCGGACGCGGCGTTCCCAGCGGATGCTGTTCGGCCTGGTCAACCGGGACGAGTTCGACCTGCGCCTGGTTCAGGCGGCCAAGGCGGCCGGGGCGGTGCTGGTCACCGGAGTGACCGTCACCGGTGTCGAGCAGCGCGGCGGCGAGCACCGGACCGCGCTGGTGACGGCGGCCGACGGGCGCACGTTCGAGGCCCGCGCGGTGGTCGGCGCGGACGGAAGCGCGAGCCGGATCGCCCGGCACGTCGGCGTCACCTTCGACCAGATCGACCTCGGCCTGGAGGCGGAGATCCCGGTGCCCCCGCAGGTCGCCGCCGACTGGGCGGGCCGGATCCACCTCGACTGGGGCCCGCTGACCGGCAGTTACGGCTGGGTGTTCCCGAAGACCGAGACCAGCAGCCTGACCGTCGGCGTCATCTCGGCGCGCGGCGACGGCGAGCGGACCAAGCAGTACCTCGCCGACTACATCCGGCGGCTGGGCCTGTCCGGCTTCACCCCCAGGGTCGAATCCGGGCACCTGACCCGCTGCCGGGCCGAGGACTCGCCGCTCTCCCGCGGCCGGGTGCTGGTCGCCGGCGACGCGGCCGGACTGCTGGAACCGTGGACCCGCGAGGGCATCTCGTACGCGCTGCGCTCGGGCCGACTGGCCGGCGAGTGGGCGGTGAAGGTCGCCGAGGCGGGCAACGCGGCTGCGGTGCGGCGCGAGGCGCTGAACTACGCCTTCGCCATCAAGGCCGGGCTGGGCGTGGAGATGCGCGCGGGCAAGCAGCTGCTGGGCGCCTTCGAGCGGCGGCCGTACCTGTTCCACGCGGCGGTCTGCCTGGTGCCGGCGGCCTGGCGGGCCTTCGCCCGGACCACCCAGGGGCACACCACCTTCTCCCAGGTGCTGCGGCAGTACCGGGCGGCGCGGAAGCTGACGTCCATGGCGTCGCGTTAGGGCCGTCGGGCCGTCGGGCCGTCGGGCCGTCGGGTTGTAGGGTTGTAGGGCGGTCGGGTTGTAGGGCGGTCGGGTTGTAGGGCCGTCGGGTCGTTGGGCCGATGTGGGGCCGGTGCTCCTCCCGGGTGGAGGGGCGCCGGCCCCGTTTGCCTTGCATGGTGGGCTAGTTGTTCCGACTGGTGAGCCTCGGGGCGGGCGTGTGGGCGGGCGTCCGGGCGGGCGTGCGGGTCACTTCAGCCCGGTGTCGAGGGCGGTCATGAGCGTGCCGGACGGGGTGTCGCCGGACATCTCCCAGATCATGCCGCCGAGCAGGTTCTTCGACTTGAGGTAGGCCGTCTTCCGGGCGATCGACCAGGCGTCGTCGAAGGTCCACCACTGGCCGCCGGCTCCCGTGTAGCCGTACGTCGCCATGGACTTGGGATCGTGGAAGACGGTGAGGCCGGAGACGCTGGTGATCAGGTTGTGGTACCCGCGCGTGCCGGCCTCCTCGGCGAACTGGCCCGGTGCGGCGCCGCCCGCGGACTGCCAGACCCCCTTCGCACCGCCGTCCGCCACGCCCTGCCAGCCGCGCCCGTAGAACGGGAAGCCGATGGTGAGCTTGCGCGGGTTGACCCCGGCGCCGAGGTAGGTCCGGACGGCCGCGTCCACGCTGAAGTGGACGTCGTACGGGTCGTTCGGGTCCTGGTAGAGGTTGGCCTGGTGGCCCGTGCGGTTGGGCTCCCAGGAGTTGTCGCTGCCCGAGCCGTGGAAGTCGTAGCCCTGGACGTTGGCGATGTCCAGTGAGCCGAAGATCCTGCTCAGGTCCCAGCCCGCGGCGACCTTCGCCGGGTCGGCCGGGGTGAAGGCGGTGAGCAGCTTGTGCGAGCCGCCCGACGCGTCGAGCTGCTTGCGGAATTCGGCCAGCAGCAGGGTCAGGTTGGCCTTGTCGTCGGCGCTCCAGTGGTTGCCGGCGTGGCCGTCGCCGGAGCCGGGCCACTCCCAGTCGAGGTCGATGCCGTCGAAGATCCCGGCCGCCACGCCGTCACCGCCGGCGCCGTTGTAGACCGGCAGGTTGCCCTTGATCCAGGTGTCGACGCAGGACTTGACGAACTTCTGGCGGGAGGCGTCGGTGGCGGCGACGTCCGAGAAGTACTTGGAGTAGGTCCAGCCGCCGAGCGAGACGACCACCTTCAGGTTCGGGTACTTGGCCTTGAGCTTCTTCAACTGGTTGAAGTTGCCGCGGAGTTTGCCCCAGCCGTCGTCGGCCACGCCGTCCACCGACTGGTCGGCGCTCATCGGTCGGGCGTAGTCGGCGTCGGCGTCACCGGCTCCGGTGCCCTGGTCCGGGTCCTGCGGGTTGGCGGTGGTGCCCTTGGTGACACCCGAGAGACAGGTCAGGTTGACCGGATCGATGTTCTCGAAGGCGTAGTTGATGACGTCGAGCTTGGCGGCGCTGCCCGAGGTGTCGAGGTTCTTGGCGAAGTACTGGCGGCCGTAGATGCCCCACTGGACGAAGTAGCCGACCCGGGCGTACTTCCCGGCGCCGACCAGGTCCGAGGTGGTGGCGGTGAGCGGGGCGGAGGCGGGCGAGACGTTGTCGGCGGCGTCGCGGGCCTTCACGGTGAAGGTGTAGGTGGTGGACGGCGAGAGGCTGCCGACGGTCGCGGTCAGCGTCTTGCCGGTGACCGTCGCCACCGGGGTGCCGCCCTGGTAGACGTCGTACGCGGCGACCCGGACGTTGTCGGCCGCGGCGTTCCAGGCGAGCGTCACGTCCGTCGAACTGACAGCCGTGGTGCGGAGGTTGGTGGGCGCGGTGGGCGGGACGGGGTCGGTGGACGGGTCGAAGGTGGCGCCGGTGACGGGCGCGCTGAGCGGGCCGGTGTTGCCGCGGCTGTCCTTGGCGCGGACGGTCAGGGTGTAGGAGGTGGCCGGGGTGAGACCGGTGACCAGGGCGCCGGTGGTCGGGCCGGAGGCGAGGACGGTGCTGCCGTTCAGCACGTCGTACGAGGCGACCGGGAAGTCCCCGCCGGTGGCGGACGGCCAGCTCAGGGCCAGCGTGTGCGCGGTGGACTCGCTGACCGTCGGGGCGCCCGGGGCGGACGGCGGGACGTCCGGGGTGCCGTCGCACTTGTCGCCGTTGATACGGCAGTTGAGCGGGGTGGAGGCCGGGCCGCTACCGACGAACCAGAAGCTGTACGGCTCGGTGGTGCTGTGGGCGTTGACGGTGGAGTTGTAGAACGCGGCGGTCGCGGTGACGTGCCGTCCGTTGACGGTGGCGGTGCCGTTGTAGCTGTTGCCGATGGTGACGCCCGCCGGGAGGTCGAACTCCAGGGTCCAGCCGGACACGGCGGTCGCGTTGTCGTTGTGGACGATGTAGGTGCCCTGCCACCAGGAGCCGTTGTCGGCGGTGGTGAAGGTGGCGGTGAGCTTTCCGGCGGCGTTCGCCGGGGCGGCCAGCACGGTGAGCGTGGCGAGGGGGAGGAGCAGGACGCTGAGCAGTGCGAGCAGTCTGCTGCGCACGCGTGGGCGTCCGGCCCGGGATCGAGCGGACATGGTTCTCCCTGCGACTGTGGGGGTTGGAACAGGGTGATGTAGAACCGGGGGTGATACGTGTGCGATCGGCGCCTGTGCCGTGGGGGGCGGTGGCATGGGCACTGTAGGAGGACTGGACCAATGCGTCAACAGGTCTGTACCACTGGGTGGCGGGCGGATGACAGAGTTCAATATCTGCTATCTGTCTGCTGTCGTCTGTTCGTTGTCGCCCGTTATCCGTCCCGTCGTCTGTTATCTGTTCGCCCCTGTCAGCTGGTCCCCGAGCGGGCTGCGCCGATACAGCACCGAGCGGCCGTGCCGGGCCCGGGTGACCAGGCCGGTGGCGGCAAGGACCGACAGGTGCTGGCTGACCGCGCCAGGAGTGACGCCGAGGCGGTAGGCGAGCTCGGTGGTGGAGGCGGGCTCGGCGAGCATGGTCAGCAGTCGCGCCTTCGGGGCGCCGACCAGAGCCTCCACGGCCTGCGGCGCCACCGGCGCGCCCTGGCCGGCCATGCCCGCCTGCCCGCGCGCCGGGTAACTGATCTGTGGCGCACGGTCGTTGCTGATCATCGTGATCGCGCCACGAACGAAGAAGGTCGGGCAGAGCACGAGGCCACGCCCGTCCACGGGGGTCTCCACGTCCCCGTCCGCCCAGTCCCGGCTGATCGACAGCACGCCGTTCGCCCAGTGGAGCCGGTGGTCCAGGTCGGCGAAGAGGGCCGCCGCGCCGTGGCGGGCGAGCAACCGGGCGCGGTGGACCAGATCGGCCTCCAGTACCACGCGGGCATGCGGCCACCAGGTGGGCGCGAGACATACCTCCCAGTACTCCTCCAGCGCGTCGGCGATCCGCGCCAACAGCCGCTCCGGGGCGGCCAGTCCGGCGGAGAGCTCGGCGGGCAGCGGCCGGCCGTGCGAGCGGAAGGTCTGTTCCAGTTCGGCGCGCAACTGTTCCGGCGGAAACGCGCGGACGACGGCGAGCTCGGAGCGGAAGTCGGGGGAGGGGGAGGACGGGCGGGGCGTCAGGAAGTCCGGGACGAAGCGGTTCTCGGCGACGAGCGAGAGCAGTAGCCGGGAGTCAAGCCGTTCGAAGGCGGGCCTGAGCTGTTCGAAGGTCCGGGTCTGGAGGTGGTAGACGCCTGGGTGGGTCCACATCCGCAGGCTGAGCACGGCCTCGTGGATCGGGGAGGCGGCGAACCAGGTGGTGGCGAGGTCGGCCAGACGGAGGGTGAACCGGTGCACGAGGGCAGTGTCCTTCTCTTCGGCCTTGGCCGGGGGTGGGGAGTCCGGCTTCGGATTTAGCCAGAGCCTAAAGGAGTACCGAGACCGCGTCGGCGGCGGTGGGATCGTCACATGACCACCCCGACGGCGGAGTCCTCCGCACCTTCCCCGGCCGTGCCGGAAAGCCCCGGTGCCACCGGAGCCGTCGCCGCTGTGCGGCGGCGCCTGCACCCCGACCCGACGGTCCGTCGACTGGCCGGGATCACCCTCGTCAACACGCTGGGCAACGGACTCTCCCTTTCCGTCGCGGTGCTGTTCTTCACCCGGGTGCTCGGTCTGAGCGCCGCCCAGCTGGGCCTCGGGATGACCGCCGCCGGCCTGTGCGGGGTCGCCGCGAGCGTGCCGGCCGGCCGGGCCGCCGACCGCTGGGGCGCCCGGCGGGTGCTGGTGGTGCTGGTGTCGGCGCAGGCGGTCGGCACCGCCGGGTACGCGCTGGTACACAGCTACCCGGCCTTCGTGGCACTGGCCTGCCTGGTCTCCGCCGTCGACCGGGGCTCCGCCGCCGCACGGAACGCGCTCTACGCCCAGGTGCTGCCCGCCGACCGTCGGGTGGCGGGCCGGGCGCACCTGCGGGTGGTGACCAACATCGGGATCTGCCTGGGTACGGGCCTCGGTGCGATCGCACTGCAGGTCGACACCCGGCCGGTCTACCTGACGGCGATCCTGGCCGATGCCGCCTCCTTCGTGGCCGTTGCCGTGCTGTTCCACCGCCTCGTGGTTCCGCAGCGTCCGCGGGTGGCCGAAGCACCGGTGGCCGAAGGGCCGATGGTCGAAGGGCCGGTGGTCGGGGCGTCGGCGGCCGAAACGTCGGTGGTCGGATCGTCGGCGTCCGACCCGTCGGCGAAGACCGGCATCCCGGACCCGTCGGACCCCTCGGGCAAGGGCGTCAAGCAGGGCCGACAGCGGAACCCGGCGCTGCGTCACGGCCCGTTCCTGGCCGTGACGGCGCTGAACGCCCTGCTCTGCCTGCAGTTCGCCGTTCTGGAGGTCGGCGTGCCGCTCTGGATCGTCCAGGAGACCGACGCGCCGCGGATCACCGTCGCGGGCACCCTGATCGTCAACACCCTGCTGGTGATCGCCCTGCAGGTACGGGCCACCCGGGGCACCGAGGAGCGGACGGGGGCCGCCCGGGCCTGCGGGCGCGCCGGACTGGTGCTCGCCGCCTCCTGCCTGGTCGTCTCCCTGGCGCACGGCCTGCCCGGGATCGCCGCGGCCGTGGTGGTGCTGGGCGGGATCGCGCTGCAGTCGCTCGGTGAGGTGGTCGCCCAGGCGGGCGGCTGGGCACTCAGCTACGACCTCGCGGGCGAGCGCGACCACGGCGCCTACCAGGGCGTGTTCAACGCGGGCATGGCGGCGGCGATGATGGCCGGTCCGGCGCTGGTCAGCACCCTGGTGATCGGGTACGGCATGGTCGGCTGGGTCGTCCTGGGTGCGGTGCTGGCGGCGGCCGGCCTGGCGATGCGCCCCGCCGTCCGGTGGGCCGGTCGGCGGGACGCGAGACTCGGGGCCGCGTGAGACCCGGCGGCTCCGCCCGTCTACTCGGGGAGGACCGCCAGTGCCTCGATCTCGATCAGCACGTCGGGCCTGAACAGCGCCACCACCTGCATCGCGGACGCGGCCGGCAGGGGCAGGGCGCCCAGGTACTCGTCGCGGGCTTCGCGGATGGCCGCAAGGTAGGCGATGTCCGTCATGAAGAAGGTGAACTTCACGACGTGCTCGAACCCGGCCCCGGCAGCGGCCAGGCAGCGTCGGAGGTTCTCGAAGACCTGCCGCGCCTGCGCCTTCGGGTCTCCCACGCCGACCAGGTTCCGCTGCTCGTCGAAGGCGACCTGGCCGGACACCTGGACCAGTCGGCCGGTGCCGGTCACGACCTGGGTGTAGCCGGTGCCGGGCGCGACCCCGGGCGGTTCGGTGAGGTGGGTGAGGTGAGAGGTGGTCATGCCGCGGATCTTGGGCCATGATCCGCGGGGGCCGCAAGCCCGGGCTGCGTACGACCGCCCGGCCTCAGCGCACCACCTCGGGCAGTTCGCGCAGGAACGGACGGTCGGTGGAGGGGAGTTGGGCGGCCGGTCCGCCCGAGCGCAGCACCACATCGAGGATGGCGTCCGGGTCGGCGGCGTAACCACCGCTGGCCCAGGCGGCGTTGGCCTCCACGACGGCCCAACGGCCGTTCTCCGTCAGCCCGACGTCCACCACGGCCGCGCTCGGCAACGGCGCCTCCGCCGCGGAAGCGGCCAGGACATCGCGGGTGAACGCGAGCACCTCGGCGGACCTTCCGTCGGGCAGCTCGGCAGACGTACCGGCGGGCACCTCGGTGACCTCCCCGGCAGACGTACCGTCGGGCACTCCGACGGCTACCAGGGGCGCGACGGACAGCTCGCCGTCCACCGCGTACCGCGAGCCCGCCCGCACCGCGCCGTCCAGCACGAACAGCCGATACTCCGCGCCGAACCGCACCACTTCGCTCACCAGCACAGGGGTGTCACCGTCCAGCACCGCGGGCCCGGGCAGCGCGCCGCCGTCGGGGTAGACCCGGGCGGCGAACAGCTTGTCCACCGGCGGCTTGACGAAGGCCGGGCGCCGCAGCCGACGCGCCTCGGCCAGGGTGGTGGAGGTGACCCGGCGCCCGGTCAGGGCGAGCGGTAGCCGGGTCAGCCAGTCGGCGGCCGGTTCCAACAGGCCGAGTCCGAGCTCCCGCCCGACGGCGTCGCCGAACAGCGGCCCGCCGTACACGTGCACCCGCGTGCCGAGCAGCTCGCGCGGGGCCTGCCAGGACGTCGCGACGCACGCCCGCAGGCCGCGGCGTCCGGCGGAGGTGCGCAGCTGGAGACCCGTCTCGTTGATACGCGGTGCGAGGAGCAGGACGGGGGTGTCGGTGGTCATGGCGACGATGCTGTCGTGGACGAGGCGGCCGTGACCACCGGATTCCGGCCTCTGCACGCGGTCCGTCCGCTTCGGCCGCGCGGACGGTCGGTTCGGGTGCCGCGGCGGGTCGGTCCTGGTCGGAGCACGGTCACCCTGGGCGAAGTACGGGTCGGCCCCGGTCGGGCGGCGGGCCGGCTCCGTCACCGGTTCCGCACGCGGAGCCGTGGGCGCGGCAGGTTGGCTCTGGCCGAGGGGCGGGTGGGCGTGCCAGAGTCGTCCGGGCGCGGTCCGGGCACCCCGGACCGCGCCCGCAGTCCGACCCACCCTCAGCCGGAAGGCAGGCCCCGCCGATGACCAGCGCCGAGCCCCTCGTCCGCGTCAGCACCGCCGACGCCGTCACCACGCTCACCCTCGACTCGCCGCACAACCGCAACGCGCTCTCCACCCGCCTGATGGCCGAGCTGCACGCCGGGCTGGCGGCGGCCGCGGCCGACCCGGAGGTCCGCGCCGTGGTGCTCGGGCACACCGGCAAGGTGTTCTGCGCGGGCGCGGACCTCTCCGAGGCGACCGGCGCGGACCCGACGGTCGGCCCGCGCGGCCTGGTCGAGCTGCAGCGGGCGATCGTGGACTGCACGAAGCCGGTGATCGCCGTCATCGACGGGCACGTCCGGGCGGGCGGCCTCGGCCTGGTCGGCGCGGCGGACCTCGCCATCGCCGGACCGGCCTCGACCTTCGCCTTCACCGAGGTCCGGCTCGGCCTCGCGCCCGCCGTTATTTCGCTGCCGCTGCGCCCCAAGCTGGAGCCGCGCGCCGCCTCCCGCTACTACCTCACCGGCGAGGTCTTCGACGCCGCCGAGGCCGCCCGGATCGGCCTGATCACCAGCGCCACTGCGTCCGCTGAGGACACCGGCGTCGTGCTGAAGGGCCTGCTGGACGCGCTGCGCCAGGGCTCCCCGCAGGGGCTGGCGGAGTCGAAGCGGCTGGCCAACGCCGACGTGGTGCGCTCCTTCGAGCGCGACGCCGACGAGCTGGTGGAGCTGTCGGCACGGCTGTTCGGCTCGGCGGAGGCGCAGGAGGGCATGCGGGCGTTCCTGGAGAAGCGGCCCGCGCGCTGGGTGCGCTGACTGCCGGGTTCGACGAGCGCCGGGTTCGATGAGCGCCACGACGGCGTCCGGGGCGTCGCGACCGTGTCGGGGCGTCGCGGCCGTGCCCACCCCGGGCGCCACGACGGTGTCCGGGGCGTCATGACCGTATCCCCGGCGTCGCGACCGAGTCCCGGGCGTCTCGGGGGTCGCGACTAGCCGATCGCCGCCGCGTTCCGCCAGAGGTCGAGCAGGTCCCGGTCGCCGGTCGGCTGGACCTGCCGGGCCTGCTCGGCGGGCAGCCGGTTCCACAGCAGCAGGTAGAGCTCGCGGGCGGGGCCGGTGAGGGTGAGGTCGGCCGGTTCGGTGCTCTCGTCGGTGGTGACGGCCGGCGGCTCCTGGGTGATCGTCAGACGCCAGGTGCCGTGGCCGTCGGTCGCCCGGACCTGGAGGGTGCGCGGCCGGTCGCTGCGCAGCGTGGCCCGGCTGCGGGTCATGAAGCCGCGTACCAGTTCGTCGATGCCGTCCAGGGCGAGCGCGGTGCCCACGGACGGTCCGGGCACCCCGGCCGCCGCGTCGGTGTCGTGGCGGTGGATGGCGGTCTCGTGCGCCTGGCGCCGGGCCCAGAACGCCAGCGGGCTGGGCGCGGGCAGGAAGGTCCAGCACTCGACGTCGGCTGGGGCCTTGACGAGCGCGTCCACCAGGGTGGCGTGGCCCTCGCGGAACCAGTCGACCAGCGCGGCGTCCGAGGGCATCGGCCCGACGGCGGCCTCCACGCCCGCTTCGTCCAGCGGCGCCGACAGGCCTCGGGACGGGATGGCGGTGGCCCAGCGGTGCACATGGCCGACGTGCCGCAGCAGGTCGCCCAGCTGCCACTCCGGACAGGTGGGGACGGGGGCGGACAGGTCGGTACGGGCGGCGGCCTCGGCGAGCAGAGTGCCCTCGTGGCGCAGCGCGTCGATGTGTTCGGTGATCTTCATGGGACGGAGTCTTCCACTGCGGACCGCCGCCGGTCGCGGGTTTCGGACGTTCCTTCGGGTGGCCGGAGCAGGGGGAAATTCCGTCGTGGTGGGCTCGACGGCAGCGTGAATCGCAGCCCCGCAGTCGCCCGGACTGCTGGTGACCCCGTGCGGCGGTCGGGGCGGGAGGGGCCGGTGTGATGTTGACCGCCCGGCGGCCGGGCCTCGGCTACGGGCCGGTAACGTGAGCGCATGCCGATAACCCGTTCCCTCGTCTCCGCCGTCCGGGCGGGCGGCCGCCGTGCTGCCGGGCGCCTCGTCCACCGGGGCTGGCGCTGGGTGCAGAGGACCGGCGCGGTCACCAACCAGAGCCCCGGCCCGTACCGGTTCGGCGAGCTGGGGGACGGGACGAGCCTCGCTTTTCCCCTCGGGGCGGTGTTCAACGAGCAGTGGATCACCATCGGGCCGTTCTCGATCATCGGTGAGCGGGTCACCATCAGCGCCGGGTTCCTGCCCGGCCTCGACCTCGGGCCGGAGCCGATCGTGCGGATCGGCGGCGGCTGCGTGATCGGCCGGGACAGCCACATCGTCGGGCACCAGTCGATCGTGCTCGGCGACGACGTGTGGACCGGGCCCGGCGTCTACATTTCCGACCAGGCGCACGAGTACCGGGCCACCGATCTGCCGATCGGCAAGCAGTGGCCGCGCAACGAGCCGGTGGAGATCGGCGCGGGCAGCTGGATCGGCACCGGCGCGGTGATCCTGCCGGGGGCGCGGATCGGCCGCAACGTGGTGGTCGCGGCGGGCGCGGTGGTGCGCGGCGAGGTGCCGGACCACAGTGTGGTCGCCGGGGCGCCGGCCAAGGTGGTCCGCCGCTGGACCGAGGAGGAGGGCTGGCAGCCGCCGCTGCGCCACGAGGCGCCCCAGCCGGTGCCGGACGGCGTGACGGCGGAGCAGCTTCGGGCCCTGGTCGGGTGGGACCTGCGGCTCCCGGGGGAACAGAGCTGACCATCGCTTTGTCGATCTTTTAGACGGAGCAGCCGTTTTCCTGACGATTCGTCGGCTAGGGTGCCGTTCGTTCGATCTTGATCGACCTATAGAACGGGGGACTCCCATGCGCAACCGTCTCGTCGGCGGCCTCGTCACCGCCGGAATCGTGCTGGCGGCCGGGATCGCGACCGCGCCCGCCGCCTCGGCGCAGGCCTCGCAGTACTGCGGCTACACCAGCGCCCAGCCCACGCTGCGGTACGGCAACACCGGTGACGCGGTGAAGCAGCTCCAGTGCGAGCTCAACCACGTCTCGTACTCGTCCGGGAGCGCCTGGCTGGACGAGGACGGGGCCTGGGGCAACGCGACCGACGCGGCCGTCTGGCGGTTCCAGAGGTGCGCCGGCATCGGGCAGGACGGCATCGTCGGCCCGCAGACCTGGGACAGGCTCAACAGCCAGGTGCTGACCCACTCCGCTCTCGGCTGCTGAGGTCCGGGTTCCCGGGGCTCTCGGGACTCCCGGGCTCCCTGGCCTTCCGGGTCTCTCGGGCTACCCGGGCTACCCGGGCTCCTCGGGTCTCCTTCTGAGGCTCTCGGGCTTTCCGGGTCTCTCGGACCGGACTGCTGAGCGGGGCTTTCCCGTCAGTGTCCGCGCTGTCGTCGGCACCCGTGCTGTCGCCGTCTCGTGAACGGCGGTGACGCGGGTGCCTTGCGCTGTCCGGGGGTGGGTGCCACCAGGCAGGTGCGGTGTCCAGGGTGGATCGGAACTACCGTGCGGGGGAGTCCTGTTCGGCGGTCCGTGCGGCGATGGCGGCGGTGATCCGCAGGGCGTCGGCGGGGCGTGCCGGGTCCAGGCCGGTCAATGCGGCGACCCGGCGCAGCCGGTAGTCGACGGTGTTCGGGTGCAGGTGCAGCGCGCTCGCGGTATGCCGGCGGTTGAGGCCTCCGGCGAGGTGAGTGCGCAGAGTGGTGAGCAACTCCCCTGCTTCCGCCAGGGGTTCGAGCAGCGCGGCGAGCCGGGCGCGGGCCTGGCTGGGCCGGGTGAGCTGGTACTCCAGCAGGACGTCGTCCAACCGGTGCAGCCCGGGTGGTCGCCCGAACGCCCGTGCGACGTCGAGGACTTCGTACGCGAGGGCAGCCGCTTCGGGCACCTCGGCGGGTACAGCGGTGGCGGCCCCGGCCAGGACGGGCGCGCCGGCGGCCCGGGCCGCCGCGGCGAGGGTGGCGGCGAGTTGCGGCCAGGGGTCCTCGGAGTCGGCGTCGGGCCGTTCCGGCGACGCGGACGAAGCGGATGGCGCGGACGACTTCGGGAAGGTCAGGGAGGTCAGGGGAGTCAGGGGGGCCGGGGTCGTTGGGGGCGCCGGGCGCTTCGGCGACGGGTTGAACGGGACGAGGACCAGTCCGCCGGAGGGTGTCAGCGCGGTGAGCGCCGACTGCCGGGTGCGGTGGTCGAGTTCGGTGCCGAGTCGGCGCAGCTTACGGCGGGCGGCGACGCCCGGGTCGACGCCGGGTGAGTGTTCGTCGGGGTGGTCGGCGACGGACAGGCAGAGCACGGCGTAGCGGACAGGCAGCCGGAGCCCGGCACGCGCGGCGGCCTCGTCGGCGGGGGCGCCCGCGAGCAGTGCGGTGAGCAGGGACTGCCGGGCCGCGCACCGCCGGTCGGCGGTCGGGCGGCGTCCGTCCAGGTAGCCGGCGCCGGCTGCGGTGGCGGCCTGGCGGAGCTGGTCGAGCAGCAGCCGGTTGAGGACCAGCAGCTCGGTGGCGTCGCCCTCCCGGGCGTGCCGGGTGACGAACTCCCAGCAGATTTCCAGCCCGAGGTGGTGGGCGAGCAGGACGGCGTCCAGTGGCAGGCCCTCTTCGGCGCGCCGGGCGGCGGACTCCCGGACGGCGGTGAACTCCTCGGCGGGGGCGGGGAGTCCGGTGCGGATGGTGTGGGCGAGCGCGCGGATCCGTCGCTCGGTGTCCCGGGTGAGTTCACCGGTGAGCTGTTCGCGGGGCAGGCGGCGGTAGACCGGTACGCGGTCCAGCAGCGCGGTGACCACGGCCTGGGCCAAGTCGTGGACGCCGCGCAGGAGTCGCTGGTCGGCCGGGAGGCCGCCGATCACCGGGACGCGCCAACCCGGTGCCTGCGCCGGGGTGTTTGGGGGCGTGCAGTGGGGTGCGTTGTGACCGGTCACAGAGAACACCGTCCAGGTCTGGGGAACGCCCAAGGGCCGGGCCGGAGGGGCGACCGCATGATGGAGCCACTCGGGTTACCTGTTGGTAACAAACTTCAGCTGTGGAGGCAACAGTTGAGAACCCCACTTCTCCGCCTCTCCGCAAGTCCCATGCGCCGTAAGCTCGGCGGCACGTTCGGCGCCGCCCTGCTGGCGGGGGCACTGCTGGCGGGCGCGACGGCGGTGCCCGCGAGCGCGGCCCCGACCGTCGCCGCTCCTGCCGGGTCCGCTGCTGCCGCCCGTACCGCCGCCGAACTGCCGCCCGACGGCGACACGGTGGCCTCGCCGCCCGGCGCCAACGACTGGGGCTGCCGGCCGACCGCCGCCCACCCCAACCCGGTCGTCCTGGTGCACGGCACCTTCGCCAACCGCTACGAGAACTGGCTGGCGCTCTCCCCGCTGCTGAAGAGCCTCGGGTTCTGCGTCTTCGCCCTCGACTACGGGACCATCCCCGGCATCACCTCCACCGGCAGCGGCCTGCTGCTCCCGATCGGAGGTCTCGGCGCGGTGCCCGAGTCGGCGGCCCAACTCGCCCGCTTCGTGGACCTGGTGCGCACCGCGACGGGAGCGGCCAAGGTCGACATCGTCGGCCACTCGCAGGGCGGCATGCTGCCGAACTACTACCTGAAGTTCCTCGGCGGCGCCTCCAAGGTGGGCAAGCTGGTCGGGCTGGCACCGTCCAACCACGGCACCACGCTCGACGGGATCGTCAACCTCGCGCCGTACTTCCCTGGCGTCGCGGACCTGATCTACACCGTCTGCCAGGCCTGCCGGGACCAGGCGGTCGGCTCCGACTTCAACAAGACGATGGCTTCCCGGCCGGACACCGCGCCGGGCGTGAGTTACACGGTGATCTCTACCGTGTACGACGAGGTCGTCACCCCGTGGCGGACCCAGTTCCTGAACGGCCCGGGCGTCGACAACGTGGTGCTGCAGAACCACTGCCCGGTCTCGCTCGTGGAGCACGTCGCGATCGCGTTCTCGCCGACGGCGCTGCACCTGGTGACCAACGCCCTGGACCCGGCGCACGCCACGCCGGTGCTCTGCGGCTGAACCGGCAACGGCGCTCCCGCCTCCGGGATCCGGGGGCGGGAGCGCCGTCGTTGGTCGGTGCGGTGTTCGTCGGCGCGGTGTTCGTCGGCGCGGTGTTCCCAGTGGGTGGGGCGTGCTTCAGTGGCGCGCGCGGAAGGTGATGACGGCGGTGACGCCGTCCGGGCGCAGCTCGTGCGTGCCCGGCGCCTCGAGCAGCGCCGCGTCGTAGCGGGCGAGTTCGACGGCCTCGGCGCCCTCGATGACGGCCGAGTCCGTGAGGCAGACGAGGAGGACCGTGCTTCCGGCCGACACCTCGACGACCGCGGGCACGGTGGCCAGGTCAACGGCGGCCTCGACCCGCCCGCGCCGCGTCATCACGTTGAAGTCCACCACCGGGCCGGCCAGCAGCCGGCAGTCCGTGGTGGCGTCGCCGGAGAACGGGAACGGCCGGAACGGTGTGTCGACCAGCTGCTCGACACCGTCGACGGTGAGCGCCATGCCGGCGCCGTCGACCAGGGTGATCACCCGGTCGATGCCGGGGAACGGGGAGAACGGTCCGGCCGAGGCCACGTCGGCCAGGCTGACCCGCCAGTCGAACGCGTCGAGCCCGGATCCTGCCGGGAATCCGGCGACCTCCCTGGTCACCCCGCCCCCGTTGAGCCACGCCATCGCCGGGCGCTCGCTCGCCCGCAGTACCTGGAAGCGTTCGCTGGTCGTCATGGCCCCGCATCCTGCCACTGCTCGGGCGGTATTCGACAGCGGGGGGAGGCAGTAGACAGATGACAGCTGACAGATGTTGAAATCTGTCAGCTGTCATCTGTCGTCTGTTACCTGTCTCCCGTCGTCTGTCACCCGCAGCCCATCACCTCTCACCCGTCACCTGAACCGCCGCCTGACCGACAGCGGCAGGAGTGCCGCCGCCGTCGCGGCGACCGCGACCGTGGTGAGGGCCAGCGGCAACCCGGCCGCGTCGGCGAGGAAGCCGATCACCACCGGGCCGATCAGCATCCCGCCGTAACCGAGGGACGAGGCGAGCGCGACGCCCTGCGGGCCGCCCGCCTCTCCGGCCCGGGCGATGGCGAGCGGAAAGAGGTTGGCCAGGCCGAGCCCGACCAGGACGAACCCGCAGATCGCCAGCGGTGCCACCGGGGCGAGGGCGGCGACCAGCATCCCGGCCGCGGCCGCCAGTCCGCCGAGCAGCATCAGCCGGGTCTGCCCGAGCCTGATGGACAGCCAGGTGCCGCCGACCCGCCCGCCCGCCATCGCGAACGCGTACGCGCCGTAGCCGGTCGCCGCCACCGCGGAGCTCGCGTGGACGTCGTCGGTGAGGTGGAGGGTGGTCCAGTCGGCGATCGCGCCCTCGCCGTACGCGGTGCACAGCGCGGTGACACCGAGCAGCAGCACCAGAAGGCGGGCAGGCGTACGGCCCGCGACCGTGCCACTCCCGGGCGTGGCCGCACTGTTCGCCGCACGGCCGTCCGCCGCACCACTGGCTGCCGTGCCAGGGGCTGCCGCGCCACTGGCTGCTGCACCACCGTCCGCCGCGCCACCGTCCGCCGTTGCGCCCGCCCGGCCGGGTGCGATCAGTGGTGCCGCCGGGCTGCGCATCAGCACGACGCCCGCGCCGATGGTGACGGCCATGCCGAGCAGTCCGCTGAGCGCGAGTGCCCACGCGGTGCTCAGGGGGCCGGCGAGCAGGCCGCTGACGCCCGTACCGAGCAGTCCGCCGAAGCTGTACCCGGCGTGGAAGCTGGGCATGACCGGCCGCCTCAGCTGCGCCACCAGATCGACGGCGGCGCTGTTCATGGCGACGTTGGCCCCGCCGTACCCGGCACCGAAGAGCAGCAATGCGGCGCCGAGCGTGGTCACCGAGTGGGCGTGCGCGGGCAGGAGGACGGCGAGGCTGAGCAGGGCCAGCGAGCCGACGGTCACCGGACGTGAGCCGTACCGCAGGCAGAGTCGTCCGACCGCGGGCATGGTGATGATGGCCCCGACCGACAGGCAGAGCAGGGCGAGCCCGAGGGCGCTGTGCGAGGCGCTGACCTGGCTGCGGACGTCCGGGATGCGGACCACCCAGGCGGCGAAGAGGAAACCGTCGACGGCGAAGAACGCGGTGAGCGCGATGCGTGCGGAGCCCCAGGGGCTGTCGGTCATCGGGGGTGTGCTGCGAGACTGGGAGGAGGGGAGGTCCGGTCTGGGATGGGCGCGGATTTTGTTTCGAAGCGGCACAAAGTCACAATAGGGGCGTGCAGCTCTCACCATCAAGCCCGAGGCCCGGCACCGGGAAGGACCCCGACGCGCAGCGCGACGGCCACCGCCGCGCGGCCCCCGACCGTGGCCGGACGCTGCTCGGCCCCGCCCTCTCGCTGATCCACACCGGCCAGGCGCCGACCCGCTCGGCGCTCACCCGCGCGCTGGACGTCACCCGCGCCACCGCCGGCGCGGTCACGGCCGAGCTGGAGGCGCTCGGCCTGATCACGGTCGACTCGCGCCCGGCCGGCGGCGGCCGCGGCCGCCCCTCGCACCGGCTCGCGATCGACCCGCAGGGCCCGGTCGTGATCGCCGGGCAGATCCACGCCGACGGGCTGAGCGTCACCCTGGCCGGCCTCGGCGGGCTGCTCGACCCGCCCGTGCACCTGCCGCTGCCCGCCGCCACCGACCCGGTCCGAATGCTGCGCGCCGTCGCCGAGGCGGGTGCCGACCTCGTCCGTGCGACCGACCGCCGCTGCCTGGGCGCCGCGCTCGCGCTGCCCAACCCGGTCACCGAGCCGGACGGCACCGCGCTTGCCGCGCTGCACTTCGCCTGGCCCAGCGGCACCCCGGTCGCCGACCTCTTCGACGTCGAGGTCGGCCGCGCCGACCACGGCCCGCACGCGCTGCGCCCGCTGCCCGCCGCGATCGCCAACGACGCCAACCTCGCCGCGCTCGCCGAGTACCGGCACGGCGCCGGGCGCGGCGCCCGCCATCTGCTCTTCGTCACCTCCGGCCACCGCGGCGTCGGTGGGGCGCTGGTGATCGACGGCCACCTGCACACCGGCAGCGCGGGGCTCGCACTGGAGGTCGGCCACCTCACCGTCGACCCGCAGGGCCGTCCCTGCATGTGCGGCAACCGCGGCTGCCTCAACTCGGAGACCGACCCCGACGCGCTGTTCGCCGCCGCCGGGCTCACCCCGGAGCCGGGGCGCCCGCTGCTCGACCAGGCACGCGAGCTGTGCCGGGCCGCCGCCACCGACGACCGGGCGCGCGCGGCGGTCGAGCACGTCATCGACCGGCTCGGGCTCGGGCTGGCCGGCGTCGCCAACATCCTCAACCCCGACCGCGTGGTCCTCAGTGGCCTGCACCTCGACCTGCTGAAGGCCGCGCCCGCGCGGCTGCGCGCGGTGGTCGCCGAGCGCAGCCTGTGGGGACGCAGCGGACGGGTGCCGATCGTCGGCGCGGAGCTGGCGCACGGCGCGCTCGCGGGCGCGGCCGAGCTGGGCTGGGGGCCGTACCTCGCGGATCCGCAGTCGGTGCCCGTCCAACTCGGCTAGGTCGTCCAGCTCGGCCAGGTCGTCCAGCCGGGCTGGGTCGTCCAGCCGGGCTGGGTCGGCTGGGCCCGGACGACTGGGTGGGTCGTGTCGCAGAGGCCATAGGTCGCAGAGGCGATAAGCGGAAGCTGGGTCTTCGAAAACGGTCACTTATCGTGACACTCGTACACTCGTAGTGAGCAGTTGGGGGGACTACGAGGAAGAAGCGACCAATGAGCACCCAGTCCGGCGCCGAGCGCGGCATCGAGCACGACCCCCGGTCCGGCATCGAGCCGACCGTCGACGTCGACCGCTCCGACCAGGACTACCGTGCCTGGCTCAAGGAGGCGGTGCGCAAGGTCCACGCCGACGCCAACCGCTCCGCCGACACCCACCTGCTGCGCTTCCCGCTGCCGGCCGAGTGGGGGATCGACCTCTACCTCAAGGACGAGTCCACCCACCCGACCGGCTCGCTCAAGCACCGGCTGGCCCGCTCGCTCTTCCTCTACGGGCTCTGCAACGGTTGGATCCGGCCCGGCAAGCCGGTGATCGAGGCTTCCAGTGGTTCCACCGCCGTCTCCGAGGCGTACTTCGCCCAGCTCATCGGCGTGCCGTTCATCGCCGTCATGGCCAAGAGCACCAGCCAGGCCAAGATCGACCTGATCCAGTTCCACGGCGGCGAGTGTCACCTGGTCGAGCGTTCGGACGAGGTGTACGAGGCGTCCGCCCGGCTCGCCGAGGAGACCGGCGGGCACTACATGGACCAGTTCACCTACGCCGAGCGGGCCACCGACTGGCGCGGCAACAACAACATCGCCGAGTCGGTCTTCGCCCAGCTGCGCCTGGAGCCGCACCCCGAGCCGGCCTGGATCGTCGCCACCGCCGGCACCGGCGGCACCTCGGCGACCATCGCCCGCTACGTGCACTACATGCAGTACGACACCCGGATCTGCGTGGCGGACCCGGAGAACTCCTGCTTCTTCGACGGCTGGGCGCACCACGACCCGGACGCCGTCTGCGACAGCGGCTCGCGGATCGAGGGCATCGGGCGACCCCGGATGGAGCCGAGCTTCGTCCCGGGGGCGATCGACCGGATGATGAAGGTGCCGGACGCCGCGTCGATCGCCGCCGTGCGGGTGCTGGAGCAGGTCCTCGGGAAGAAGGCGGGGGCCTCGACCGGGACGGGCCTGTGGAGCGCGCTGCGGATCGTCGCCGAGATGCGCGAGGCCGGGCGGACCGGCAGCGTGGTCGGGCTGATCTGCGACCCGGGGGACCGCTACCTGGACAAGTACTACTCGGACGACTGGCTGGCCGGCGAGCGGATCGACATCGCGCCCTACCGGGCCGCGCTGGAGTCCTTCCTCGCCGGCGGTCCCTGGGCGGGCTGACACCGCAGCCGGTCCGACCTCAGGGCGTTCGTTCGGTCCGGTGTTCCGGCGCTCCATCGTTCAGCCGGTCCGGTGGTCCGGCATTTCGACGTTCCGTCAGGCTGCTTGCCGGGTACCCCGGTCGCGGCGCTCGGTGAGCAGCAGCCCGGCCGCCACGGCGACCCCGACCGCTGTCGCGCCGTGGATGCCGAGCGCGGCGGCGGTCGAGCCGTGGTGGGTCAGCACGGTGATGGCATCGTCGGCCGGAATCAGGACGTCGACGAGCAGCAGCCAGCCCAGGGCCCGCCGTTGGCCGGTGAGCAGCAGGACCAGCGGGGCGATGCCGGAGGCGAGGTCGCGGATGCCCTTGGTGCCGAGGAACGCGGCGGCGTCGCCGTGCGGCCACTCGGGCAGGCCGAAGCCGGAGGCGACGCTCTCCGGCGTGACCAGGAAACAGATGCCGATGTAGCCGATGCCCACGGCGACCAGCACGGCCAGCGTGGTGGCGATCAGCGTACGGGCACGGCCGCCGGTGCCGGTGGCGGCGACGCTGGTGACAGTGCTGGTGGTGGCGGTGCTGTTGCTGGTGATGGTGATGGTGCTGGACATGGCTCCCCCTCGGGTTTGATGGCCTCGCGTTGCTCTGCGCTCCGACTCCTAGCGTTGCTAGGAACAGGAACGAAGCTAGCATAGTCGCTGCTCCGATATCTAGCGCTGATAGGATTCGAATATGTCGATTCACCAGCGCCGCGAGAGCGAACGCGTCGAACGGCGCCAACTGATCATCAGGATCGCCCGGGGGCCGGCCGAGGCGGAAGGCTGGGACGCGGTGACGATCCGTCGGCTGGCGGAGTGGATCGATTGCAGCCGGCCGGTGCTCTACCGCCACTTCGTGGGCACGCCGGAGATTGTCGCGGCCGTCGCGGAGGAGGGCTTTCGCGGAACTCGCCGTAGGCCTGCGGGCAGTTGTTGCCGAGGCGGACGGGCCGCCGGCTCCGGTCGGACCCGGCGGAGGGGCGGGTGGAACTGCTGGTGCGGCGGCTTTAGGGGTGGCGGGCCTCGGGTCGAGTGGATGGGCGACGGGCGGCGAACAGATGTCAGATGACGGATGACAGATTTCAGACTCTGTCAGCTGTTGGCTGTCATCTGTTCGCCGCCACCCGTCAGCTCTCGGCCGTCAGCTGTTAGCTGTCACCCGTCACCCGTCACCCGTCACTTGTCCGCTTGCCGCCGGATCACCGCCCGGCCGCCCGCGAGGTCGATACCGGTGCGCTTCGGCGCGCCGTCGTGCTCGTCGTCCCGCAGCACCAGCTCGACCCGTCGCTGCTCCAACTGCACCCGCTTGCTCGGGTAGAGCAGCGCGTGCAGTTCCTCCGTAGCGGTCGCGCCCGCGCCGCGGCCGCCGGACGGACCCGTCGCCGGGCGGGCGCGCAACCGCCGTACCGCCGCGCCGAGGAAGAAGAACGCCACCAGCCCGGCCGGTAACAGCAACCCGCCCGCCGCGCCCGTCAGAAGCATGCTCATGCCCGCCTCAACGGCCCGGCGCGGCCGACGAGTTCCCTGGCGGCGGCGCTACGGCAGGGGCGCCGTCGGCAGGTCGGCCGGGACGAGCAGCTGGAGTTCCTCGGTGGACGGGTCGGCGAGGTGGGCGATCCGTACCGCGTGCCGCTCGACCATGGTCTCGAAGACCTGCCGAGCGGTGCGCCCGTTACCGAAGTTGGGGCCGCGCTCCAGCCCTCCGAAGTGCTCCAGCAGTGCCATCTCAGTCCCCTCGGAGAGTGCGTACTCGTGCTCCGCGCATTGCGCCCGGGCGATCTCCAGCAGCTCCTCCGCCGTGTAGTCGGGGAATCTGATGGTACGTGAGAAGCGGGACGAGACACCGGGGTTGGCGGACAGGAAGCGCTCCATTTCGGCGGTGTAGCCCGCCACGATGACGACCACCTCGTCCCGGTGGTCCTCCATCAGCTTGACGAGGGTGTCGATCGCCTCGCGCCCGAAGTCCCGCGCGCCGTCCTCGGGGGCGAGCGCGTACGCCTCGTCGATGAAGAGCACGCCGCCGCGCGCCCGGTCGAAGGCGGCCGCGGTGCGGATCGCGGTGGAGCCGATGTGCTCGCCGACCAGGTCCACTCGGGCCACCTCGACCAGGTGTCCGCGCTGGAGTACCCCGAGTGAGGCGAGGATCTCGCCGTAGAGCCGGGCGACGGTGGTCTTGCCGGTACCGGGGGCGCCGGTGAAGACCAGGTGCCGGCGCAGCGACGGCGCCTTGAGCCCGGCCTGGCGGCGACGGCGGCCGACCGAGATCAGGTCGATCAGGGTGCGCACCTCCTGCTTCACCGTGGCCAGCCCGACCAGTGAGTCCAGTTCGGCGAGCGCCTCGTCGGCCGGTCGGCAGTCCGGGATCGGGGCGATCGCCGACGAAGCCGAGGCCGGGGCCAACGCCGATGCAACGGCGGCTAGTTGGGAGGTGCGAGGCGACGGTACGTCCGCGCCCCCGAACGGTGACCCGAGCGCGGAACCCGGCCCGGAGCCCGGTCCCGACCCCAGCCCGGACCCCAACCCGGGCCCCAGTCCGGAACCGCGCCCGGAACCGCGCCCCGACCCCAGCCCGGAGCCCGGCCCCGGTGCCGCCGCGACGTCGTCCGACGTACACCCCTCCGCGACCGGCCCCGGCTCGGAGAACTCGAACCCGGCCCGCTCGTTCTGCTCCGCCCGGCACCGGATGAGCTGCGTCCGGCAGCCGTCGATGATGTGGAAGCCGAAGCCCTTGCCGTGCGAGACCCGGCAGTCCTCGAAGGTGCCCCGCCCCTGCGCCGAGACGTACACCCCGGCGTCCGTGCTGGCCCGTACGGTGCAGTCGCGCAGCACCGGGTCGGCGCCCTTGGTGACGATCACCCCGGTGGACACGTCGGAGATCTCGCAGTCGGTGAGCAGTCCGCCGCTGCCGTGGTCGCGGAACCAGAGTCCGGTGCCCGCCTCCTGCACCCGGCAGGCGGCCAGGGCGACGGTGGCTCCGCCGCTGACCGAGACCGCCGAACTGCGGATCCGGCTGAACGAGCAGCCCTGGGCGGTGGCGGCGGAGTCCCGGTCGAGGACGAACAGGGCGTCCGGCAGGTCGTGCAGCGAGCAGTCGGTGAGGGTGAGCCGGGCGCCGTCACTGACCCACAGCGCCGGGTACTCGCCGGTCGAGCCGTGGATCTGGCAGGCCTCGGCGGTGGCCTCGGTGCCCTGGTCCCAGACCGACAGCGCGCCGCGGCCGAAGTCCCGTACGGTGCTGTGCGCGAGGCTGAGCCGGGAGCGTCCGCGCAGGTCGGCGCCGTTCTCCGGCAGGTCGTGCACCCGGCAGCCGGTGAGGACCAGCTCGGCCTCGCCGTCCAGGGTCAGCCCGTTGCCGGTGACCCGGTGGATCTCGCAGTCGACGAGTCGCCCGCCCGCCTGCGCGTCGGCCTGCACTCCGCTGCCGCGGATCTCGTAGATCTCGCAGCCGGTCAGCTCGGCCGCGCTGCCCGGGTCGGAGAGCAGCACGCCGGCGCCGGAGGCGTGGTGGACGCGGCAACGGTCCAGGACGGCGGTCGCGCCGCCGAGAACGGCGAGTCCGGCCTGGCCGGCGGCGGCGACCTCGCAGTCCTCGAAGGCGGCGGCGGTGCCCTCGCCGCGCAGCCGCAGCCCGAGCCCGCCGGGGTTGGCGACCACGCAGCCGCGCAGGGTCGGCCGGGCGCTGTCGGTGATCTCGATCCCGGCGGCCGAGCGGGTCTCGATCCGGCAGCCGCTGAACGACGGCGTCGCCTCTGTGCCGGTGACCAGGACGGCGGGGGTGGAGCTGTCGCCGCCCTCCACGACGAGGTCGCGGACGGTCGCGGCGGCGGTGACGGTCAGCGCCACCCCGGAGGGCGGCTCGATCCGCACGGTGCCCGGGCCCTGGGCCGGGACGATCGTCACCGGCTTGTCCAGCAGCACGTTCTCCCGGAAGGTGCCCGGCCGGACGGTCACGGTGTCGCCCGCTTCGGCGGCGGCCAGGGCCTCCGCGAGCGTTTCGTACTCGCCCGCGCGGCGACGCCAGCGGGATGCGCTGTCCTGGGTGACCCGGACCCTGTGCTCAGCCATGACGGTCTGTCGTCCCCACCTTCGTCGAGCAGGCGTTCAACGGGCCGAACGCGCGGAGGTGCGCGGGCGGCCCGCCCACCGTAGCGCGCTCACATGGGTGGTTCGGCCGCCCGCTGTCGCGCGGACACCGGTAGAGCCCACCGCCGCCACAGGTTCCGACCACTTGTTCAACGAGCGCGCACAGCGGTGGTTCCGTGCGGCGGCGGCTCCACAGAACGGCTCCACAGAACGGCCCCATGAAGCGGTTCCATCAAGCGGTTCCATCAAGCGGTTCCACACATGCGATTCCACAACGTGGTTCCACAACGCGGTTCCACGAAGCGGCGGCTCCGCGCGGGCAGGACGCCCCCGGGGCGCGGCTCGTGCTCAGCGCCCGTCGGCCGGCCAGTGCGCCCCGTCCTCCAGCACCTCGACCTCGTCGCCGAGGCGGAGCGTGCCGAGCACGTCGCCTTCGACGCCGGCCGGCCGCTCGGGGATCAGGTTCTGCCCGAAGGCGGCCGTGCGCAGCAGCCGGTGGTGCCGGGCGAGCGTGCGCAGCGGTTCCTTGCCGCGCCGTTCGCCGGTCTCCTGGTCGGTGGTGGTGATGATGCAGCGGCCGCAGGGCTTGACGACCTTGAAGGTGAGTTCGCCGATCCGGATGCGGCGCCAGCCGTCCTCGGCCCAGGGCTCGGAGCCGGTGACCACCACGTTGGGGCGGAAGCGCTCCATCGGCAGGGTTTCGTGTTCGTCCGGGTGCTCGGTGGCGATCAGCTCGTTGAGCCGGTCCAGCGACGCGGTGGTGGTGACCAGCAGCGGGAAGCCGTCGGCCATCGAGACGGTGTCGCCGGGCTCGCTGTACTCGGGGTCGGCGGGGCGGGCGCGCGGGTCGTCCAGGTGCACCAGGCGGTAGTCGCCGAGGTGTTCGGCGATCCACTGGTGTGCTTCCTTGGCGGCTTCGGCGGCGTGGAAGCGGGTGCCCCAGACCTCGACCTCGGCGAGCGGGTCGCCGGCCGCGACGGCGGGGGCGGGGACCTCGATCCGTGAGCCGTCGGGGGCGGTCAGCGTGAGTGAGCCGTCGGGCAGGAGTGCGGGCCGGATCTGTCCGAGGGCGGTGTTCTCGCGCTGGCTGACGAAGCGTCCGGTCGGGTCGGCGAGCATCCAGCGGCGGTCTCCGGCCAGGCCCCAGGGATGGACCGGGGCGGTGTCCGGGCTCAGGCGGTACATGGACTTGACGGGGTAGACGTGGAGTCCGGTGAGCTGCATTCCCCCATCCTGCCAGCAGGGTTGCCGCCGCATGCAGGCCCCCCATATGCGCACGGACCGCCCGGGACGCCGTGGGGGGCGTTCCGGGCGGTCCGTGGATGACCCGTTCTCCGTTCGCCCGGCGTTCAGGGGTCGCCGGGTGCTGCTCAGGTGGTGCGGGTGTGGCCGTGTGGGGGACGGCCTCGGGGTGTCAGCGGTTCAGTAGCCCTGGCCCTGCGACTGGTAGCCGCCGTTGACCTGCCCCGCTGTGTTGAAGGAGCCGTGACCGGCCTCGCCGTACGGGCCCGGGCGCTGCGGCTGCATCGGGCGGACCGGCGCGACCGGCGCCATGGCCGGGCGCAGCTGGGCGCCGCCGAAGGACTGGTCGCCGCCCTGGCCCTGGAAGCCGGGGCCGCCCGCGGTCGGGCCGCCGAAGGACTGCGGGCCGCCGAAGCCCTGCTGGCCGCCGAAGCCCTGCTGGCCGCCGAAGCTCTGCGGACCGCCTGGCTGGCTCTGGCCGAAACCGCCCGGGCCGCCGCTCTGCTGCGCGCCGAAGGGCTGCTGGCCGGCCTGGCCACCGATGAAGGTGTTCTGGCCGCCGAAGCTCTGGCCGCCGGTCGGCTGGTAGCCGCCGCTGGCGGTCTGGGTGAAGGCCGGCGAGCCGGGCTGCGGTCGCTGGTACGGCTGGGGGGCGCCGTAACCGGGGACCGACGGCTGTGGGGAGGCGTACGCCGGCGCGGGCTGCGCGGGGATGTACGCCGTGGAGGGGCCGCTGCTCGGGCCGGGGCCCAGGGCGAGGCGGGCGGGCGGCAGCGCGGGGAGGTTGCTGCCGGCGCTCTCGTACCCGTTGCCGTACCGGTTCTCGTAGGACGGGCCGAGGCCGGATCCGTAACCGGACGACAGTGCCGGCGGCAGGGCGGCCGGCACGTTGATGGGTGCGATCTGGGGGACGCCGCGCTCAGCCACGAGGCTGTCGTAAATCGGCGTGCCGGAGGAGAAGGACGGAGAGGGGTAGCCGACTCCGTCGTAGGAGCGGGGCGAGGTCATGGGGCATACGGTAAGCCCACAATGCGCCTGCTGAGGAGAGCGGGAGGGGGAGCAGTTCGAGTGTTTACACAGTCTTCGCTCGCACAAAGGTTTCGAAAGTAGTAAGAACGGACATTCCGGAGTCTGGTTCCGGACAACCTTGGCGCCCTGTCAGTGATCGAACAGTGGCCGGACGGCGCCGCTGGACGGCCGTGCGGTGACCGGCCGGTGGACGGTCCAGGGCCCTGCGGAGAAACTTTTGCGGGCAGGGCGTGCGCTGGCGCATTCGAGCCCCCGCCGAGGGTGCGACGGGAGCTCGTGAATGTTTCGGGAATAAAGATCCCGTCAGCGCGCTGACCGCCTGGTTCGAGGCCCGTCGGACGGCGGTCGCAGGTCCGGGCCGACGGTCGCCGCTACGGTTCCGCAGGTCAGTGCGACTGCAGCGCCTGGGCCTGCGCGGGCAGACCCGGCTTGCCGACCTCCGAGGTGCAGAACGAACAGCGGCTCGCGGCGGCCGGGATCGAGCTCAGGCACTCCGGGCAGTCCACCTTCGCGGCCGGTGCGGGCGTGGCCGATTCGAAGCGCGTCTGCAGCTTGCCGACCGGCAGCACCACGGCGAAGTAGATGACGGCGGCGGTCAGCACGAAGCCGATCGCCGCGTTGACGAAGAGGCCGTACGGGAACCGGGTGCCGGCCACCTCGAAGGTCTTCTGGGTGAAGTCGCCGACGGCTCCGGACGCGACGCCGACCAGCGGGGTGAGGAAGGCGCTGACGAACCCGGTGACGACGGCGGTGAAGGCCGCGCCGATCACGATGCCGACCGCGAGGTCCACCACGTTTCCGCGCAGCAGGAAGCTGCGGAATCCCTTGAACACCGGGTGACTCCAAATCCGTATGAGGAAGGGGGAGATGGGGCAGTGCTGCGGCGCCCCGGCCGGACATCCTGCCGAGCGGCCCGGGCCCAGGTCCAACCGCGTTCACCCGAACCGCGTAACCGCCTCGGGGTCGGGTGGTGGCCGCCCGGGCGGTGCCCGGGCGCTCCGCGTACCGCCCTATCGGGGGTCGGGCGGCCGGATAACTCGACGGTGTGACGCGGAGATTGACACGAGACTTGACGCGGAACCCGGTGCTGCCCCCGGCCTGCCAGGACGCCAGGACGCCAGGACGCCAGGACGCCAGGACGCCAGGACGCCAGGACGCCAGGACGCCAGGACGCCAGGACGCCAGGACGCCAGGACGAGGGGGCGGAGTCGGTGAGGCGCGACGGAGGCGAACCGGCGCGACGGAGGCGAACCGGAGCGCGGCAGGGGGTGAGACGGGGCGCGTGGTGGTCGTAACCGGCGCACGACGGCGGCTCTCTGGCGCACATCGGGTGTACAAGCGCGGGCGGATGGGCCACCATCAGGTTGCGCGAAGGGGCTGTCCCGGGCGGAGCACTGTGCCAAGGTCGGTCCATGCCCGACCATATGTCGGCCGATCCGGCCGGAACCCGTCCGCGTGTCCTGCATCTGATCAGTGATACACGCCGCGGGGGTGCCCAGAACTTCGCCCGTGACCTCCACCGGGAACTGGGCCGCCGGGGCCAGTCCTCCGCGCTGTGCGCCCTCGCCCCGCACCCGGCCGTCCGCCGCGGCGCCGCGGAGGCCGATCCAGGGGACTGCCCCGATGCCTCCGGCCTGCGCAGCGCCGCCGTCCTGGGCCCCGGCCGACTTCGCCCGACCACCCTGCGAGCCCTGCGTTCCGCCGCGTGCGCCGCCGACGTCGTGCTCGCCCACGGCTCCGACACCCTGGCCGCCTGCGCCCTCGCCATGGCCGGGACCCGGACCCCGTTCGTCTACGTCTCCGTCGGCCACCCCCGCTACTGGACCGCCACCCGGTTGCGCCGGGTGCGCGGCGGCGCGCTGATGCACCGCGCCGCCGCCGTCACCACGCTCACCGACGAGGCGCGTGCCGTCCTCGAGGAGCAGTTCGCACTGCCCGACGGCAAGGTGCACGTGATCCCCAACTCCCGTGCCGCCGAGAGCTATCCGCCCGCCGACGGCCGGGACGACCGGCGCGCCGCCCGGCACGCGCTGGGCCTGCCGGCGGACGTCCTGCTGGTCGCCTGGATCGGCGCGATAGCGCCCGAGAAGCGGCTCGACCTCGCCCTCGACGTGCTCGACCGCCTGCCCGACGTCCGGCTCGCCGTCGCCGGGGACGGCCCGCTGCGCGAGACACTGGCCCGCCACCCGGCCGCCGCCCGCGCCCACTTCCTCGGCCCGTTGCCCGACCCGGCCCCGCTGTACCGCGCTGCCGACGCACTGCTGCTCACCAGCGACAGCGAGGGCGTTCCCGGCGCGCTGATCGAGGCGGCACTGGCCGGAGTGCCCGCCGTCGCCACCGATGTCGGCTGGGTCCGCGAGGTCGTCCGGGACGGCGCCACCGGCGCGCTCGTCGCCCCCGGCGACCCGCTCGCCCTCGCCGAGGCGCTGGGCAAGGTGTTGGCGGTCAACCGCGCGGGCCTCGGCGCGGCGGCCCGGGCGCACGCGCTGGAGCACTTCGAGCTGGGCGCGGTGGTGGACGCCTGGCAACGGCTGGTCGCCGAGGTGTGGACCGCGGGTACGGAGCCGACCAACTGACGCGGGACGGGCCGGCCGTCTGACGCGGGACGGGCCGGCCGACGCGTCGGCCCCGGGTACGCCGTTCGGGCGAATCCCGGCCTGCCGCCGCGCACCGACTCGCCGGTAGCGAACCGTCACCAGCACACTGCCCGGTGTGAACTCGAAGTCGCTGCTGCGGTCCACCGTCCTGCTCGCCGTTGCTGCCGGGATCGCCGCGTCCCCGGTCCAGGCCGGCGCGGCGATCCACCAACTCCCTTCCGAGGGTGCCAAGTTCGTCAGGCTCGACCACCCGCAACCGGTGCGCGAGAGCGCCCGGACCGAGGCGGTGGAGTTCTTCTGGTACGACTGCGACCACTCGCAGGCGCTCGAACAGCCCCTGCAGGCCTGGGCCGAGAAGCACCGCGACGACGTCTCGCTGCGCCGCGTCCCGGCGATCTGGCCGGGCAGCCCGGACGAGGGTGTGCAGCGCGGCCATGCGCGGATGTACTACACGCTGGAGCGCCTCGGCATGGTCGAGCGTCTGCAGACCAGCGTTTTCCGTGCCGTCCACGACGAGGGCGCCGACCTCACCACCGAGGCCGCCGCCACCGACTGGGCCGTCCGCCACGGCATCGACGCCCAGCTCTTCGGCCAGGCCTACCGGTCCGCCGAGGTGCGCCAGTCGGTCGACGACGCCGCTGCCGCGTTCACCAGCTACGGCATCAACGAGCTGCCGACGGTCATCGTCCAGGGCGAGTACCGGACTTCGCCGACGAAGGCCGGCGGCGTCGAGGCGATGCCCGAGGTGCTGGACTACCTGGTGCAGCAGGAGCAGCTGAAGAAGGACTGAGCGCCACGGTGTCCGTGGCGATGGGTCAGCTCGCTCATGTGCTCTCACTCGCAGGCCTTGCCTAACCACTAAAATGCTGTTTAATGGTTAGCATGAGCGAGCTGACGATCCCACACATCCACCACCGCCACGTCGACGTCGACGGGCTGCGCATCTTCTACCGCGAAACCGGCCCGGCCGACGCCCCCGTCCTCCTGCTGCTGCACGGTTTCCCGTCCGCCTCTCACCAGTACGCCCGGCTGCTCGACGCGCTCGGTACCCGCTACCGCCTGATAGCCCCCGACTACCCGGGCTTCGGCCACAGCGACAGCCCCGCACCCGACACCTTCACGTACCGCTTCGACACCCTGGCCGACGTGATCGAGGGCTTCTGCCTCGCCCTCGGCCTGGACCGCTTCGCGCTGTACGTATTCGACTTCGGCGCCCCCGTCGGCCTGCGCCTGGCCACCCGCCACCCGGAGTGGGTCACCGGTCTGGTGGTCCAGAACGGCAACGCCTACGAGGAGGGACTCTCCGACCAGGCGCGGGAGTTCATCGCCAACCGGCGAGGCGTCCCGGGCGCCGGGGAGGCCGCCCGCTCGATCCTCACCCTGGAGGTCACCCGCAGCCAGTACGAGGGCGGTACCGGCGACCCGAGCCTGGTCGCCCCCGACGGCTGGACCCTCGACCAGCACTTCCTCGACCTGCCCGGCCGCAAGGACATCCAGGTCGAACTGGCCCTCGACTACTTCTCCAACGTCGAACTCTACCCCGCCTGGCAGGCCTGGCTGCGGGCCAACCAGCCGCCCACGCTGATCCTTTGGGGACGCAACGACCCCTTCTTCACCGAGCCCGGCGCCCGCGCCTACCTGCGCGACCTGCCCGCGGCCGAGCTGCACGTGTTCGACACCGGGCACTTCGCACTGGAGGAGAAGCTTCCCGAAATCGCCCCGCTGATCGACGACTTCCTCGCGCGCACACAGAAGTAGCCGACGGTCCAGGGTCGTTCAGCCGTGGCAGTGTTCAGTCGCGGCGCAGCAGGTACGTGACGAAGCCGAGCGTCCCCCGGTAGCCGTGCAGCCACTCCGCCCGGTGCCGGTCGGCGGCTTCCCGGGCGGCCGCCGCGTCCGGATGGTCCGGGTGGTCCAGCGCCCACTCGGCCAGCGAGCCCGTCCAGGCGAACTCGTAGTCGTCCCACTCCCGCTCCGTACTGACGTACCCGGACACCGGCGTCCAGCCGTCCGCGAGGACCCGGTCGGTGGTCGTCGCCAGATCCGCGAACTCGTCCCGGGTCGCACCCAGCCCGTCCAGGGCGGCCCGGGACGGATCGCGCTGCCAGAATCCCTCGCCGACCAGCAACCGGCCACCCGGGGCCAGGAGTTCGCGGGCCGCCGCGAGCGTCGGAAGCAGTCCGCCGAAGGCGTGCGTGGAACCGACGCACAGCACCAGGTCGAAGGGCTCCTTCGAGGTGAACTCCCGTGCGTCCAGGTGGTGCAGGCCGATCCGGCGCACGACGCCGAGAGCGGTCGCGGTCTCCCGTGCGCGGGTCAGGGCCAGGGCGTCCAGGTCCACCCCCACGGCCTGCCAGCCCGGGCGCGCGGCCAGCGCCCGGACCAGCCAGGCGCCCTCGCCACAACCGAGGTCCAGCGCCCGGCCGTCCTCCTTCCCGGCCGTCGCGCGGTCCAGCAGACGGGCCACCGACTCGTCCGCCAGCGGGGCAGCGATCGGGTGGTGGGCATGGGCGAGGCGGGAGATCTGCTGACGGTCCATCCGAGCAGTATGGAGCCGATCGGCACACGACGCCGGGGATTCCCCCGGTCCGCGGGGGAGGACGCCTGCTCGCGGGCGTGTACAGGGGTCACGCCCGCGAGTAGGTCCGGCCCTTCCACGCCGCGCCCCGGCCGCGCCAGTGCTGCACCGCCGAGTCGACCGTCATCAGCAGGTACAGCCCCGCCGTGAACGGCAGCAGCACCACGGCCGGGGCCGGCTGCCCGTAGTACCGGACCATCGGCAGGTACGTCCCCGCCATCAGCGCCCACGCCGCCCCACCCGCCACCGCCACCACCGGCGCCCCGGCCACCAGCCCGGCCACCGTCGCCACCGGCGGCACCAGGTACACCAGCGCCAGCCCCAGCACCGTCCCGAGCAGCAGCAGCGGCGAGTGCCTCAGCTGGGCGTACGCGCTGCGCGACACCATCCGCCACAGCTGTTCCAGCCGCGGGTACGGGCGGACGCTGTCCACCTCCCCGGCGAGACCCAGCCAGGTCCGGCCGCCGGTGGACTTCACCGCCCGGGCCAGCGACACGTCGTCGATCACCGCGCCCCGGATCGCCGCCACCCCGCCGGCCCGCTCCAGCGCCTCGCGCCGCACCAGCGAGCAGCCGCCCGCCGCGGCCGCCGTCCGGGCACCCGGACGGTTGCTCCGGCGGAACGGGTACAGCTGGGCGAAGAAGTACACGAAGGCCGGCACGATCAGGCGCTCCCAGCCGGTCTCCACCCGCAGCCGGGCCATCTGCGACACCAGGTCCAGGCCATTGCTCTCGGCCGCCGCCACCAGCTCGGCGAGCGAGTCCGGGCCGTGTGCGATGTCCGCGTCCGTCAGCAGCAGGTACTCCACGTCCGGACCGGCCAGCTCCACCCCGTGCCGCAGCGCCCACAGCTTGCCCGTCCAGCCAGGCGGCAACGGGGGAGGCGTGGTGACGGTCAGCTCCAGCCCGTCGATCGTCCGCAGCTCCGCCGCCAGCGGGCCCGTGCCGTCCGAGCTGTGGTCGTCCACCAGGATCACCCGCGCCCGCCCCGGGTACTTCTGCGCCAACAGCGTCGGCAGACTCACCGGCAGCACCGCCGCCTCGTCCCGGGCCGGCACCACGATCGCCGCCTGCGGCCAGCGGACCGGCGGGCGACGCGGCGGCAGCCGCACGTCGGTGCGCCAGAACAAGCCGTGGCAGCACGCCAGCCAGAGCCAGACCAGCAGGGAGAACGCGGCGATCCACAGCAGGACGGTCACCCCGGCAGTCTGCCGCAGAACAGGGCCGAGCGGGCGGATCGACTAAAGTCTTGACCCGTGAAGATCGCACTGATGGACTCCGGAATCGGCCTGCTGGCCGCCGCCGCCACCCTCCGGAAGCTGCGCCCGGACGCGGACCTGGTGTTGTCCTCCAACCCGGCCTCGATGCCCTGGGGGCCGCGTACGCCCGAAGAGGTCACCGAACTGGCCCTCGGCTGCTGCCGGGCCGCCGCCGCGCTCGAACCCGACGCGCTGGTGATCGCCTGCAACACGGCCTCCGTCCACGCGCTCGCCACCCTGCGCGCCGAACTGGAGCCCGGACTGCCGGTGATCGGCACCGTCCCGGCCATCAAGCCCGCTGCCGCACTGGGCGGCCGGGTCGCCATCTGGGCCACCCCGGCCACCACCGGGAGCGCCTACCAGCGCGGACTGATCCGCGACTTCGGCGGGACGGCGGACGTCACGGAGGTCGCCTGCCCGGGCCTCGCGGACGCCGTCGAGCACGGCGACGACGACGCCATCACGGCCGCCATCGCCGACGCCGCCGCCCGCACGCCGGCCGGCACCGACGTCCTCGTGCTCGGCTGCACCCACTACGAACTCGTCGACGACCGCATCCGCGCCGCCGTCGCCCCGACCGCGTCCCCGGCGCTCACCTTGCTCGGCTCCGCCGACGCCGTCGCCGCCCAGGCCCTCCGTCGCGTCAGCGACCCCACCCGCACGGGGACGGGCACCCTCACCGTGCTTCACGCCGGCCTCCCCGCCGTACTCCCGCCGGCCGCCGCCCTCTACCCACAGGGCAACGCGCTGGCCACCCTCATCGGCTGATCCATCCCGGCAACGGCGGCCACACATCAGTCCCACGTGGCGGCGATTTCGGGACCCAACAGCCGGATTCACACACAAAGCGCCAGACACGGCGCGGCGCCCTGAATACCCGCAAATGGGCTTCGCTGCCGATTTCCGTTGCGCGATGAAGAAAATCCGGGCCGCCCCATTTCCCGCAGGAAATGCCGACAGATCCGCTGCCCGGCACTTCTATCCGCGTAGATGCGCCGCCCCCACCGCCCGACCCGGCAGCCACAGGAAGTCGGCCCGGCCGACTTCTGGTGGGAGCTGCCTGCTGGTGGCCGGTCCGGCGGGCCGGGCCGCAGTGCGCTGCGCAGGAAGTCGGCCGATCCGAACTCCTGTGTCCGGCGACGTCGCCCAGACTGGATCTACTCGCATAGAAGGCTGGGCCCTGCCTGTCTGCCTGTCGCGCGCGGGAAGTCGATCAGGCCGACGCCCTGTGCAGGCCGGCGCCCGCGGCCAGCCCGGCGGGTGACCTGCGATGCGCCGCATGGAAGGCGGCCCAGTCGACCCCTCGCGCGAGCTGCCTGCTGGTGGCCGGTCCGGCGGGCCAGGCCACAGTGCGTTGCGCAGGAAGTCGGCCGATCCGACTTCTCGCGCGACGGCCATCCGGTACTCGCCTGAGCCCGTGGCCGTGGGCGCGTTCGATGGGCGGGGTGGGGGTGCATTGCACTGGGAGTCGACCAGGTCGACTTCTGGGGCGAGCTGCCTGTGCTTGTGGGCACCCTTGCAGGCCGGGTTGCGGTGCGCCGCACAGGAAGTCGGCCGATCCGACGTCCCGTGCTTGGCGGTGCCGGCCTGTCTGCAGCGGCGCTGTATCTACTCGCGTAGACAGCCTGCTTGTGGTGCGTGAGAAGTCGACTGGGCCGACTTCTTACGCATCGGTCACCCCGTGCTTGTGCGGGGGCTGGTGCGGGCCCGCCTGCCTGGTGGGCGAGGGCGCGGTGCGCTGCACAGGAAGTCGGCTGGCCCGACTTCCTGTGCCCGGCGATGTCCCGGGGCGGCTGCGGCGCGCGCTGTCTACTCGCGTAGCGGGCCGCTCGGCTTGCGGGGTGCGAGAAGTCGGCCTGGCCGACTTCCTGCGCGGGGTGGGTGCCGGATCGCCCGCCGCCGGCGGCTTGGAGTGTTGGCGCGCGGGGAGTCGATCGGTTTGACTTCCATGCCCGGTAATGTCCCGAGGCTAATCCGCGGCAGCCTTCTACTCGCGTAGACATGACGCCGTGCACAGGAAGTCGATCCAGTCGACTTCCTGTGCACGCGCTACCCGCCGCACGCGCTACCCGCGTAGATATCCCTCAAGGCACCATTTCCGTGCCCTATTGGCATTTCGAATGACTGTCGGGCACGCGCCGGGGGTCAGGCGACGGCTTGGCGGCGCCAGCGGCGGTAGGCGGGTTCGAGGCCGGAGAGGATGGTGTCGAAGCGGCGGGTGCTGGTGGTGGAGTCGACCTGGAGGCGGCTGATCTGGAGGGGGTGGGAGGGGAGGCGGGGGCCCAGGCGGTGGTCGGAGAGGAAGCCGAGGCGGTAGCCGAGTTCCTGCAGGACGGTTTCGGCACGGGGGTCGTGGCCACCGTCCGGGTAGGCGAAGGCGGTCGGCGGCTCGCCGAGCCAGCGGGTGAGGGCCTCGTGGGCGCCGGTGATCTCGGCGCGGACGGTGTCGTCGTCGCAGCGCCCGAGGCACGGGTGTCCCTGGGTGTGGTTGCCGATCGCGACGCCCCCGTCCCGCAGGGCGAGGAGGTCGGCGGGGGTGAGCTGTTCCTGGCGGGGCGGTCGGCGGTCGGCGCTGACGCGCAGCTCGTGGAGGCTGCGTCGGCGGTCCGGGTCGGGCATGGCCTTGAGTCGGCGGAGCAGCTGGGACGGGTGACCGCAGTCGAGCGAGCGGGCGCGGCCGCCGTGTCGGGCGAGGAAGTCGGCCTCGTGCCACCAGAACGGTCGCTCGGTGCCGATGAGCTCCGAGATGACGAAGGCGGTGGCCGGAATGCCACGGGCGTCGAGGGCGGGCAGGGCGTGGGTGAGGACGCTCCGGTCGGCGTCGTCGAAGGTGACCAGGACGCTCCGGGGCGGCAGTGGCCGCCGCTCGGTCACGGCCTGGAGGACGGCGGTGAGCGACACGGGAGTGGCGAGCCGCTGGAGCCGGTCGAGTTGGGCGCCGAACGACCGGTGGTCGGTCACCCCGTGGTACGCGAGCACGGCGAGGCGCTGGGCGGCCCGGGCCCGGAACAGCGGCTGGACGGGGGCGAACCGCAGCCATTCGCCCCGCGCGTCCTGCTGTTCCGTCTCGACGGTCAGTCGGCGACGGCCCCCGCCGTGCCGGCTCACCTCGTGCCGGTCCGCAGCCCACCTGACAGGGGGCGGCAGTGCGCGCACGCCGGGCATGGGCCTGGCGCGGGCCATGGAGATCGATGTTGTGGACTGGGACTGCGGCACGGTTCCCCCTCGTTCGCCGAGCGGCGTGGCGGTACCGCCGGAGGACGGAGCCCGGCCTCCGACTCCAGGGGTCGGCGGCTCCGCCCCTGGACTTTCCTGTTCTCGGTGGGGGGTTCACACCCGTCCCTCGAACGGCTCCTGGATCACTCAATGCCATTGAGACCGTTGCACCGCGGGGATGGTTGTACCGGGGGGACGAGGATTTTTCGTGGACTGATTGTGGAGTAGGAATGCGCATCCGGGGGCATCGGGCGCCGCTTCGGTGGGGCCCGGATCGGCCGCCGTGTCGCCCCGCAACCACCCCCGTAGCCACCCCCGCCCGACCCCGGACGGGTACCGATCCGTCGGTCGCGCAGAGTGTTCGATCCTGCACTCCCTGCGGGCTGCCTCCCGCTTCGGCCCGGGGTACCTTGGGCTCATGGCAGATGCGGACCGTGACCCCTTCCACTTGCACGGCGCTTCTCGGATGGCTCGCGTGTGCAGTGGCGGAGCCCTGGTCACCCACCAGCTTCCGCTGGCCGTGGTGGGTGTGGCCTGCCTGGCGGCGGGGATCGTCGTGGCGGTGCTCGTTCCGGACAGTGGCGGCCCGGCCTGGGCGATGGCGGTGGCCGGCTGCCTGGCGGCGGGTGTCCTGCTGCTCGGTCGGATCGCCTTCGGTCACTTCCGTGACCGGCGCCGCGCCGCGCTCTAGAGGCGGACGAGCCGACCGGACGACACGGGCCGGAGGCGCCGGCCGGAGAACACTGACGGGGCCACCCGCCCGCTCGCCCGTATGTCGATCGCGTTCGGAATTTCGAAACGGCAGATCGAGCGAAATTGGTCAGACCGACCGAATATCGTCCTGTCGGACAATCTCCCGCCCCCTTCTTTCACCATTCTTGGACGGCGGCTTCATCACGCCTCTACTGTGAATGCGTTCTTCCGGCTCGAAGCGCCGTAGAGGGGGAGCGATGAGCGGCAGATCGGATAGTGCCATGTCCACCTCATGAAACGCGGTGGTGATCTCGCCCTCGCCGCCCTGGCCGCGATCGTCGCGCTACCGCTGGCCGTACTGATCGCCGTCCTGCTGCGCTGCACCAGCGGTGGCCCGGTGCTCCAGCGGCAGACCCGAGCCGGGCAGCACGGCCGCGAGTTCCAGATCCTGCGCTTCCGGACGGGTGGGGACAGCGGGTTCGGCACCCTGCTGCGCCGCACCGGCCTGGAGGAGCTGCCGCGGCTCTGGAACGTCGTCCGCGGCGAGATGGGGGTGATCGGCCCCCGACCGGCCCGGCCCGATCAGGTGGGCCGCTACTCCTGCCGCGAGCGCGCCCGGTTCGCCGTGCGCCCCGGGCTGACCGGCTGGGCCCAGCTCCACGGTCATGCCGCCGAACTCGATCTCTGGTACGTCGAGCACCGCTCCCTCCGGCTCGACCTGCACATCCTCGGCCTCACCGTCCTCGCCTTGGTGCGCCCGACCACCGACCGGCTGCGCCCCACCGGAGACCCACCGCGCCGACCTGGTTGAGCAGACCCGGCCGCCCCGACCCGGCCGACTTGGCCGACCCGAGCCGCTCGAGCGGACCCGGACCACCCGACCCCGGCCGACCCCACCCCGGCCGGCAGCCGCCCCGATAGGCTGCGCCACATGGCAATTCCCCCCTTCCTCGCCGACCTCCGCTCCCTCGTGGGCCACCGCCCGCTGTGGCTGAGCGCCGTCGTCGCCGTCGTGCTGGACGATCGCGACCGGGTGCTGCTCGCCCGCCGAGCCGATGACGGCCGCTGGGCGCCGGTCGGCGGGATCCTCGACCCCGGCGAGCAGCCCGGCGACGGCGTGGTGCGCGAGTGCGAGGAGGAGACCGGCGTGGTGGCCGTGCCCGAGCTGCTGGCCTCGGTCACCGTCTCGCCGCAGGTGACGTACCCGAACGGCGACGTGACGCAGTACCTGGTGCTGACCTTCCGCTGCCGTGCGGTCGGCGGCGAGGCGCGGGTGAACGACGACGAGTCGCTCGAGGTCGGCTGGTTCGCGCTGGACGAGCTGCCGCCGATGATCGAGTCCGAGCACGAGCGGCTGCGCCACGCGCTGGAGTGCGAGGGCCCGGCGGTCTTCACCTGGGAGGGCCAGGAGCGCCCCTGACCGGCCGCGGGCGCGGCACCCGGTCAGCCCTTGTGCTGCCGGTAGGCCTCCTCGGCCGCGTCCAGCACCGCCGCCAGGTCGCCGCCCGCCGCCGCGGTCGCGGTCGCGGCCACCGCGCCTTCGACGAACGGGGCGTTGGCGAACCGGACCGGGAACGGCAGGCCGTGCTCGTCGGCGTCGGACAGCAGGGCGCGGACGGTGGTGACGGCCCCGCCCAGGTCGGCGAGCACCACGACGCCGTGGCCCTGGTCCACCCGGCGGGTCGCGGCGGCCACCAGGACGGCGCTGATGCCGGGCCCGTTCGACGGGTCGCCGCCGGTCGCGGAGATCGGGGCGGGGGAGTCGGATCCGGTCAATGCGAGCGCGAGGTTGCGTACGGCGGTGGCCAGTTCCTGGCTGTGCGAGACCAGGACGATGCCGACCCGTCCGTGCGTGGGGGGCCGGGCGGGGGTCGGCCGGGGCAGTGGCGTGGCCGAGGGAGGCGTACGGGGTGCCGGGGGGTGGGCCGAGGGGGCGTCGGAGATGGGGATGACGTCGGCGCGGGTGCCGTCCCGGCGGCTCATCGGCTGCTCCCTTGGGCGGTTCGGTGGGTGTTGGGGTGGGCGGGGTCGTCGGCGGTGCGGTCCGGCCCCTGGGGGCCGCGGAGGGCTCTGTACGGTCGGAGGGGGCGCTCTCCCGCGCTTGCCGGCCCGGGCGGCGCCCTGGCAGCACTCTGGCAGCTGCCCGCCGCCCCCGCCGGTCGGGACACGCCTCGACCTTTCCGCCGCGCCTCGAGCCGCCCTCCGGCGGCGCCCGTCCATAGCCGGAGGAGTCCTCGTCAACCCGCTGACCGGGGCCGGGCGGTGTGGCTAGGCTGGGCCCGGAACATCGTCGGGAGGAGATCGGTCAGTGGCAGTCAACACTGGGACGGACACGGAGGCCGGTGGCGCGCAGCCGGGCCTGGCGCCGAGCGGGAAGCCGAGGGTGGACTTCACCGGCGCGGAGTGGCTGTGCAGCAGCCAGGGGGTCGGAGACGTCCAGATCGCGTTCGTGGACGGGTACATCGGGATGCGGGACGGCCGCCAGGAGGACGGGCCGGTCCTGGTCTTCACGCCGGCGGAGTGGCGGGCGTTCGTGCTCGGCGCCCGGGACGGCGAGTTCGACCTCACCTGAGCCGCTCGCCTGAGCCGCCTCGAGCTGCTTCGAGCCGCTCGCCTGAGCCACTGCGGAGCGGGCTCCCGGAACCGACCGGGGGCCCGCTCCGCAGGCGGTTTTCCGGTCGGAACATCACAACTGATGATCTATTGAGCGTGCCCCGTCAGAATTTCTGTTGACTGTTAGACAAACGCAGCTCAAAGTATGAGCACAGGCAGACGCCGTGCCCACCGCCCCCACGCGGCCAGACACGGCGCCTGCTGTGCGGCCCGGCAGCGTTGCCAGGCCATCCTCCCAGTCATCCCCTGCGCACCGGGGTGCGTCGGCCGGTCCCGGCCCACAAGGGGCCGGCAGTCGCCGGGAGGCTGGCGCCGAACCCGAGAGCGACTCGGATCGCGGCACCGATGCTCGGGACCCGCACGCCCCCACGCGGCGGCGTCCCGAGCAGATCCACGGGAGCGACGGGCCGGGGCCCCGCGGATCTGGCTTGTGATGCATGGAACTGTTGGCTTGTGTTTGTGCTGTGTGCGACGACGAAGCTGGGTGCTCGGCAGTTCGGCACGACAAGTGCACGGTGAGGGATACGCGGGTAGGGCCGCGTTGCGACATGCCGTCCCCCCGGAGGGTGAAAACCAGAACGGCTGTCGTGCTGAACCGAACGTAGCCCGGACGGTTGCTCAGAGTCAACATTGGTCTCTGAGCGTCGATGCTCCCGCCCGCCCCCCGCCGGTGCCCCACCCACCCCACGAGCGCGGTGTGCCGGACACGTACGATGTTCCCATGTCTTTTCTCCGCCGTCGCTCCGGACAGCCCGCCGGCCCGGACTTCGACGTGCTCGCGATGGACCCGGGCGACTGGCCCGGTGACTTCGGTGCGGCCATGATGACCGGCCCGGACGGCTCCTGCCAGGGGATTTTCCTGCGCTACGACCTGTTCGGCGGCAGAGGCCCGGCGATGTTCATCGGCAACCTCCCCGAAGGTTCGCCTGCCCGGGAGACCGGCGACGACGTGCCCTTCGAGGTGCGGCAGCTGCTCGCGGCGCTGGAGAACGACGAGTCGGTCGAGTTCGTCTCGGCCGAGGACTTCCCGGTCATGCTCGGGGACGACCTGCTGATCGTGAAGAAGGTCAAGGTCAGCGAGGAGCGCGTGTTCTGCGCCCAGTTCGGCCGCAGCGACGGCGTCCTGGTCACCATCGCGTCCTGGGACCGACCGATTTCGGACGACCTGTATCAGCTGCTGAAGCCGCTCCCCGCGGACATGTTCCAGCAGGGCTGATCCTCCGGGATCCCCGGGGCTGCCGGCGGCGTTCGTCCGGCGCCCGTCCGGCGCCCGCCCGGGGGCCGGATGCCGCTTGACGGTATCGATCAACGGTTCGTACAGTCGCGAACATGCCGTGCCGTCTTCCGCTGCTGACCCGTCGCAGGCATCTGGATCTGCGGCGCACCGCCAGCGCGGTGTGTCCGGGCCGCTGAGGGGGCTCCGTCCCCCGGCGGCGGGTGGTCGGCCGGGTCCGGTCGACGCCGAAACCCGGGGGCGGGCCGTGAACTGACCTCCGGGGCCGCCAATCGGTACCGCGCGCCCGTGCGGCGTGCCGCCCGCATCCGTCGAGCCCACGCTGCCGCCCGGAGGCACAGCATCATGACGACCCGCGCCGCCAACCGTTCGTCCGTCGACCGTTCGCCCGAGGAGCACCCTTCCGGCGACCGCCCGCTCGACGACCGGCCCTCCGCCGGCCGCTCCCGGACCGGTTCGCCGGCGTCTTCGCCGCCGTCGACTTCCGGCCAGGCCGATTCAGGCCGTCCGACATCCGGCCATCCGACATCCGGCCAATCGGCATCCGACCATCCGACGTCCGACCATCCGACGTCCGACCGCGCGGCGGTCGAGACCGCGCTGGCCGGGTTGCCCCGGGTGGTCGACCTGCTGGCCGCCCGCGCCGAGGAGCACGACCGCGACGCGACCTTCCCGTACCAGGGCATCGAGGCGGTCCACGAGGCCGGACTGCTCACCCTCACCGTCTCCCGCAAGTACGGCGGACCGGGCGGCTCGCTTGCCGACACCGTCCGGGTGCTGTCCCAACTCGGCCGTGGGGACGCCTCGGTGGCCGTGGTCACCGCGTTCACGCTGCTCCGGCATGCCGAGCAGGCCCGCCTCGCCGACTGGCCGGCGGCCGGCTACCGGCGACTGATCACCGAGTCCCGGCGTGGCCCGGCGCTGGTCAACACGCTGCGGGCGGAGCCCGGCGCGGGATCGGGCGAACTGCCCGAGACGGTCGCCCGGCGGGACGGCGACGGCTGGCTGCTGACCGGCCGGAAGACGTACTGCACCGGCGCCGAGGCGCTGGCCTGGATGGCGGTGACCGCGCGGACCGAGGAGGAGGAGCCGAGGATCGGGACCTTCCTGGTCCGCGGTGAGAGCGAGGGTCTCGAGATCGATCCGACGTGGGACCAGCTCGGCCTGCGCGCCAGCGCCAGCCATGACGTCGTGCTGGACGGGGTCCGGGTGCCGGCCGACCTCGCACTCGGCCTCGGCGCCCGTGAGTCGAAGGACGCCGACGCCGACGCCGAACTCTCCCGCGCCTGGCACGATCTGGCCCTCTCCGCGGTGGCGATCGGTGTCGCCCGGGCCGCCGAGTCCTGGCTGGTCCGCTTCCTCAACCAGCGCACCCCGGCCAACCTGACCGAGCCGCTCGGCATCCTGCCCCGCTACCGCTGCGCCCTCGGCGAGATCGAGGCGCAGCTGATCGGCGCCGAGGAACTGGTCGAGGGTCTGGCGCCCCGGGTGGACCGGGGCGAGCCGGACGCCGTCGCCCGGACCGGACCGGCCCACCTGCTGGCCACCCGTGCCGCGACGACGGCGGTCCAGCAGGCCGTCGCCCTGACCGGCAACCCCGGCCTGAGCCGACGTCACCCGCTGGAGCGGTACCTGCGGGACGTGCTCAGCAGCCGGGTGCACCTGGCGTCGGACGAGACCGTCCTGGAGGCCGCCGGCCGGGCCGCCCTGGAGCGCGGCGCCCGGCCGTAGCACGCCTGGTCGTACGACGCGCGGCGGTAAAATGCCCGGCCGGGCAGGCCGGTTCGGACCCGAACCACCGGGGACGGCGGTTCAGCGCGTCCCGACCGCGGCCCGGACGGCCCGGCGGGCGAGCGCGGCGTCGTCGTAGAGCCGGCGGATCATGATCCGCTGCTCCTCGCCGGCGCCCGGCACGTCGTACAGCCGGATTTCCCGCATCAGTACCAGCACCAGGTTCACCAGGAACGCGTCCCGGGCCAGCGTGCCGCCGCTCTGGGCGAGTTGGCTGATCTGACGGCGCGCCGCGGTGTCTCCGGAGAGCACGCTCCACAGCACCGCCAGGTCGTAGCCGGGCAGGTACCAGCCGGCCTGCTCCCAGTCGACCAGCACCGGGCCGGACGGCGCCAGCAGCATGTTGCTGAGCAGGGCGTCGCCGTGGCAGAGCTGCAGCGGGGTGTGGCCGAGGCCGTGCAGCAGGCCGCGCAGGTCGCCGGCGTCCCGGTCGGTGAGCTGGCCCACCGAGTGGTAGCGGGCGATCTCCCACTGGTAGTCCAGGCGCGGCTGGAACACGTCGGTCGGCGGCCGCCACAGGTTCAGCGTCCGGACGGCGGTGAGCAGCGCCCGCACCTCGCCCGGGGTGGGCGCGTTGACCGGGTGGCGCTCCCGGGCGGCCGGGCGGCCGGGGATCCGCTCCATGACCAGTACGCAGCGGTCGTGGTCGGCCGCGACCAGCCGGGGCAGCCGCACCGGCGGGCGGTGCCGGACGAACGCCCGGTAGACCGCGACCTCGTGGTGGAAGTCGGCCACCAGCTGATCGAAGTACTCACTCCGCACCGCCTGCGGCGCCAGGCACTTGGCGACCACCGGGGCCCGCCCGATGGTGCCCGCCACCAGGATGTGGCGGCTGCCCTCGCGCAGGACCTGGCGCGGGGTGAACGCGGGACATATCCGCGCGATGCTCGCCAGCGCCGCCCGTACCGACGGGGTCTGCAGCGCCGACGGGTCGATCCGCTCCGCTCCGCCGGGCTGGCCGGGGCGTCGGGCGCGCAGCACCTGGCCGTCGGCCTGGCGGGCGAGCGGGAGCCGGCTGCCGACCGGCGGGGCGGCCTCGGGGCCGCGCAGCCCCAGTGCGGTACGGCCGGTGGGGCCCAGCGCCGTACGGCCGGCCGGGACGACCCGGGTGTCGGCGGCCCGGCCCTCGACGCCGCGCGGAGCCACCGGCCGGCTCGCCGGGGGCGCCTGCTTGGGGCCGGGCCGGCCGGCGGCTGCGGTGGGGGGGCGCAGCGCGGTGCGGGTCGCGGTCGGCGTGGGGGTCGTCGCTGAGGAGTACATGGGCTGAGGGTGGTCCCTTCCGGTCCGTCGGCGGGTGCGGCCCCGCGGGGGCGGGGAGGGCTGGTGCCGTGTGCTTCCTGGCGTGACGGCGGCCCTGCGGGTGGTGCGGTACGGCGTTGGGTGGTGCGCCCCCGCGGGGCGGGGGAGTACGCCGTCGCGGTACGGCGGGTGGTGCGCGAGCGCCGGGCACGGACGCGGGGTCAGGAACCCCTGTTCGGCTGTGCTCCGGCCGTCCGCACCCTGGGGAATGCGGTCGGCCGGACTTGCCGTGGCCGTGCCCGGCGCTCCCGCGCCACCCGGCCGCGCCACCCCCTCGGGTGAGGACCGGGAGCGTCCCGTGACACCGTCGGGGGACTGCCCCGACGCTGGTGGGACGCCGCCCGACCCGGGGGGCGAGGTGGCGCACCCCTACAACACACCCCTCGGGCACTGGCTTAGTAGTCTGGCGGGCCCTGGCGAACGGTGGCGAATGCTCGCCTGGCACTTGCCGGAGCCTCTAGCCTCGAAGGAGCCGAGGAACCTGGGGGCTTCATTGAGCAGGGGACCCAACACCCGACTCGCCGATCTGTTCGTCCTGACCGGATGGTCCAAGGGCGAGCTCGCGCGGCTGGTCAATCGTCGCGGTGCCGCGATGGGGCAGATGCAACTGTCCACCGACACCTCGAGGGTACGACGTTGGATCGAGCAGGGGGAGATCCCGCGCGATCCGGTGCCGAGGGTGCTGGCTGCCGTGTTCACGGAGCGGCTCGGCCGTGTCGTCACCACTGAGGACCTCGGTCTGGAACGACACCGGCCCACCAGGTCCGGAGCGGAGCCGTCCGCAGCAGTGCCGTGGTCGCCGGATCGAACAGCCGTGGTCCTCACCGAGTTCACGGGAATGGACCTCATGCTGAACCGACGTGGATTGGTGGGCGCCGGAGCCGCGCTCACGGCCGGGGCGGTCATCGCCGACTCGCTGAAGGGATGGCTGGGCGGGGACGCGGTCGCGTACGCGGCCGCCGTCCCCGGGCCGCGCCAGGTGATCACCGGGAGCGCGGCGCGCCCGGTGGTGGACGTGTACGACGCGGGCCCGGTCGGGCTCGATGAGGTGGAGTCGCTGGAACACTCGGTGCAGGTGTTCCGGGCCTGGGACGCGGCCCGCGGGGGCGGGCTGCAGCGCAAGGCGGTGGTCGGTCAACTCAACGAGGTCGGCGGTCTGTTGACGCACCGGCACCCGCCCGCCGTGGAGCAGCGGCTGTGGCTGGTCGCGGCCAACCTCGCGGTGCTGGCGGGTTGGATGTCGCACGACGTGGGCCTGGAGCCCACCGCCCAGCGGTACTTCGTGATCGCGGCCGAGGCGGCCATGGAGTCCGGCGACCGGCCGCGGGCCGGCGAGGCGATCAGCCGCGCCGCGCGGCAGATGGTCCACCTGGGCCGGGCCGACGACGCGCTCGACCTGATGTCGGCGGCGAAGGCGGCCGGTGGCACGGTGGTGCCCAGAACGCGCGCCATGCTGAACACCGTCGAGGCCTGGGCGCACGCCTCGATCGGGCACTCCCAGGACACCTACCGGCTGCTCGGCGAGGCCGAGGACCTGTTCGCCGAGGAGTCGCCGGAGCCGCCGCCGTCCTGGATGCAGGTGTTCGACGAAGCCGAACTGCGCGGCATGCAGGCCCTGGTGCTGCGCACGCTGGCCGAGCACGACCCGGCGGCGGCCCCCAGGGCCCGCAAGCGGGCGGAGCAGGTGATCACCCTGCGGGAGGGCACCGGGCAGCTGCGCTCGGCGTTGTTCGACCGGATCACCCTGGCCTCGGTGCACCTGATCACGGGCGAGCCGGACGCGGCCGAGCTGCAGGCCAAGATGGTGATGAACCTGATCGGCCAGAACTCCTCGCACCGGACCTGGGACCGGCTGCGCGAGATGTACCGGCTGACCGCGGCGTACCGGGGGCTGCCGGCGGTGGACGAGCTGCGGGCCGAGCTGGGCCGGGAGCTGCGGGCGGCGGACGCCAAGAACCGGCCGCGGCTGACCTGAGGGGCGGGCTGACGTGCGGGGCTGACGTCCGGGGCCGGGATGCGCGGTCCCGGGTGCGCCGGGGCGCCGCGGCTCAGTCCGGCGGTGCCGGGCGGAGCAGCATGCGCAGCGCGGTGACGGTGCCGTCCGCGCCGAGGACGGGTTCGCCCGCGCACTCGACGCTGTCGTGCCGTCCGCCGGGCCGGCGGATCCGCAGGGTGCCTGCGGCGACGCGGCCGTGCACCAGGGCGTCGGTCATCATCCGGCGCAGCAGCGGCCGGTCCGCCTCGGGGAGGCGGTCGGGCAGCCGGTCGAGGCTGAGCGGGCCGCGGCCCGGGTCGCAACCGAGGAGGAGGTAGGTCTCCGCGTTCCAGCGGATGCCGTCGGTCTGCAGGTCCCATTCGGCGGAGCCGAGGAGGCTGTCGTCGTTGCTGCCGCCGCCGAGGTAGGGGCCGGACGGCTCCTGTGCCGTGCCGTCCACTCTGCCGTCCGTTCCGCTGCCGGCTTCGCCGCCGGTGCCGTCGTCATGCGTTCCGCCGCCGGCGTGGCCCGGTCGGCCCGCCGTGCCCGTCGCACCCGCGCCTGCCGTGTCCGAGGTGCTTGCACCGGAGGCCTTCGAGCCGGAGCCGTTCGCGCCCGCCGGGGCGCCGTCCACCGTGGCGGTGCCCGGCGGGCGGGCGGCGCCTGAAGGCATGTTCATGGCGGGTCCATCGTTCGGTTCGGCCCGCTTTGTGCGGGTCGTTCGGGTTGTGAGAAGACTGTCGCACAGCGTCCTGACCCCCGTGGGCGATTTGGACAGATCGCAGGCAAAATTCCCCTGGCATATGCCACTGTGGCAGCAGGCTCCGTCGCCCTGTGTGCGGAAGGTGGCCCGAGGCGGTAACCTTCGGTGATTCCGGCGCCCGGGCGCCCACCGCAGTACCGACCAGAGACCCCGGCGACGGAAATCCCGTTGCCACTACGACCGCCGCAACGGATGCTGACCTCATGTTCGAGCCAGTGATAGCACCCAGTGCCAGCCTCCTAGGCCTCCTGCAGCGAGGCCGTGGTGACGGGCAGCTCCATGCGCTGGCCGCCGACCGTGCCGAGGCCATCGCCGCGCTGGAGGAGTGCGTCACCAGGGATCCGCGAGCCGACTGGCAGGTCGAGAGCCGCTCCCTCTACTACGCCCGTCTCTACATGGAGCTGGAGGCTCCCCTCGACGGCATCGAGGACCACCTCCACTCCGCCGAGGACCTCGTCACCGACGACGAGAGCCGTACCGGCCTCGCCCTCTCCGTCCTGGGCCACCTCGCCGCGTACGGCCGGCGCGACGCGCTGCTGATGCTGCGCGAGTACGCCGCCACGGGCGCCAACTGGGCCTGGGCCCTCGACGAACTCGCCCTGCGCGACGACGACCGGGGCCTGCTGCTGCTCGGTACCGCCGTGCTGGACCACTTCCCGCCGGGCCCCGAGGGCGACGCCGAACTGCGTGAGTTCATCCGCAACGCGTACGAGCCCCGGCCCTGGCGGCTGTGGGCGGCCTACCACCCGAGAGTGGCGGCGGCCAGTGAGCAGTCACCCTTCGACCTCTGGCAGCGGCAGATCAACCGCAGCGGCGTCACCCCGGGCTGGTCCACCGCCGACGTGCTGGCCTGGGCCGACCAGGGCGACCTGGGCGGCGTCGGCGTCGGCGCCTTCCTCGACCGGCCCGACGCCCGCCCGGAGCCCGCGCGCGACACCGAATCCCCGGGCAACGGCCCCGACGCGGTGGACCGCCGCGCCGCCGCGGCCGCCCGCTGCCTGACCGCCGTCGTCCGCCCCGAGGACCGTCCGGCGCTGCTGGAGGCCGCCCGCGACGGCCTGCCCGGCGCCCGCCGCGCGGCCCTGCGCTACCTGGTCGACCAACGGGACCCGGCCGCGGTCGAGCTGATCGAGACCGCCGCCGCCGACGTCGACGACCGGATCGTCCGGGCCGCCCTGGAACTGCTCGGCCGGATGCGCGGTCCCGAGGTGCTGGCGCAGGCCCGCCGCTGGGCCGACCCGGCCAGCGGGGGCGCGGACAGCGCGCTCGGCGAGGCCGCCGTCCAGCTGCTCGCCGACGCCGGGGGGCCGCAGGACGGGCCGCTGGTGGTCGCCGGGCTGCGCCGCTGGATCTCCGTGCGCGGGGTCGGCGGTACCGGGCTGGGGTCGTTGGTGGACGGTGCGGGGCGGCTGGCCGCCGCCGACGCCGTCCCGGTCCTGCGCCACATCTACGGTGAGGCCGCCTCCTCCGAGCTGCGCGGACGTGCCGCCCGGGCGCTCGCCGCCACCGACGTGCACTTTCCCGAGGGGCCGGCCGTCGAGTGCCTCTGGGACTGCGAGGAGTCGACGCGTGAGCTCGCCGCGCGCCACGTCGCCACCACGGGCGACGCGCGTGTGCTGGAGCGGTTGCGCAGGCTCGCCGCCGACCCGGCCGAGGAGGCCGAGGTCCACGCCGCCGTCCGCGGCCGACTGACCGCCGCCCGGGAGCCGCGCTAGGTCCTCGCCGTTCAGCGGGCCGGGACACCGACACGGTGTCCCGGCCCACTGCTTTCCGGAGCCGGCGCCTTCGGGGAGCGGTTCTGAAACGTGGTTCTACTTCTCAGCTCTGCTTCCGCGCTCCACTTCGCCGCTCCACTTCGCCGCTCTACTTCACCGCGCCCGCGTCCGGGGTCAGGACGCCGCCGGCCACCAGTCCGATGATCAGGATGCCGAGCAGCACCCGGTAGACGACGAACGGCAGGAAGCTGTGGCTCGAGATGTACTTGAGGAACCAGGCGATCGCCGCGTAGCCGACCGCGAAGGCGATCAGGGTGGCCAGGATGGTCGGCCCCCAGGCGGGTGCCGGGCCCTCGCCGATCTTGAACAGTTCCAGCGCCCCCGAGGCGAGCACCGCCGGGATGGCCAGCAGGAACGAGTAGCGGGCCGCCGCCTCCCGGCTGTAGCCGAGCAGCAGGCCCGCGCTGATCGTGCCGCCGGATCGGGAGACGCCCGGGATCAGCGCGAGCGCCTGGGCGAAGCCGTAGATGCCCGCGTGCGGCAGCGTGAGGTCGGTGATCGGACGGGCGTTGCGGACGGCGCGGGTGCGGTCGGCGAAGGCAAGGACCAGGCCGAAGACGATCAGTGTGGTGCCGATGATCCGCAGGTCGCGCAGATGGGTCTCGATGGTGTCCTGGAACAGCTTGCCGAGGATGCCGATCGGCAGGGTGCCGATGATCACGAACCAGCCCATCCGGGCGTCCGGATCCGAGCGCAGCGCCGGGCGGACCAGTGACCGCGCCCAGGTCTTCACGATCGAGGCGATGTCCCGGCGGAAGTAGATCAGCACCGCCGTCTCGGTGCCGAGCTGGGTCACCGCCGTGAAGGCCGCGCCCGGATCGTCCCAGCCCAGCAGCGCGGAGAAGACCCGCAGGTGGGCGCTGGAGGAGACCGGCAGGAACTCGGTGAGCCCCTGGATCAGACCGAGAACGGCCCCGTGGAACCAGTTGATCACCGGGCACCCGCCGCGGATATCCGTCGGGTGGGGGGCGGGGGCGGCAGGGGTGGCAGGGGCGGCATGGGCGGGTCCTTGCGGGTCGGAACGGGCGTGCGGACGACCGCGACCCGCCCGGCCCGCAGGCCGCGCGCGGGCCCGGCGCGCGGCCGATGGTACGGGGTGAAAGTGACAGTTCTTGGTTCACCCTTTGTTCGGCCTTTGCGAACGGGCCCGTTTCCGGCCGCGGGCGGTCAGTCCACGGGCCGGACCCGGACCCAGGTGCGGTCCTCCGTCAGGTAGCGCTCGACCGTCAGGCCGGCCTCGGCCAGGGCTTGTTCGAACGCCTCGGTGCTGAGTGGCCGGGACAGGAAGGTCTGCGTCCAGGTGCCGTCCGGGAACTCGTACTCGCAGCGGACGGAGTTCACGCCGTCGCCGACCGGGGTGGCGGAGACGAGCCGGGACCACGCGCCGGGGCCGATCGCGGTCTCGCGCGGCACGTTCAGGTGCCAGTCCTCGCCCTCGCGCTGCACCAGCACGCAGCCGTCCTCGGCGACGTGGCGACGGCAGGTCTCCAGCAGCCTCTGACGAACCGTCACATCACCGGCGTGCACCAGGAAGGAGGCGAGCACGACGACGTCGAAGCGCTCGCCGAGGTCCAGCTTCTCGATCGGGCTGCGCACCGTACGGACGTTCTCGCGGACCCGGGCCAGCATCTCGATGGACTCGTCCACGGCCGTCACGGTGAAGCCGCGGTCGGCCAGTGGGTGCGTCATCCGGCCGACGCCGCAGCCCAGTTCGAGGATGCTCGCGCCGGGCGGCACCGCCGCCTCGATCACGTCCGGGGCGTTGCCCGCGGGGAGTCGGCTCCACACCTCGACGGCGCAGCCGTCCGGGGTGATCGCGCCCGCGCCCGTTCCGTCATAGCCCTTGCGTCGGTCGTCGGTCATGTCCTTCATCCGAGCACGGATGGGCGCGGGTGGGAAGGGGGCGCCGTCAAGGGCTTGCAAGGTACCCCAGGGGGGTATAGCTTCGATCATCGACGGAGCGAGGGAAGCGGCGCTGAACGGGCGTCGGAGCAAGCGGAGGACGACATGGCACACCCCGCACAGCACGAGCACCACGGCCACCAGGAGCACCCCGGGCAGCACGGTCATGACCACCAGGTGCACGCCGGGCAGGAAGGCCAGGGGCGCCACGGGCATGACCATCGGGGGCCCGACGAGCACGGCCACCACCACGCCCACGGCGGCGGAACGAGCTGGCGGATGGCCGCGCAGGCGACCCTGCACTGCCTCACCGGCTGCGCCATCGGCGAGATCCTCGGCATGGTGTTCGGCACCGCCTTCGGCCTGCACAACGGTGCGACCGTGGTGCTCTCGATCCTCCTGGCCTTCGTCTTCGGCTACGCGCTGACCATGCGCGGCGTGCTGAAGGCCGGTCTGGACGTCGGTGCCGCCGTGAAGGTCGCGCTGGCCGCCGACACCGTGTCGATCCTGGTGATGGAGCTGATCGACAACACCGTGATGGTCACCGTCCCCGGGGCGATGGACGCCGGCCTCGGTGACCTGCTGTTCTGGGTGGCACTGGCGGGCTCGCTGGCCCTGGCCTTCGGGCTGACCGTTCCGGTCAACAAGTGGATGATCGGCCGGGGGCGCGGCCATGCCGTGGTCCACGCCCACCACCAGCACTGAATCCCGTACCCGCCGGCGCCGATCGTGCTCCGGGATGCCGGAGACCCTTGCCCGTGGCCCGCACCGACCCTTCGACGGTCGGTGCGGGCCACAGTGCGTTCCGGTGCGCCCGCTACTGCACGCCGCCCTCCAGCTCGGCCAACGTGGCGTGCAGCCAGCCGAGTTCGGCCTCGGTGGTGGCGCGGGCGATCAGCAGCTGGCCGCGCCGGAAGGGGTCGGCGAACTCCTCGGCGCCCATCGGGCGGTCGCCGTCGTAGTAGAAGCTCGCCGGCTCGGAGAGGAAGGCCAGCCGGCGGCGGAGCACGGCGGCCTGGGCGGCGGGGTCCTCGAGGTGGCGCAGGAAGGCGAGCAGCGTGAACCAGCGGTTCTCGTCGCTGATGTCCAGTGGCTCGGGCTCGCGCAGCTGGTCGAGCAGTGCGGCGCGGCCGGCCTCGGTGAGGTGCAGGGTGTGCCGGGGCGCGGCGGCGCTGCCGGGTTCGGTCCGGCGGACCAGCAGTCCGGCGGCCTCCAGGCGCTTGATCGCGGGGTAGAGCGTGCCGTCGCTGATCGGCTGGACGTGCCCGGAGAGCGCGGAGAGGTGGCGGCGCAGCTCGTAGCCGTGCAGCGGCCGCCCGTACAGGAACCCGAGGATCGCGAGCTTGAACATGGGGACACCCTCTCACGCCCATCCCTCGATCCATGGGTATATCGACTGCGGGATACCTCGATCGCGAGGTATGGTTTCGGCGTTCCCCCGGTGCTCCCGGCTGTTCCCCGCTGTTCCCGGGGTGCTCCCGGCGGTTCCCGGGTGCTTCCCCTGCAGAGGAGTCCTCGCGATGCGCCACGCCCCCGTCACCCCGAACGGCGACCTGATCCGCTGGGTCGAACTGCCCGGCGCCGAGCCGGCCCGGCTCTACCTGCACGGCCTGGGTGCCACCTCGTCGGTCTACTTCGCGGCGGCCGCCGCCCACCCGCTGCTCGCCGGACGCCGCTCGCTCCTGATGGACCTGCTCGGCTTCGGCATCAGCGACCGTCCGGCGGACTTCGGGTACACGTTGGAGGACCACGCCGACGCGGTTGCGGCGGCGGTGCGAGCGGCCGGGCTGAGCCGGGTCGAGGTGGTCGGCCACAGCATGGGCGGCGCGATCGCGATCGTCCTCGCCCACCGGCACCCCGGGCTGGTCTCCCGACTCGTCCTGGTGGACGCCAACCTGGACCCGGTCGCCCCCGACCGGCAGCGGCCCGGCAGCAGTGGCATCGCGGGCTACACCGAGGCGGAGTTCCTGGCCGGCGGCCGGGAGGAAGTCGCCGAGCGGGTCGGGCCGTTCTGGTGGTCCACGATGCGGCTGGCCGGCCCGGAAGCGCTCTACCGCAGCGCCCGCCACCTGGCCCGGGCGACGGTCCCGGCCATGCGCGAGCTGCTGCTCGGCCTCGACCTCCCGCGGACCTTCCTCCACCCGGCGGCGGACGGCGAGTTGGCGGGCTCGGACGGGCTCCGCGCGGCGGGCGTGCGGGTGGTCGCCGTCCCGGACTGCGGGCACAACATCATGCTCGACAACCCGGACGGCTTCGCGGCCGCCGCGGCGGAGGCATTCGGCCTGGGGTGAGCGGGACCGCCCGGGCCGGATTGACCGGGATCGCTTGGGTTGAACGGGGCCGCTTAGGTTGAACGGGACCGCCCGAGAGGAGCCCGCCCGATGCCCGTCGATGTCCCGCCCGACCTGGCCGCGTCCCTGGAGGCGTTCCTCGGCGCGGAGGGCCGCGCCTGGGCGGCCCGACTGCCCGCCCTGGCGGGCGAGTTGCTCGACCGCTGGGAGCTGCGCCCGGACGGGCCGCCCGCGCACGGCGTCGTCGGCCTGGTGCTGCCCGTGTTGCGCGCCGACGGGACGCCCGCCGTGCTCAAACTGCAGCCCGTGGACGAGGAAACGGCGGGCGAACCCCTCGCCCTGGACGTCTGGGACGGGTGCGGCGCCGTCCGACTGCTGGACCACGAACCCCTCTCGGGCTCCATGCTGTTGGAGCGCCTGGACCCGGCGCGTTCGCTCCTCGCCCTGCCCGACGACCTCGAGGGAGTGCGGGTGATCGCCGATCTGCTGCGCCAGCTGACACGGCATCAAGCTCCCTGCAGCCTCAGGACTTTGGCGGAAGCGTCGACAGAACTGCTGTCGCGGTCCCCGGCGGCCGTCGCCACTCTCGGCCACCCGGACGAGCGCAGCCTGCTCGCCGACTGCACGGCAGCCCTCCGCGAGGTGCGCGCCGAGCCCGGCGACCGGCTGCTCCACTGGGACCTGCACTACGGCAACGTCCTCGCCCCGCTCCCGGGGAGCGGCCGCGGCCCCTGGCTGGCCATCGACCCCAAGCCGCTCGCCGGACACCCCGGGTTCGAACTGCTCCCGGCGCTGCGCAACCGCTGGGAGGACCTGGTGGCCACCGGGGACCTCACCCGGGCGCTGCTGCGGCGCTTCGACCTCCTGACGGAGACCCTGGAGCTGGACCGCGAGATCGCGACGGCCTGGACGCTCGCCCGGGTGCTGCAGAACGCGGCCTGGGCCGCCGAGGAGGGCGAGACCGTACTGGACCCGGCCCAACGGGCCGTCGCCGAACTGCTGTTGGGGCGTTGAAGAGCGCTGTCAACGCTCCTGTGGCGGCGCGAACCGCAGCGGCGCGAATCGCACCGGGGTCCCCGGCCGGGCCTGCGCGGCGGCCGCGAGATCGGCGGTCGGGACGACGCCGATCACCGGGTATCCGCCGGTGGTCGGATGGTCGGCCAGGAAGACCACCGGCTGCCCGTCCGGCGGGATCTGCACCGCACCCAGCACCATGCCCTCGCTGGGCAGTTCGCCGTCCCGGGCCCGGGTGACCGCCGGGCCCTCGGTGCGCAGCCCGACCCGGTTGCTCGTCGAGGAGACCCGGTAGTCGTCGCGGCCCAGCCGGGCCACCGCGTCCGCCGTGAACCAGTCCGCGCGCGGGCCGAGCCGCAGCCGCAGCACCAGTTCGGCCGGGGGAGCGGGCAGCGGCACCAGCTCGGGCCGGGCCCGGTACGGCGGCGGAGTGCCGACCGGCAGCCGGTCGTCGGTGGCCAGTGGGGCCGGCCCGAGGCCGGAGAGCAGGTCCGCCGAGCGGCTGCCGATCACCGGGGGGACGGCGATCCCGCCGGCCACCGCCAGGTAGCCGCGCACCCCGTCCGTCGCCGGGCCCACCTCGACCACGGACCCGTCCGGCACCACGACCGGCGCGGCCCACGCCGCCGCCCGGCCGTCCACCCGTACCGGCGCGGGCGCACCGGTGACCGCGACCAGCACCGTCCCGACAGCCCGCAGCGCGACCCCGCCGAGCGTGGTTTCCAGCCCGGCGGCCCCCGGCTCGTTGCCCACCCGTCGGTTCGCCGCCCGCAGCGCCGGCTCGTCCAGCGCCCCGGCCCTGGGCACCCCGAGGTGCGCGACCCCGCGCCGCCCCAGGTCCTGAACCGTGGTCAGCGGCCCGGGCCGCACCACCACCAGTTCACTCATCGCCGCTGCCTCCTGACGCCCTGCCGACCGCCTGCCCGTCTGCTTGCCTTGCCGACCGCTTGCCCTGCCGACCGCCTGCCCCGCCGACCGGCCCTATTTGCTGAAGTCGCCCAGGTTGACCAGGCTCACCCGGTTGTCCCAGGCGTCCCACCGCGCGCACTTCCGCGGGGCCGAGTAGTGGTGCCAGTAGGCCATGGGCCCGCCGCCGGGCTCGTCGTCGGTGTCGACCCGGTCGGGTGTGCCGAACGCGGTGCGGAACTCCTCGTACGAGGTCAGCGCGGCGAAGTGCGCCAGGTGCGGGCCGTAGACCGCGAAGCCGACCACCGTCCCGGAGCGGATCCGGTAGGTGAGCGTGTCCGCGGCGTACAGGAAGCCCTGGGAGCGGACGGCGTCGTCGACGACCTCGTCCAGGGTCAGCCGCCGCCCGTTGCCGTCCTCGTACGCGGACTCCATGTCGGTCCCGCTCGTGCGGCGGGCGACGACGGGCGCGGTCGCGTCGACGATCCGCCGGCGCGGGACGTCGGAGGCCGGGGCTCCGAACGCCACACCGCCCAAGGTCAGGGTGGTCGGGTCGAGGTGGCGCCAGGTCAGCAGATCAAGGTTGTCGAGGAGCTCGATCATCCTCGAAGTCTAGTGAGCGCACTGCGCGGAGGGCCGGGTCGGGCCCCGCGCCACTCATGCCCGCTGCGCCGTGAACCGGACCCGGACGCCCGGGGTCAGCAGGGCCGGGGGCTCCCGGTCGGTGTCCCAGAGGGGGAGCGCCGTACGGCCGATGAGCTGCCAGCCGCCGGGGGAGGGGTGCGGGTACACGCCGGTGTACGGGCCGGCCAGGGCGACCGAGCCGGCCGGGACGGAGCTGCGTGGGGTGGCCCGGCGCGGGACCTCGTACCGCGTGGACAGGCCGGTGAGGTAGCCGAAGCCGGGGGCGAAGCCGCAGAAGGCGACCACGTACTCGGGCTCGGTGTGGATCCGGACGGCCGCCTCCTCGGACACCTCCCACAGGGTGGCGACCTCGGCCAGGTCGGCGCCGTCGTACACGGTCGGGACCTCCAGCAGCGGTCCGCGTGCCGTCTCGGCCGCCGTCGGACGGACGGTGCGGAGCAGCCGGGCCACCGCGTCGACGTTCGCGACGCCGTCCAGCAGCACCGTGCGGGCGGCCGGTACCAGCTCCTCGACCTCGCCGAGCGCGCCCGCGTCCCGCTGTTCGCGGAGCCATCCGTACAGCGCCGTGACCTCGGCCGTCCCGGGCAGCTCGACCAGCAGCGCCCGCTCGCCGACCCGCTGTACCGAGCCGGCCCGCTGTACGGAGCCGGCCGGTCGCACCGAGCCGACCCGCTGTGCGGAACCGACCGGCCGCACCGGGCCGCCCGGCGGTGGCTCGGCGCCGGCCGTCACGTGAACGCCTCCACCCGGACCCCGGCCGAGGCCAGGGCGCCGCGCACCCGCCAGGCGAGCTGGGCGGCGCCGGGGGTGTCGCCGTGGACACAGAGCGAGCGGGCCTCGACGGTGATCCGATCGCCGCCGACGGCCTCCACCGCGCCGTCCCGGGCGATGCCGACCGCGCGGGTGATCACCGCTTCGGGGTCGTGCACCACGGCGCCGGGTTCGCGGCGCGGGACGAGGGTGCCGGAGCGGGTGTACGCCCGGTCGGCGAAGGCCTCGGCGACCACCGGCAGTCCGACGCCCTCGGCGACCTCGAGCAGCCGGGAGTCGGGCAGGCCGAGGACGGGCAGCGGCCCGTCGCAGACCGCGCCGGCCCGCAGGACGCCGGCCACGACGGCCTCGGCCTGCTCGGAGTCGGCGACCACCCGGTTGTAGAGGGCGCCGTGCGGTTTGACGTAGGAGACCTTCGAGCCGGCGGCGCGGGCGAAGACCTGGAGGGCTCCGATCTGGTACGCGATCTCGTCGGCGAGTTCCTCCGGGGGGACGTCCATCGCGCGGCGGCCGAAGCCGGCCAGGTCGCGGTAGGAGACCTGGGCGCCGATCCGGACGCCGCGCTCGGCGGCCAGTGCGCAGACCCGGCGCATCGTCGAGGGGTCGCCGGCGTGGAAGCCGCAGGCGACGTTGGCGCTGGTCACCACGGACAGCAGCGCCTCGTCGTCGGTCAGCGTCCAGCGTCCGAACCCCTCGCCGAGGTCCGCATTGAGATCGATCACCGCATCGGCCACGCCCGTCCGCCTCCCAGCAGCTCTTGAGCCAGATGGTAGGGCCTGTGGGTGAAGGCCGTTGTCCGTGACCCCGGCCCCTGCCGGGCCTGCGGCGTGCGACCGGGCCCGCACGCCCCGGGGTGGCGCCATGCGGGGCGTGCGGGCCGTCTCGGCTCAGCGCGCGGGCACCGGTTCCGGGAAGGAACGTTCCAGCGGACGCAGGGCCCGCAGCACGATCAGCAGGGGGATGACACCGAAGACGCCGAACGACATGTCGATGAACCGCCACACCAGCGGGATGCCCCGCAGCGGCCCGCAGATCAGGGCCAGCGGGATGACGGCCCCGCAGGCGAGCGCGGCCCAGCGGATCACCCAGATGTTGCGGACCGGGTCCTTGAGCGGCCCCCAGAAGGCGGCGCCGATCACCAGGTGGGCGAAGGCCAGCCAGTCGGTGCCGTAGGCCAGGAAGGGGTAGCGCTCGTTGGTCTCGGCGATGCCCTTGTGGACCCGCTCGAACCAGGCCGTCACGGCGGGGAAGTGGTCGGTCAGCGGGGCGGCCGGGCCGGTCGCGAACTCGGCCAGCAGGCGGGTCTCGGTCTCCAGCGGGAAGGCGGTCAGGCCGCTGAGCACCAGGCAGACCAGGAAGAACCACAGCCAGCGCCGGACCTTGCGAAGGGTGACCGCGGGGTCGCCGTCCATGTCGTGCACCTCCATGCCGAAGGGCAGGCGGGGCCTTGTCCCGACTGCGCGGAACCGACTCTAGACCTTCCTTTTGAACGCGTTCAACTTGCCCCTTCGGGGTAGCCGAACGCAGGCCCGGAAGCGCGTCGGGTCCGCAAGCGCGTCCGCGCCAGGAAACGCGTCAAGTCCGAAAACGCGTCAAGTCCGGAAACGCGTCCGCGCCAGGAAACGCGTCGGTGCCCGGGCGCCGAGGCACCCGGGCACCGACAGTGAGCGCTACGCGGTGTAGGTGTACGTGACCGGCGCGCTGGTCCCGCCCGCCGTCGTCACGGTGAGGCCGACCGCGCCGGAGTGCGAGGCCGCCGGCGCGTACGCCGTGCAGAACTTCGGGCCGCAGGAGACGTGGTCGGCGGGCACCCCGCCGAACCGCACCGACCCGTACGTCAGGTCGGTGCCCGCGATGGAGACCTGGGTGCCGCCGGCGACCGGTCCGCTGGTCGGGTACAGGTAGGTGACCACCGGCGCGGGCGGCGCCGGCGGCGCGGCGCCGGTGTAGTCGAAGGTGGCGGGGGCGGCGGCCGTGCCGCCGGGCGTCACCACGCTGACCGGGGCGCTGCCCGAGCCTCCTGGCGTGGTCGCCGTGCACGCGGTGTCGGTGCAGTTCCCGGCCGCGGGGACGCCGCCGACCAGCACCATGCCGTGGGTGAGGTTGCTGCCGCTGACCGTCACCGCGGTGCCGCCCGTACCCGGGCCGGTGGTGGTGTCGAGGCCGGTGACGGCGGGTGCGGGCGGGGTGGCCGGCGTCGGCGTGCTGCCGTTCAGTGCCGCGAGGGCCACGTGGCCGGTCGGGTCGGTGTCGTTCGGGTTGCCGACCGTCGCGACGATCTGGCCGTCCGACTGCTGGTTGGGGTTGCCGTAGAGCTTCATCTTCATGAACTCGTAGTGGCCGGGCCGCCGGGTGCCGACCAGGACGGCGTCCAGGTGGCGGCCGTCGGGGGAGACGGTCTCGGTGAAGGTGTAGTCGTACGGGGTGGAGTAGAACATCGCGCCGTCGGTGGTGAGGCCCGGGGGCAGGTCGACGGTGATGTGGGTCGGCCCGGTGAGGTCGGCCGTCCCGGCGGACGTCCAGCCGATCGAGAACTGGCCCGGCCCGGGCGGTGTGGTGCTCGGGAGGTAGCCGTTCAGGGATACGGTCACGTGCTGCGCGGAGGTCGATGCCGTGGCGGCCGGCGCGGCCGCGGCGGCGCCGGTGGTGAGGACGACACCGGTGGTGAGGGTGGTCACGGACAGCGCGGCGGCGAGGCCCGCCTTGGCCAGTCGGCTGATCATAGGTCGATCATCACCGAACCATTGCGCCGCCCTCACGGCTTTCTCGAATATCGGTTCGAGAATGGCGGAATACCGTCGAAACCGCGTTCTGAAAACGTCCCCCGGACGGCTCCCCACCTGCCGTTCCGTCCGTCCGCAAGGTCCGTTTCGGTCGATGTCGGTGCGAACCTCTAATCTTGTCCCCCGTGACCGCCATCGCAGACCCGCCCACCGAGCCCGGCCTCCGACCGTCCGCCGGCCCGGCCGTCGCGCGCCCCGCGCCCGGCCCCGCCGCCGACGAGGGACTGGCCCGCCGGCTCAAGGCGCTGGCCTGCACCGCCCCGCTGCACGACCTGGACAACCGCAAGGTCAACCTGGCCGGCGAGTACGGCGGCTACGCGATGGCCGAGGTCGGCCTCGCCGCGATCGACCTGGTCACCCTGAACATGGACTTCGACACCGGAGCCGACCGCGACATAGTCCTCGCCCGCCTGCTGCCCCGGGTCGCCGCCCAGGCCGCCGGCCGCCCCGCCGCCGAGCACGAGCGGGTCGCCCGCTGGGTGCTGGAGTCGCTGATCAACGTCGGCAGCGTGGACCGCGGCTTCCGCGCCGTCTACGGCACCTTCGGCGCGGACGGCGCGTACGTGCGCCGCGACTACGACTTCAAGCTCATCGAGGAGGTCCCCGGCCCCGACGGCGGCGTCTACCTGCGCACCACCGACGAGGCGGTCAACGTCCTGGTCGGCGCGCTCGACACCGACGTCACCTCGGCCCAGATCGCCGCCGAGGTCAAGCTGGAGGTGCTGATCCGCCGCGGCCGCCTGGCCGACGCCCAGCTCGCCGCCGAGCAGGCCCGCTACCGCACCGTCCAGTACGCCGAGACGCTGCGCCGCGCCCTCGACGCCACCCGCCGCAACGTCCGGGCCGTCGACTGGATGCGCGCCGTCCCGGACCTCATCGAGGAGGCACTGGACCACATCGCCGACCGCTACCGGCACGAGAACGCGATTCTCACCAACATCCGCAAGGCCCGCGACGAAGCCGAGCCGAACACTCCCGAAGGGGCCGAGCACAAGCGCCGCGCCGCCGAGCTGCTCGACATCGTCAAGGACTGCATCCGCCGCCACACGAAGCTGCAGACCCGCCTGCTGGAGGCCGGCCCGCTGTTCCGCGCCGAGCAGGACCGGCAGGCCTTCGCCACCCCCGGCGCCCGCAGCGGCATCGACCTGTACGGGCAACTGCTCGCCCCCGTGCTCCGGCTGCCGATAGAGCAGGCCGTCCGCCCCACCGGCGCCTTCTTCGCCCGCGGCGCCGGCCTGCGTACCCCGGCCTCGGTCCGGGTCACCGACCTGGTCGACCTGCTGCTCACCCCACCGGTCGAGCGCGAGCACCTCGGCGCCGAGCTGCCCGACCCGGACCTGGTCGCCACCCCCGACGACAGCCGGTTCTCCGAGGCCCAGCTGGAGGCCGCGCTGGTCCTGCTCGACCTGCCCCCGGATGCCCCCCGCCGGCTCTCCGGCCTGCTCGCCGACGCCCGCAAGCAGGACCCGGAGCTGCCGTACCTGGTCGCCCTGCTCGCCGTGCACGCCGCCAGCCCGCCGGTCGGCACCGCCTACCGCCAGGGCGAGGAGCGGCTGCTGTTCGCCGTGGACGACGGCACCCCGCTGCGCGACCTCGAGTTCGGCGGCGCCGACCTGATCGTCGGCAGCGCCCTGCTCGACGCGGTCGGCATGGCCGCCGACCGCAAGGACGCCGGCTGACCGGCCGTGCCGCACCACCAGAACACCCGTAACCGCGCCACCCCCGAGGAGCACCGCCCGTGACGACCCACCACGACACGTCCTGGGCGACCGAGACCGAACCGGCCGCCCCCGCGCCGATCACCCCGGCCGACGTCGCCGACGCCGCCCGGCTGGTCTCCTTCGGCCTCCAGGCCAAGCTGCTGCCCGCCCGGGACGTCGAGTACGCCGAGCTCGTGCGCCGCCACCGCGAGGACCCGCCGTTCGCCCGGCTCGCCGACGCCATCGCCACCGGCATGGGCCTGGTCGTCCTGGAGGTCTCGCCACGCGCCGGCATGGCCGTGGCCGCCGCCGAGGACTCGCTGTTCGCCGTCCGGATGGGCGACTACTCGCGCCGCGCCGCCTCCGAGTCCACCGACCGCTTCCTGCACGGCCTGGCCCACCTGGCCGTCGCCGCGATGGCCTTCCCCCGCCCCGAGGACCTCGCCGACGACACCTACCTCGGCCGGATCACCGTCAACGGCGTCGACTCCTTCGTCCGCCAGGCCTGTCGCCGCCTGGAGGAGCAGGCCGACGCCGAGGGCGCCAACACCGACCCGCAGTCCGACGCCCCCGGCCTGGAGGCCGCCTGGCGGGTCTGGGCCCGGCGCACCGCCACCGGCGCCACCAAGGACGCCCGCCGGCTCTCCGGCTCCACCATCGGCATCGTCGCCAAGGCCGTGCTGTTCCTGGTCGACTCCGGCTTCCTGCAGAAGGTCTCCGACGACTCCGGCGGCACCTACCGCACCACCGCCCGCTACCAGCTCCAGGTCCGCGACCTGGCCGGCAGCGCGGCCATGGCCGAACTGATCGACCTGGGCGTCGTCCCGGTCTCCGACGGCACCGCCAGCCTGCTGCCGCCGGACACCTCCGACGAACTGGTCGCCGACGCCGGCCTGCCGTTCCACTCGCTCTGATCGCTCTGACAACCCCATAGACGCACGGAGAACCGCCGCACATGTACGAGCTCAACCGGGTCCGCCTCTACTCGATCGGACCGGCCGGCGCCCGCTACGCCGACACGGTGCTCGACCTGCGCGGCGTCGGCGAGCCCGTCGCCGACCCGGCCCCGCAGCAGATCGGTCTGTTCGGCGAGGAGACCGACGGCCCGGTCCGCCGCCCCGCCCCGGCCGGCGTGCTCTTCCTGGAGAACGGCGGCGGCAAGTCCGTCCTGCTCAAGCTGATCTTCTCGGTCATGCTCCCCGGCCACCGCAACACCCTCGGCGGCGCCAGCTCCGGCGTGCTGCGCAAGTTCCTGCTCGCCGACGACTGCGGCCACGTCGCCCTGGAGTGGCAGCACACCGTCACCGGCGAGCTGATCGTGGTCGGCAAGGTCAGCGAGTGGCGCGGCCGCCAGGTCTCCTCCGACCCGCGCAAGTTCGCCGAGACCTGGTACTCCTTCCGCCCGGGCCCCGGCCTCACCCTCGACTCCCTGCCGGTCGCCGAGCGGCTCAGCCTGGCCGGCGACCAGAAGGCCCGCGGCCGCCGCCGCACCATGAAGGGCTTCCGCGACGCCCTCACCGAGGCCGGCAAGGGACACCCCCACCTCGACCTGGTCTTCGAGGACGGCCACGACCGCTGGACCGAGCACCTCGGCGAACTCGGCCTCGACCCCGAACTCTTCCGCTACCAGCGCGAGATGAACGCCGACGAAGGCGAGGCGGCCGGCCTCTTCGCGGTCAAGCACGACAGCGACTTCACCGACCTCCTGCTGCGCGCCGTCACCGACACCCGGGACACCGACGGCCTCGCCGACCTCGTCCACGGCTTCGCCGCCAAACTCGGCCGCCGTGCCGAACTCACCGCCGAACGCGACTTCACCGCCGGCTCCCTGGACCTGCTCGAGCGCATCGCCGAATCCACCACCGCCCGCGAGACCGTCCGCGAGGCCCACCGCACCGCCGAGCGCCGCACCCGCCGCCTCGCCCACGCCCTCGCCTCCCGGGCCACCGCCGAACGCGACCGTGCCCAGGACCTCGCCATCGAGGTCGCCGCCGCCGCGAGCGCCGTCACCGCCGCCGAGTCCGACCGCACCCGGCACACCCTCATCACCGACGAACTCACCTACCGGCACGCCACCCTGAGCCTCGCCGCGGCCACCGCCGAAGCCGCCGCACTGCGCCGCGAGCTGATCGACGCCCGCACCCTGCACGCCGCCTGGCAGGCCGCCGAGGTGGTGCTGCGCCAGCGCGCCGCCGCCGACCGGGTCACCCGGGTCGCCGCCGCCATCCGCGAGGCCGAGCTGGACGCCGCCCCCGCGCTCGCCGCCCGCGCCCGCGCCGCGACCGCCCTCGCCCGCGCCCTGGAGACCGCCGCCGCGGCCGCCGAGACCCGCGCCGACACCGAGGAACAGCGCGCCGGCGAACTCCAGGCGGACGGCGCCAAGGCACAGTCCGACGCCACCGAGGCCGCCACCGCCGCGCAGAAGGCCCGCAGCGAGGCCGAGCACCTGCGCCAGCGCCTCACTGAGGTCGAGCAGGAGACCGAAGCCGCCGTCGAGGCCGGCTTCATCGACGCCGACGGCGACGTGGACCCGGCCCGCGCCGCCCTGCACGCCGCCGACGTCGAGAAGGCCGCCGCCGCCGCCCTCGCCCAGGCCCGTACGGCCGCCGAGGCCTGCGCCGCCCGGCTGCGCGAGGCCGCCGCCGCCACCTCGCGCGCCGAACTCGCCGCCGAACGCGCCGGCGACGCCCGCAAGGCCGCCGCCCAGGCCCTGGCCGGCGAACAGCGCACCGCGGCCCTGCTCGCCACCGAGCAGCGCCTCGCCGACCTGCTCTCCCTCACCCCGTACCAAGAGGGCGGCGAGGAGGACGCCGGCTTCCTCACCCCCGCCGTCCTCGACCGCAACGCCGAGTACCTGCGCGAACTCCTCGACGAGGGCATCGCCACCGCCGAACGCACCCTGTTCGACCTGCGGACGGCCGCCGCCGACGACTCCCGCATCCTCGCCGCCCTCGGCGACGGCGGCCTGCTGCCGCCCGGCCCGGACGTCCTCGCCACCGTCGAGTACCTCGCCGAGCACGGCATCCCGGCCCTGCCCGGCTGGCGCTACCTCGCCCAGTCGGTCGACCCGGCCGACCACGACGCGATCCTCGCCGCCCGCCCCGAACTGGTCGACGGCGTCGTCGTCACCGACCCCTCCTCGCTGGAGCGCGCCCGCGAGGCCCTCCAGTCCGCCGCCCTGCTCCCGCGCTCCACCGTGGCCGTCGGCGCCGCCGCCTCGCTGATCGCCCCGATCACCGACGAGCCCGCCTTCTTCCTCGTGCCGCCGAACCCGGCCATGCACGACGAGTCCGCCGCCGACGGCGAGCGCCGCGACCTGCGCGCCCGGGCGAGCGCCCGCGAGGAACACATCCGCGAACTCGCCGCCCGCCTCGGCGCCGACCGCGCCCTAGCCGCCCGCCTCGCCTCCTGGCACGCCAGCTGCCCGCCCGGCACCCTCGCCGAGCTCGCCGCCGCCGCCGAGACCGCCCGCGAACACGCCGAGCAGGCCGCCGCCGCCCTGGCCACCCTGCGCGCCGACCACGACGAGGCCGAGACCGACCACGCCACCGCCGTCTCCGCCCACGAGGAACACCGCGAGACCGCCCAGCGCGCCCGCCGCCGCGCCGACGCCCTCTCCGGCCTCGCCTTCCGCCTGCGCGAGCGCGCCAACTGGGCCCGCCGCCAGCGCGAACTCGCCGAGGACGCCGCCGAGTGCGACCGCCGCCAGACGCTGTGCGCCGAACGCGCCCGCACCTGCGACGAGGACCGCCGCGCCGCCCAGCGCGCCGCCGACGACGCCCGCCGTACGACCCGCGCGCTGCGCGCCGAACGCGCCGAGATCCCCGCCGCCGAGCAGACCGACGAGCCCGCCGACACCGCCCCCGCCGCGCTGCCCGCCCTGCGCGAGGCCTACCGCGCCGCCTCCCAGCTCTACGAGAAGGTCGGCGTCGGCGCCGACCTGCGCGCCGAACAGGCCCGCGCCGAAGGCGACGAGGCCGCCGCCGCGACCGAACTCGACCGCCTCACCAACAAGGTGCGCACCCGCGCCGAAGAACTCCTCGGCAGCCCCGACGGAGCCGACGGCCCGGCCCGCCAGGCCGCCGCCGCCCGCGCCGAGGAACTGGTCGCCACCATCGAGGCCCGCTCCGCCGCCGCCAGCGAACACCTCGGCCGCCTGCGCGGCGACGCCGAGCGCTCCGCCCCCACCGACGGCGAAGCGCACACCGAGCTGCCCGAGGACCTCGTCCCCACCGATCCGGAGCACGCCCAGGCCCTGCTGCGCACCGCCACCAGCCGCCTCGCCGAACGCCGCGAGGCCCTCGACGCCGCCCGCACCGCCCACGCCGACCTGCAGCGCACCTTCGACACCGCCCAGTCCGCAGCCGCCGACTTCGACGAACTGGCCGGCCAACTGCGCGACGGCCTGCGCGACCACCAGGAGGACCCGGACGACCCGATCGAGCCGTACCTCGGCTCCCTCGCCGAGGCCCGCACCGGTGCCACCGAGGCCCGCCGGGCCCTGCGCACCGCCGCCGGCGAACTGTCCAGCGCCGAACTCGCCGTCCGCGACACCGCCGACGCCCTCGTCCGGCACGCCAACGCCGCCCGCTACGAGGCCGTCCGCACCCCAGCCCGCCAGCAGATCCGCGAACTGCCCGCCTCCGCGCTGCCCGAGCACGCCGCCGCCTGGGCCGCCGCCTTCGCACCCCGACTGCGCGTGCTCACCGACGAACTCGCCCAGCTGGAGAAGAACCGCGGCTCGATCGTGGACCGCCTGCGCGGCCTGGTCGAGTCCTCGCTCACCACCCTGCGCGCCGCCCAGCGACTCTCCCGGCTGCCCGAAGGCCTGGGGGAGTGGTCCGGCCAGGAGTTCCTCCGGATCCGCTTCGAGGACCCGGACCACGCCACCCTGGTCGAACGCCTCGGCGAGGTCATCGACGAAGCCACCCGCGCCGCCGTCAAGAAGAACAGCGACCTGCGTCGCGACGGCATGTCCCTGCTGCTGCGCGGCGTCGCCGCCGCGATCGGCCCCAAGGGCGTCAGCGTCGAGATCCTCAAGCCCGACGCGGTGCTGCGCGCCGAGCGGGTCGGCGTCGGCCAGATGTCCGACGTCTTCTCCGGCGGCCAGCTGCTCACCGCCGCCATCGCGCTCTACTGCACGATGGCCGCGCTGCGCGCCAACGACCGCGGCCAGTCCCAACTGCGGCACGCCGGCACGCTGTTCCTCGACAACCCGATCGGCCGCGCCAACGCCACCTACCTGCTGGAGCTCCAGCGCGCCGTCGCCGACGCGCTCGGCGTCCAGCTCATCTACACCACCGGCCTGTTCGACACCACCGCGCTCGCCGAGTTCCCGCTGGTGATCCGCCTGCGCAACGACGCCGACCTGCGGGCCGGCCTCAAGTACATCTCGGTCGAGGAGCACCTGCGCCCCGGCCTGCCCGCCGCCCCGGACCCGGACGGCCCGACCATCCACGGCGAGATCACGGCCACCCGGATGTTCAAGCGCCCCGCGGAGGTTCCCGCCCAGCCGTGAGCGGACGTCCCTGCGCGGCCGTGAACGCGGGTCCCACGCGGCTGTGAAGGGAGTTCCCACGCAGCCGTGAACTGACTAGCGTGATCGGCATGCTGACGATCGCGCACCTCAGTGACATCCACCTCGGCCAGGTCCACCGCCGGGACGGCGGCAAGCGCGCCCGGCGGCGGACCGAGCAGGTGATGGCGTACCTCGACGCCCTGCCCGGCCCGCTGGACGGGGTGCTGGTCACCGGCGACCTCGCCGACCACGGCCTGGCCGAGGAGTACCGGCAGGTGGCCAAGGCGCTCACCTCCCGGCACCCGGTGCTCACTTGCCCCGGCAACCACGACTCCCGGGTGCCGTACCGGGAGGTGCTGCTCGGCGAGCCGGCCGGGGAGGGGCCGATCAACCGTCTGCACCAGCTGCCCGGCGCCGACGTGCTGATGCTCGACTCGTCCATACCCGGAAAGGACGACGGCCTGCTCGACGAGGAGACGCTGGACTGGCTGGACACCCGGCTCGCCGCCGGGCGCACCGAGCTGCCCGCCCTGGTGGCCTTCCACCACCCGCCGGTCGAGCTGCACCTGCCGATGGTCGACGGGATCCGCCAGTTCGGCGAGGCGGACCTCGCCGCGGTGCTGCGCCGCCACCCCCGGGTGGCCGCCCTGCTCTGCGGTCACTCCCACACCCCCGCCGCGACCACCTTCGCGGGCCTGCCGCTGCTGGTCGCGCCCGGCGTGGTCTCCACCGTCACCCTGCCCTGCGAGGGCGGGCGCGGCATCTCCTTCGACCACCCGCCGATGCTCGCCTTCCACGTCCTGGACGGGGACGCCCGGATCACCACCCACTACCGGGTCGTCCCGGTCGACTAGCCCGCCCGCCGGCCTTCCTTCAACCGGCGCAGGACCGCCATGAGTTCGGCGGGCGGGGCGATGGCGAAGGAACGCTCCGCCCCGTCGAACGCGGTCGGCTCGGTGATCGCGCTGACGCTCGGCCCCGGTGTCACGGCGGCGTGGTCGACACCCGCGGCTGGTGCGGCGGGTGCTGCGGCCACGGGTAGAGCGGCTGATCCGGCTGCTGATCCGGCTCTTGGTACACCGACTGGTACGACTGTTGGTACGGCTGTTGGTACGCCTGTTGGTGCACTGACGAGCCGGGCCGGGGGAACGGCCGGGCCGCCAGCGGTTCGGAGGGCGCCCGGCCGCCCGCCATCGGGTGGGTGGAGACCGGCGCCCGCATCCGCTGCGCGGCGACCTGGCGGGAGATCAGGATCTCCAGCAGGCACCACATGGTGCCGAACACCCCGAGCCCCATGGCCATCAGTGCGGGCGTCAGCATCGAACTGCCCGCGTACGAGGACAGCGTCGCGACGACCACACCCACCAGGGTGAAGGCCAGGGAGAGCACGGCCCGGACTGCGGCGGCGCGCACTTCGTCGGGAAGGCGGCGACGGCGGCGTGGCACGGACATCGGGCGACCCCCAGGCGCGGATTCGGCGCCGGACACGGAACAACTGGTTACGGAACGGGCGCACACGAAACGCGACCCCAGGCTCACTCTGCCCCGCCGAACCAGGACTATGCGTCCGAATCCACCGAACAGCCACCAAACCGTGTCATCCGGGCAGAGGTCACCGGGAGGTCAGCCCAACTGCTGGTTGAGCTCCTCCAGGGCGCCCGTGACGATCGTCCGCATCGCCTGCTCGGCCTCGTCGGCGTGCCCCGAGCAGATCGCGTCGGCGACCTCGCGGTGCAACCGGATCGCGTACGGCTCCGGCTGATGGGGCATCAGATGGTACTCGGTCCGCCCGGTGAGCACCGCCCCCACGGTGTCCCCGAGGTGGGCGAACATCTCGTTGCCGGAGGCGCGCAGCACCAGGGCGTGGAAGGCGATGTCGTGGCCGAGGAAGGTGGTCAGGTCGGCCTCGCGCGCGGAGACCGTCAACTCGACGGCCAGTGAGCTCAGTTCGCGTCGGTCGTCATCGGTGGCGTGGACCGCGGCGAGCGCCGCCGCGGCCGGCTCGACGGCCATCCGCAGCGAGCCGAGGGAGCGCAGCTGGGCGGGCCGGTCGGCCCCGGCGAGGCGCCAGCGGATCACCATCGGGTCGAAGACGTCCCAGAGCGATTTCGGCAGCACGGTGATCCCGACCCGTCGCCGGGATGCCACCATGCGCATCCCCTCGAGGATCCGCACCGCCTCCCGGACCACCGTCCGGGACACCCCGAACCGTTCTTCCAGGTCCTCCCCGCGCAGGACCGCGCCCTCGGGGATCTCCCCGGACGCGATCGTCGGCCCGAGCTCGTCAAGCAGCCGCCCGGGCAGCCCCTGGATCTCCATCCGCCCAGGGTAGACGTCCGGCCCGTGAGCGTTCGCATCGCCCTGCGATCCAGCCCACACCTCAAAAGTATGACGATTTGGTTTCCACTACTTGAATACGTCATATCTTTGAGGCGATAGTGGCGGCCAGGCAACGAAGGAGCACCACCCATGGCTCTCAGCGTCGAGAACCACGACCTCCCGCAGGCCCCCCTCACCATCGTGGTGATGGGCGTCTCGGGAGTCGGCAAGACCACTCTGGCCCGCCTGCTGGCGGACCGCCTCGACCTCCCCTTCGCCGAGGCGGACGACTTCCATCCGGCGGCCAACATCGCCAAGATGTCGGCCGGCGTCCCGCTGGACGACGAGGACCGCGCCCCCTGGCTGCGCGCCATCGGCGCGTGGCTCAAGGAGCGGACCGAGGACGGCACCGGCGGTGTGGTCACCTGCTCGGCGCTGAAGCACCGCTACCGCGACGCCCTGCGCGCGGCCTGCCCGGGCGCCTTCTTCCTGCACCTCAGCGGTGGCCACGAGCTGGTCGAGGACCGGCTCAGCCACCGCACCGGCCACTTCATGCCGTCGTCGCTGCTCGACTCGCAGTACGCCGCCCTGGAACCCCTGGAGGCGGACGAGCACGGCGCCGTCCTGGACGTGGGCCCGTCCCCCGAAGAACTCGTCGAGATGGCCGCGGCACTGCTGCGGCCCGTCAATGGAGACCTCACGTGAGCGAGCGAAGCGAGCGAGCCGTCAGAAGGCGCGTAAGGGCGAATGCCCCGACCGAGCGAAGCGAGGCGGGCGCATGAGCTTGTCCGCCACTCTCCTCTCTGCCGCCCCACCGGCCCTGCCGCACACCGGCAGCGACTCCCAGCTGCTGATCGCGGTGCTGCTCAGCATCGGTGCGATCGTCGTACTCATCACCAAGCTGAAGCTGCACCCGTTCCTCGCCCTCACGCTCGGCTCCGGCCTGCTGGCCGCCGTCGCGGGCGCTCCCTTCGACAAGCTGCTCAGCAGCTTCTCGACGGGTTTCGGCTCCACCGTGGCCAGTGTCGGCCTGCTGATCGGCCTCGGCGCGATGCTCGGCAAGCTGCTCGCCGACTCCGGCGGCGCGAACATCATCGCGGACACCGTGCTCTCCCGTACGGGCAACAGGGCGCTGCCCTGGGCGATGGCGCTGATCGCCGCCGTGCTCGGCCTGCCGCTGTTCTTCGAGGTCGGCGTCGTCCTGCTGATCCCGATCGTGCTCCTGGTCGCCCGCCGGGGCAACGTTCCACTGATGCGGGTCGGCATCCCGGCCCTGGCCGGCCTGTCGGTGCTGCACGGTCTGGTGCCCCCGCACCCGGGCCCGCTGGTCGCCGTCGACGCGCTGAAGGCCGACCTCGGCATCACCCTGGCGCTCGGCCTGCTGATCGCCGTCCCGACCCTGATCATCGCCGGTCCGCTGTTCGCGCGGGTCGCCGAGCGCTGGGTCGGTCCGCTGGAGCTCCCGGCGGCCACCGCCCCCGCGGAGTCGGCCGAGCGCGACCGCACCCCGTCCTTCGGCGCGGTGCTGGCGACGATCCTGCTGCCGGTCGTGCTGATGCTCGGCAAGGCGCTGGCCGACGTGGTGATCGACGACCCGAAGGCGATCGGCCAGCGGGTGTTCGACTTCGTCGGCTCCCCGCTGATCGCCCTGCTCGCCGCGACCCTGCTCGGCATGCTGACCCTCGGCAGGGCGGCGGGCTTCGACAAGGCCCGGATCTCCGACACCGTCGGCAAGTCGCTCGGCCCGATCGCGGGCATCGTCTTCATCGTCGGCGCGGGCGGCGGTTTCAAGCAGACCCTGATCGACGTGGGCGTCGGCAACGCGGTGAGCGAGTGGTCCGGCAAGTGGCACATCTCGGCGCTGCTGCTGGGCTGGCTGATCGCCGTGCTGATCCGGCTGGCCACCGGCTCGGCGACGGTCGCCACGATCACGGCGGCGGGCATCGTCTCCCCGCTCGCCGCGAACATGTCCTCGACCCACGCGGCCCTGCTGGTGCTCGCGATCGGCGCCGGCTCGCTGTTCTTCTCGCACGTCAACGACGCCGGGTTCTGGCTGGTGAAGGAGTACTTCGGGATGAGCGTCGGGCAGACGCTGAAGTCCTGGTCGGTGATGGAGACGGTGATCTCGGTCGTCGCGATCGCCCTGATCCTGCCGCTGAGCCTGATCATTTAGAAGTTCGGTGAAAAGCCTTCAGGTCCCGGCCCCGGCGCGTGAGCGGTGGGGCCGGACTCGTCAGCTGCCGAGTACCCGATCCCGGACCGGGACGGCGCCCGGACGGCGCTGAGCCGGTCGACACCACGTGGGGTCGCGCTGCGGCACCAGCCAGCCGCAACGGGCCGACCCGCAACGGGCCGACCGCAACGGGCCGACCGCAACGGGCCGTTCGTGGCGGCAGGGCCTGAACGGTGCGCCCTTCTCGGACAGCGGGATGCCGAGGAGAGCGATTCTCGCCGCACGGCCCCGGTCACGTCGATTCAGATCGACAGAACGTCAGGAACGTGCCAGCTGGTGCACGGTCGGCACCGTCCGTCGCAGGAAGGGCCCAGGCGGGCTACCGGCCCATCGAGGATCCACGTGGGACGCGAGCCCTCGGTTCAGCCTGATTGCCCCAGCAGCCCCGACAGCACCGCCGCCGTCGCCTCCAGCAGCTGCTCCGCGACCGCGCCGCCCGCCGCCGTACGGGCCAGCAACCCCTCCCGCGCGGCGAGGATCACCGTCGCGGCCTGCCCGGCGCTCGCGCCCTCGGGTACCAGTTCCGGCAGTGCCCGCTCCAGGACGTCGGCCAGCGCCCGCGCGACCGTCCGGTCGTGCGCGGCGACCTGCTCGGCCAGCGCCTGCGTCCGGGCGGCGACCAGCCGGAACTCCAGGAACAGCAGGATCCACCCGGTCTCCGCGGGCTCGACCCGCAGCAGCGCCTCGACCAGCAGCCGGGCCCGATCCCGCGGCGCGAGCGCCTCGCAGGCGGCGGCGAGCTGCTCCAGCTCGGCCATCCGCTGCGCCGCCTGGTCGTCGAAGAGCGCCAGCAGCAGGTCCTCCTTGCGGCCGAAGTTCGAGTAGAAGGCGCCGCGGGTGTAGCCGGCGGCGGCACAGACGTCCTCGATGCTCGTCCGCGCGAAGCCGACGGTGAGGAACAGTTCGCCCGCCGCGGCCAGTAGCCGGGCCCGGGTGTGGACACGACGGCGAGGCGGTCGGGCAGCGGCGGCATCGGCCGGGGGTGGGTTCACAGGGGAACGATACATGGTGTATTCAGTACGAGTCGTATTCAATACGGGCCGTACTGAACTGCCGGTGCGAGCCGTACCGAACCGCCGGTGCCAGCCGCACCGAACCCGAGGGGGACCACCACCATGAGCCGACTGCTGATCACCAACGCCCACCTGCTCCACCCCGAGCACGGCACCCGCACCGACCGCGGCTGGCTGGAGACCGCCGACGGCCGGATCGCCGCCACCGGCACCGGCCGCCCGCCCGCCGCGAGCGACGGCGTCCGGGTGGTCGACGCCGCCGGCGGCACCGTCCTGCCCGGCCTGATCGACGCCCACGTCCACCTGCTGGTCACCACGCTCGACCTGCACGACGTCGCCGACTGGACCCCCGGTTACGCGACCGTCCGCGCCCTCGCCGAGGCCGGACGCATGCTGCGCCGCGGCTTCACCACCGTCCGCGACGTCGGCGGCGCCGACCACGGCATGGCCCGCGCCCTGGCCGAGGGCCTGGTGCCCGGCCCCCGACTGCTGCACGGCGGCAAGGCGCTGTCCCAGACCGGCGGCCACGGCGACCTGCGCCCGCTCGGCGACGACGCCCTGCCCTGCTGCGAGTCCCGGCCGAACTTCGGCCGGATCGCCGACGGCGTGGACGCGGTACGGGCCGCCGCACGGGACGAGTTCCGCAAGGGCGCGCGCCACCTCAAGGTGCTGCTCTCCGGTGGCGTCGCCTCCCCGCACGACGAGATCGCCGCCGTCCAGTACAGCGAGGAGGAGATCCGCGCGGCGGTCGAGGAGGCGGAGAACCACAACCGCTACGTCACCGTGCACGCCTACCACCCGCGGGCGATCGACCGCGCCCTGCGGGCCGGGGTGCGCTGCGTCGAACACGGCAACCTGCTGGACGACGGCACGATCGCCCTGCTGCTGGAGAAGGACGCCTTCCTGGTCCCGACCCTGGTCGCCTACAAGCAGACCGCCAAGCTCGGCGCCGCCTCCGGCCTGCCGCCCGCCTCCGTCGGCAAGCTCGCCGAGGTCCGCGACCGGGGCCTCGACGCCCTGGAGCGGGCCCACCGGGCGGGCGTCAACCTCGTCTACGGCAGCGACCTGCTCGGCCCGCTGCACCCGGCCCAGCTGGAGGAGTTCACCCTGCGCGCCCAGGTCCAGCCGGTCGCGGACGTGCTCCGCTCGGCGACCACCACGGCGGCCCGACTGCTCGGCATGGCGGGGGAGATCGGCACCCTCGCCCCGGGCGCCCACGCCGACCTGCTCGTCGTCGACGGCGACCCGCTGGCCGACCTCACCGTCCTCACCCGCCCGGAGCGGCACCTCAAGCACGTGGTCAAGGCCGGCGCGGTCGTGTGAACACCCTGATCTGACAAAGCGAAGGGCGGGCGCCCGGGAAACCCCGAACACCCGCCCGCCGTAAAGCTGTTGTTACTTGCCGACCCGCTTCGCGAGGCTGTGCTTACTTGGTCCCACGCTTCGCGAGGCTGTGCTTACTTGGTCCCACGCTTCGCGAGGAAGGCCTCGACCTCGGCCTGGATCTCCGGCGTGTCCAGCCCGCGCACCGTCATCGTGGTGCGGCGGCGCAGCACGTCGTCCGCCGTGTACGCCCACTCGTTGTCCGCCGCGTACGCGACCTGCGCCCAGACGTCGGGCCCGTCCTCGTGGATCGGCCGGCCGAGCTCCGGGTTCTCGTCGATCATGCGGGCGATCTCGAAGGAGAGCGTGCCGTAGTGGCTGGCCAGGTGCTTGGCGACCAGCGGCTCCATCCGCGAGCCCGGCTCACGGTCGATCAGCAGGCGGTGCGCCACCGCGTTCGGCGCGCCGACGCCCGGCAGCGGGACGGTCGGGGCGATCGGGGACATGTCCTCGCCGAGGCTGGTGCCGGGCACGTGGGCCAGCTTCTCCAGCACGGCGCGGCCGATGTGCCGGTAGGTGGTCCACTTGCCGCCGGAGACCGACAGCATGCCGCCGCGGCCCTCGGTGACGACGGTCTCGCGCTTGGCGGCGGCGGTGTCGCCGGGGCCGCCGGGCAGCACGCGCAGGCCTGCGAAGGAGTAGGTGACCAGGTCGCGGTCGAGGTGCTCGTCGCGGATCGCGTGCGCGGCCTCGCCCATGATCTGGTCGATGTCCGCGTCGGTGGCCCGGACGTCCTTGGGGTCGCCGGTGTACTCCTCGTCGGTGGTGCCGAGGAGGACGTGGTCCTCCCACGGGATGGCGAAGGAGACGCGGTACTTGTCGATCGGGATGGTCAGCGCGGCGCGCCACGGCGAGCGGCGCTTGACCACGACGTGGGCGCCCTTGGAGAGGCGGATCGACGGCGCGGCGCCGGCGTCCTCCATCGTGCGCAGGTGGTCGACCCACGGGCCGGTGGCGTTGAGCACCAGGCGGGCGTTGATGCCGAACTCGCTGCCGTCCAGGCGGTCGCGGAGCTCGGCACCGGTGACCCGGCGGCCGGTGAAGCGCAGCCCGGTGACCTCGGCGTGGTTGAGCACCACGGCGCCGGCGTCGACCGCGGCGCGCACGGTCATCACGGCGACGCGCGAGTCGTTCATCTGGTGGTCGCCGTAGACGGCCACCGAGCGCAGGCCCTCGGTGCGCAGCGCGGGCACCTGCTGGGCGGCGTGCGCGGCGGTGGAGACCCGGCCCATGCCGTCGCGGAAGGCGGACAGCGCAGAGTAGAGGAAGACGCCGGCGCCGAGCTTGGCGGCGCCGTGCGGGCCGCCCTTGTAGACCGGCACGAAGAAGGTCAGCGGGTTGACCAGGTGCGGGGCGACGTCGGTGGAGAGCGCGCGGCGCTCCTTGTGGTTCTCCGCGACCAGCTTGACCGCGCCGGTCTGCAGGTAGCGCAGACCGCCGTGGACGAGCTTGGAGGAGGCGCTGGAGGTGGCACCGGCGAAGTCGCCGGCATCGACCATGGCGACCTTCAGGCCGGCCTGGGACGCGGTCCAGGCGACGGCCGTGCCGAGGATGCCGCCCCCGATCACCAGCAGGTCGTAGGTGGCCTTGCCGAGCAGTTCGCGGGTCTCGGCGCGGGAGGCGGTGCGGCCGGCGGTGCGCTCGGCGCCCAGGGTCGGGATGGTTGCCATGGTGGTTGTGTACGGCGCGCGGGTCGGGCGGCGCCGTTACTCCTCTCGTGTGCGGTGCGGCCTCTGCGGGAGAGGCCGGTCGGCCCGGTGCGGCGGGCCGGTGAAACACGGTGACGCCCGTTGCCGGAACAGCGGGCGGCCGGCCGGGGCACGGGGCCCCGACCGGCTGGTCGGTCAGTTGTTCTCTTCCTCCTCCACCCAGCCCATGGTGCGCTCCACGGCCTTGAGCCACTTCTTGTACTCACGCTCCCGGGTGGCCTCGTCCATGCGCGGGGTCCACTCGGCGGCGCGGTGCCAGTTGGCCCGCAGGGTGTCGAGGTCGTTCCAGAAGCCGACGGCGAGACCGGCCGCGTAGGCGGCGCCGAGGGCGGTGGTCTCGGCCACGTACGGGCGCTCGACCGGGGCGTCCAGGACGTCGGCGATGTTCTGCATGAGCAGGTTGTTGCTGGTCATGCCGCCGTCGACCTTGAGGGCGGTGAGCTCGACCCCGGAGTCCTTCTGCATGGCGTCGACGACCTCGCGGGTCTGCCAGGCGGTGGCCTCCAGGACGGCCCGGGCCAGGTGGCCCTTGGTGACGTACCGGGTCAGGCCGGCGATCACACCGCGGGCGTCGGAGCGCCAGTACGGGGCGAACAGGCCGGAGAAGGCCGGGACGAAGTAGGCGCCGCCGTTGTCCTCGACCGTGTTGGCGAGGGTCTCGATCTCGGCGGCGGTGGAGATGATGCCGAGCTGGTCGCGCAGCCACTGGACGAGCGAGCCGGTGACGGCGATCGAGCCTTCCAGGGCGTACACCGGGGCCTGGTCGCCGATCCGGTAGCCGACGGTGGTCAGCAGGCCGTGGTACGAGTTGACGATCTTCTCGCCGGTGTTGAGCAGCAGGAAGGTGCCGGTGCCGTAGGTGGACTTGGCCTCGCCCTCGTTGAAGCAGGTCTGGCCGAACAGCGCGGCCTGCTGGTCGCCGAGCGCGGAGGCGACCGGGACGCCGGCCAGGTCGCCGACGGCCTCGCCGTACACCTCGGCGGAGGAGCGGATCTCCGGGAGGACGGCCATCGGCACGCCCATCGACTCGGCGATGCTCTCGTCCCAGGCGAGCGTCTTCAGGTTCATCAGCATGGTGCGGCTGGCGTTGGTCACGTCGGTGACGTGCTTGCCGCCGTCGACACCGCCGGTGAGGTTCCAGATCACCCAGGTGTCCATGGTGCCGAACAGGATGTCGCCGGCCTCGGCGCGCTCGCGCAGGCCCTCGACGTTGTCCAGCAGCCAGCGGATCTTCGGGCCGGCGAAGTAGCTGGCCAGCGGGAGGCCGGTCTCGCGGCGGAAGCGGTCCTGGCCGACGTTGCGGCCCAGCTCGCGGCAGAGCCCCTCGGTGCGGGTGTCCTGCCACACCAGCGCGTTGTGCACCGGCTCACCGGTGTTCTTGTCCCACAGGACGGTGGTCTCGCGCTGGTTGGTGATGCCGATGGCGCGGATGTCGTCCTTGGTCAGTCCGGCCTTCTCCAGGGCACCGCGGACGACCGACTGCACCCGGGTCCAGATCTCGCTGGCGTCGTGCTCGACGTAGCCGGGCTGGGGGAAGATCTGCCGGTGCTCCTGCTGGTCGACGGAGACGATCCGGCCGTCGGCGCCGAAGATGATGCAGCGGCTGGAGGTGGTGCCCTGGTCGATCGCGGCGATGTAGTTACCGGTGGAGGTCATGGGAGGGTCCTCGGCTCGGGTTCGGGGGTACGGGGTGGGTGGGCCTGACGCGCTTCTCGGTCAGTCCCCGTGTTCGGCGGGGTCGACACCGCTCTTGTGAAGAGGGGTCTTTAGAAGAGGGCGTTGTACAGGCCGCCGGCCGCGAGGCCGCCGATGATCGGTCCGACGACCGGGACCCAGGCGTACGACCAGTCCGAGCCGCCCTTGTTGGGGATCGGCAGCAGGGTGTGGGCGATGCGCGGGCCGAGGTCACGGGCCGGGTTGATCGCGTAGCCGGTCGGGCCGCCCAGCGAGAGGCCGATGCCGACGACGGTGAAGGCGACCATCAGGGTGCCGGTGCCGGACTGGGAGAGGCCGGAGTTGGTGCCGATGGTGAGGATCGCGAAGCAGAGCACGAAGGTGCCGATGACCTCGGTGAGCACGTTCTGGATCGGGTTCCGGATCTCGGGCCCGGTCGAGAAGATGCCGAGGGTGGGCTCCTCGTTGGCGTTGAACTGTCCGAGGTAGGTCGCCCAGACCAGCACGGCGCCGATGATCGCGCCGAGCAGCTGCGAGCCGAGGTAGAGCGGCACCTGGCTCCATTCGCCGCTCTTCACCGCGAGCGCGATGGTGACGGCCGGATTGAGGTGCGCGCCGGACTTCGGAGCCGACATGTAGGCGGCGATGAGGACCGCGAATCCCCAGCCGAAGGTGATCGCCAGCCAGCCGGCGTTGACGGCCTTCGACTTCTTGAGGGTCACGGCGGCGCAAACGCCACCGCCGAGGAGTATCAGGGCGGCGGTGCCGAGGGTTTCGCCGACGAATACGTCGCCGTTGGAGAACGCGGACACAAAGACTCCCTTGTCCATATGGCCCGGAGGTGTGGGTGGGGGTGGGCGGCCGGTCGATCGCTGTGTGGGTGAGCGCACTGGGGGAGTGATCTCCCCGGCCATCGTTCGACAATGTCGACCGTCATGCGGAAGCTTCCTCCCCAGGTCGCCCCCACGTCAAGGCGGGGTTACGCAGCTGTGACCCTTGCCTCGGCCCGCTCCCCGAAGTTACCGAGCGGAGCGCCCCGAAACAGGACAAAACGCCAAGGCGCGGACAGGCCTACCGCCCGTCCGCGCCTCAGCGTGACGATGTGAACGCTTTTTCAGAACCGCCCGGCACCCAGATCGCGCGAGATCGCGCGCGCCGCGCTGCGTACCGAGGCCACCAGCGAGGGCCTCACGAAGCCGTCCTCGCAGACCCGCTCCACCGGCCCGCTGATGCACACCGCGCCCACCGGGTTGCGCCGCCGGTCCTGGATCAGCGCGCCGATCGAGGCCACGCCCTCCCAGGTCTCCTCGACCGCGTCGGCCCAGCCGCGCTCGCGGATCAGCGCGCACTCGGCGTCCACGTCGGCGGCCTCGGTGAGCGTGCGCATGGTGTACGACTCGTACGGACCGTCGCCCAACTCCCCACGTGCGACCGGGTCGTAGGCCAGCAGCATCTTGCCGAGCGCGGTGCTGTGCAGCGGCTGCATCGAGCCGACCTCCAGCACCTGGCGGGTGTCGTCCGGCCGGAACACGTGGTGCACGATCAGCACGCCCTGCTGGTGCAGCACCCCCAGGTAGACCGTTTCCCCGGCCGCCCGGGCCAGGTCGTCCGCCCACACCAGGGCCCGCGCCCGCAGCTCGTGCACGTCCAGATAGCTCTGCCCCAGCCGCAGCAGCTCCGCGCCCAGCTGGTACTTGCCGCTCTCCGGGTCCTGCTCGACGAACCCCTCCTGCTGCAGCGTGCGCAGGATGCCGTGCGCGGTGCCCTTGGCGAGGCCCAGCGCCGTCGAGACCTCGGACAGGCCGAGGCGGCGCTCGCCGCCGGCCAGCAGGCGCATGATCGCGGCGGCCCGGGAAAGCGACTGGATCGGGCCGGGCATGGATACCTCCGCGCTGACAGGCGGTCGACAATGTCGACCGCAGTGGTGACGGGACGAGTCTGCCAGGCCGTACTGGCTCCGTGCACCTTCCCCCTCGGTAACCGGTCCCCGGCCGGGTGCCAGGGGCCGGAATCTCGGGCCCCTGCGGTGCTCCGGCTCCCGCGATTCTCCGGCCTCACTCCGGCCGGGTCTCAGCCTTCCAGGTCGTTCGACGGACCCCGGCGCACCGCCACCTCCGCCGCGAGCGCCGCGATCCCGTCCGGCCCGACCCGGCAGCAGCCGCCCACCAGCCGGGCCCCGTCCGCGAGCCAGCCGCCCACCCGGGCCGAGCGGAAGGTCGCCTCCCCGTGCCAGCCACGGCGCCCGGCGTCCCACTCCTCCCCACTGTTCGGGTAGACCACCACCGGCTTCCCGGTCACCTCGGCGGCCAGCGCCACCGCCCGGTCCGCGTCCTGTGGCGTACAGCAGTTGACGCCCACCGCCAGCACCTCGTCCACCTCCGCCGCGAGCGCGAACGCCTCCGCGAGCGGCTGCCCGGCCCGGGTCCGGTCCCCCTCGACGCTGTACGACAGCCAGGCCGGCACCCCCAGCCCGCGCACCAGCTCCAGCAGCGCCCGGGCCTCGTCCGCGTCCGGCACCGTCTCCAACGCCAGCACGTCCGGCCGGGCCGCCGCCAGCACCTCCAGCCGCGGCCGGTGGAAGGCCACCAGCTCCGCGACGCCCAGCCCGTACCGGCCCCGGTACTCCGAACCGTCCGCCAGCACCGCCCCGTACGGGCCCACCGACGCCGCCACCCAGCGCCGCCGCCTGCCGGGCTCGGCCCGCGCCGCCTCCCGGGCCAGCTCCACGCTGCTCGCCAGCAGCCGCGCGGCCTGCGCCCGACCGACGCCGCGACGGGCGAAGCCCTCGAAGCTCGCCTGGTAGCTCGCCGTGATGGCGACGTCCGCGCCGGCCTCGAAGTACGCCCGGTGCGCCGCCACCACCGCCCCCGGGTCGTCCGCCAGCAGCCGCGCCGACCACAGCTCGTCCGACAGGTCGTGCCCCGCCGCCGCCAACTGGTTCGACATCCCACCGTCCAGCACCAGCGGACCGGCGGCCAGCGCCGTGGCGAAGTCCGGCGGGGGAGCAGTGGGCATGTCGGCCTCCTCTGACGCGGTCGTTGCTGGTCACAGCCTAGAAGGCCGGCGCCCCGGCCGACCGGGAAAAGCATTTGCCGCCGGGGAACCCGGATCGCTACGTTGTGCTCAGCCCGAGAACGACAGCACCTGAACAGCAGCACCTGACAACACTGAAGACAAGAGCGAGCACCGCGAGCACGGAGAGGAACCGGCGATGGCGGCGGACGACCGGCCCGGCACCGGGCCCGAGGCCGAGCAGGAGTGGCTCGCCGCGTACGACCCGCGCGCCTACGCCCCGATCGCCGTCACGGTCGACGTGGTGGCCCTGACCCTGCGCCACGGCAGCCTGCACGTCCTGCTCGTCGAGCGCGGCGCCCCGCCCTACCAGGGCTGCTGGGCGCTGCCCGGCGGCTTCCTTCGGGCCGGCGAGGAGAGCCTGGACGAGGCCGCCGCCCGCGAACTCGCCGAGGAGACGGGCCTGCAGGGTGCCGCCGACGCCGAGGCCAAGCTCTGCCGCTTCCACCTCGAGCAGCTCGGCACCTACGGCGCCCCCGACCGGGATCCGCGGATGCACGTCGTCTCCGTCGCCTACCTCGCCTTCGCACCGGACCTCCCCGACCCCCAGGCCGGGACGGACGCCGCGGCCGCCGCCTGGCACCCCGTCCGCGACCTGGACCTCCGGCCCAGCGGCCGGTCCCGAGCCGCCGGTGCGCCCGCCGACACCCACGGGGGTGGCGTCGACGGGCGCACCGGCCCCACTGCGCTCACGCTGGCCTTCGACCACGCCCGGATCCTCGCCGACGGGCTCGACCGGGTGCGTGCCAAGCTCGAGTACAGCCCGCTGGCCACCGCCTTCCTGCCCCACGACTTCACCATCCCGGACCTGCGCGCCGTCTACGAGGCGGTCTGGGACGAGAAGCTCCACCCCGGCAACTTCCACCGCAAGGTCCTCTCCGTCCCCGGCTTCGTCGAGAGCACCGGCACCACCACCGAGCGCGGCGGCGCCCGCGGCGGCCCCCGCGCCCGCACCTACCACGCCGGCGGCGCAGGCCTGCTGCACCCCGCCCTGCTCCGTCCCACCCGCGAGGACCCGCCCGGCGACGCCGGGCCGCACTGATCACCCGCTCGCCTGATCACCTGCTGGCCCGCCGGTCTGATCACCGAAGACCCGGGGACCCGGTCACGCCACCGGGGCTACCATCCGGCCATGACCACTGACGAAGCGACCCAGGCCGTCCACCGGCCGTTCTCCCACTGCCACTTCTGCGGTACGCCCTACCCGGCCGGCACCCGGGCCTGGCCCCGCACCTGCCCGGGCTGCACCGAGATCAGCTACCGCAACCCGCTGCCCGTCGCGGTCACCGTCCTCCCCGTCACCCGGCCCGACGCCGACCCCGCCCTGGTCGTCATCCGCCGCACCATCGAACCCGGCTACGGCGAACTCGCCTTCCCCGGCGGCTACATGGACTACGGCGAGAGCTGGCAGCAGGCCTGCGTCCGCGAACTGCAGGAGGAGACCGGCATCGCGGCCGACCCCACCGAGGTCACCCTGATCCACACCGCCTCCGACCCCTACGGCCGCTTCGTGATGCTCTGCGGCCTGCTCCCCGCCCGCCCGCTCGCCGAGCTCCCGCCCTCGCGCCCCACCGACGAGACCGACGGCTGGCTGCTCGCCACCGCCGACACCGCGCTCGTCTGGGACTTCCACAACGGGGTCCTGAGCCGCTGGTTCAGCGGCGAGTTCGCCCCCCGCTGACCTCCCCGCCGCTCGGCGGCCGACCCTGGCGCGACGGCCGCGCACATGGCATGGTCTGCACCGACAGCCCAACCGGACGGGTCTGCCACAAGCTCTCCCGTCCCCACCACCGGCCGGGAGACCACCACCGTGAGCACCCCACCCCAGGACCAGCCGCTCTGGCGCCCCAACCCCGCTCGCGCCGCCGCCACCAGCCTGGTGGCCTTCCAGGCCTGGGCCGCCGAACACCACGGCGCCCCGGCCGCCGCGCTCGCCCCGGCCGCCGACGACCAGCAGGCCGCCCAGCGCTACGCCGACCTGCATACCTGGTCCACCGAGGACCTCGACCGGTTCTGGACCGCGGTCACCCAGTGGTTCGACGTCCGCTTCACCCAGGCCCCCGAGGCCGTCCTCGCCGACCCGGCCATGCCGGGCGCCCGCTGGTTCCCCGGCGCCCGCCTCAACTACGCCGAGCACGCCCTGCGCGCGGCCGAGCCCGGCCCCGACGGTGAGAAGAGCGCCAACGCCGACCGCCCCGCGATCCTCCACCTCGACGAGACCACCGAGCAGCCCGTCGCCCTCACCTGGTCCGAACTCCGCCGCCAGGTCGGCTCCCTCGCCGCCGCCCTGCGCGCCCAGGGCATCGGCCCCGGCGACCGCGTCAGCGCCTACCTGCCCAACATCCCGCAGGCCGCCGTCGCCCTCCTCGCCACCGCCGCCGTCGGCGCGATCTGGACCAGCTGCGCCCCCGACTTCGGCGCCCGCAGCGTCCTCGACCGCCTCCAGCAGATCGAACCCGCCGTCCTCTTCGCCATCGACGGCTACCACTACGGCGGCAAGGACCACGACCGCACCGAGGTCGTCGCCGAGCTGCGCCGCGAGCTCCCCAGCCTGCGCACTGTCGTCCACATCCCGCTGCTCGGCGCCCCCGCCCCCGAGGGTGCCCTGACCTGGGACGACCTGGTCTCCGACGACGTCGAGCCGGTCTTCGAGCCGGTCCCCTTCGACCACCCGCTCTGGGTCCTCTACTCCTCCGGCACCACCGGCCTGCCCAAGGCCATCATCCAGAGCCAGGGCGGCATCCTGCTCGAACACCTCAAGCAGGCCGGCCTCCACCTCGACCTCGGCCCCCAGGACCGCTTCCTCTGGTACACCTCCACCGGCTGGATGATGTGGAACTTCCTGCTGGCCGGCCTCCTCGTCGGGTCCACGATCGTCACCTACGACGGCAGCCCCGGCCACCCCGACACCGGCGCCCTCTGGTCCGTCGCCGCCCGCACCGGCGCCACCGTCCTCGGAACCTCCGCCGCCTACGTGATCGCCAGCCGCAAGGCCGAGCTCCACCCCGGCCGCGACCTCGACCTCTCCGCCGTGCGCTGCATCGGCACCACCGGCTCCCCGCTGCCCCCCGACGGCTTCCGCTGGATCTACGACGAGGTCAAGGAGGACGTCTGGCTCGCCTCCGTCAGCGGCGGCACCGACGTCTGCTCCTGCTTCGTCGGCGGCGTCCCCACCCTCCCGGTGTACCTCGGCGAGATCCAGGCCCCCTGCCTCGGCGCCGCCGTCGAGTCCTGGGACGTCCAGGGCAAGCCGCTCACCGACGCGGTCGGCGAACTCGTCGTCACCAAGCCCATCCCGTCCATGCCCACCGGCTTCTGGAACGACCCCGAGGGCACCCGGTACCACGACAGCTACTTCGACATGTACCCCGGCATCTGGCGCCACGGCGACTGGATCACCGTCACCTCCCGGGGCACCGTCGTCATCCACGGCCGCTCCGACTCCACCCTCAACCGTCAGGGCGTCCGGATGGGCTCCTCGGACATCTACGAGGTGGTCGAGCGCCTCCCCGAGATCGCCGAGTCCCTGGTCATCGGCCTGGAGGAACCCGACGGCGGCTACTGGATGCCGCTGTTCGTCGTCCTCGCCCCCGGCGCCGAACTGAACGACGACCTCACCGGCCGCATCCGCACCTCGCTGCGCACCGAACTCTCCCCGCGCCACGTCCCCGACGAGGTCATCGCCGTCCGCGGCCTCCCGCACACCCTCACCGGCAAGCGGATCGAGGTCCCGGTCAAGCGCATCCTCTCCGGCACCCCGCTGGAGCAGGCCGTCAACCCCGGCTCCGTCGACAACATCGAGCACCTGCGCTTCTTCGAGCGGCTCCGCATCGACCGCCGGGCCTGACCTCCCCGACGCACACGAAAGGGGCGCCCCCACCGCGATGGTGAGGGCGCCCCTTCTCGTGTTCTCGCCTTCAGCGCTGTTATTCGGCCCTTACTCGCCGGACAGCACCTGCTGCGCCGCGACCCGCGCCTCCTCGGCGCTGTCCGCGGCCCGGGCCGCCTCGGCCGCCCGGCGACACTGCGCCAGCGTGTACTTGGCCAGCGCGGTCCGCACGTACGGGATCGACGCGGAGCCCATCGAGAGGCTGGTGACGCCCAGACCGGTCAGCACCACGGCCAGCAGCGGGTCGGAGGCCGCCTCGCCGCAGACGCCGCAGCTCTTGCCGCTCGCCCGCGCGGCGTCGGCCGCCGCGGCGATCAGGTCCAGCAGCGCCGGCTGCCACGGGTCCTGCAGCCGAGCCAGCGCACCGACCTGGCGGTCGGCCGCGAAGGTGTACTGCGCCAGGTCGTTGGTCCCCAGGGACAGGAACTCGACCTCCTGAAGGATCGACCTGGCCCGCAGCGCGGCCGAGGGGATCTCCACCATCGCACCGAACTTGGCGTCCAGTCCGGCCTCGCGGCACGCGGTCGCGAAGTCCTTGGCGTCCTGGCGGTCGGCCACCATCGGCGCCATCACCTCCAGGTGCACCGGCAGACCCGCGGCCGCCGTGGCCAGCGCCCGCAGCTGGGTGCGCAGCACCTCGGGGTGCTCCAGCAGGGTACGGAGACCGCGTACGCCGAGCGCCGGGTTCGGCTCGTCGGCCGGAGTCAGGAAGTCCAGCGGCTTGTCCGCGCCCGCGTCGAGCACCCGGACCACGACCCGGCCCTCGGGGAAGGCCTCCAGCACCTTGCGGTACGCCTCGACCTGCTTCTCCTCGCTGGGAGCCTTCGCCGAGTCGTCCAGGAACAGGAACTCGGTACGGAACAGGCCGACGCCCTCGGCGCCGTTCTCCAGCGCGGCCGGCACGTCCGCCGGGCCACCCACGTTGGCGAGCAGCGGGACGCGGTGCCCGTCCGAGGTCTGCCCCGGACCGGAGGAAGCGGCCAGCGAGGCCTTGCGCTCGGCGGCGATCGCCCGCAGCTCGTCCTGCCTCTCCTGCGACGGCTCCAGCAGCACATCGCCCGAGCTGCCGTCCACCGCGACGACGGTGCCCTCGGCGACATCGGTCGCACCGGGCAGCGCCACGACGGCCGGCACGCCCATCGCCCGCGCCAGGATGGCGCTGTGGCTGGTCGGCCCGCCCTCCTCGGTCACGAAGCCGAGCACCAGCGTCGGGTCCAGCAGCGCGGTGTCGGCCGGCGCCAGGTCCCGCGCGAACAGCACGTACGGCTCGTCGCTGTCCGGCACACCCGGCATCGGCACTCCGAGCAGCCGGGCCACGATCCGGTTCCGCACGTCGTCCAGGTCGGCGACCCGCCCGGCCAGGTACTCCCCGGCGGAGGCGAGCAGCGCGCGGTAGGCGGCGAAGGCGTCGTACACACCGCGCTCGGCACTGCTGCCGACGGCGATCCGGCGGGACACGTCGGCCATCAGCTCGGGGTCCTGCGCCATCAGCGCCTGGGCCTCGAGGACGGCCTGCGCCTCGCCGCCCGCCAGGTTGCCGCGCGCGATCAGGTCGGCGGCGACCGCCTCCACGGCGGCCTGGGCGCGTGCCTGCTCCCGCGGGGCGTCCTCGGTCGGGATCTGGGTGGTCGGGGGCTCCAGAACCGCCGTCCCCATGTGCCGCACCTGGCCGATCGCGACCCCGTGGCTGACACCCACGCCGCGCAGTGTCTTCTCCATCTACCTGTCTCCGCTGAGAGGAGCGGCCCCGCCGGGAACCGCTGAGTGCCGGGCCGCCCCGTCACTTCCTGCGGGGCGGGTGTGTATCGGTGGCCGAGAGGGTCAGCTCCAGCTGAACAGCGGCTCGCCGGAGACGGCCTCGCCGTCCTCCCGCAGGTCGCCGAGCGAGTCCGGGGTGGCCTCCAGCGCGACGATCGGCGAGATCGGCGACTTGCCGGCGGCCTCGACGGCGGACGGGTCCCACTTGATGACGGCCTGGCCGCGGGTCACCGTGTCGCCCTTGGTGACGAGCAGCTCGAAGCCCTCGCCGTTGAGCTGGACGGTGTCGATCCCGAGGTGGGTCAGCACACCGTGGCCCTCGGCGTCCACGACGACGAAGGCGTGCGGGTGCATGGAGACGACGACGCCGTCCACCGGAGAGAGCGCCTCGGTGGGCCGACGAACCGGGTCGATCGCGGTACCGGGGCCGACCATCGCGCCCGAGAACACCGGGTCCGGCACGCCGGCGAGCCCGACGACCTTGCCGGTCAGCGGCGACGTCACAGTGGTCATGGTGGTGCCTCCCAAGGGCGCAGTACAGCGAGCGGCCGCGAGGAGCGGCACGACGATCAGCTGAAGCCTAAATCATGTCAACTTCGGACATCTGTCAACATTCCCGGGCGAAAACCCCGCCCCCGCCCGCCTGTCGGCGGGCGTCTCGCCAGCCCGCGAGTGGTCTAGTCCTCTCGGCCGATGTGCCGAACTCTACAGGCATCTTGGCGAATCGGGACCACTGCTGTATATGCTCGCGAGAGCAACAAATCATGCCGCCGACCGGGTGACACCAAGCGCGCCTCGATTCGCACTCCGGTCACCGACCCGCTATGGTTGGTCGAGTCGCCACAACTTGGCGGTTAACACCAGATTTCAGATGCGAAAAGCCCCGGTAAACGGAGCGGAAAACATCTGGTAAGCTGGGAACACGAAAGAACGAAGCCCGGAGGGTCCGCTGGAAGGCGGTCCGAAGGAAGCGTCCGTTCCTTGAGAACTCAACAGCGTGCCAAA
>NZ_JBVIRY010000036.1:0-89170 GCF_055575795.1 Kitasatospora sp. NPDC034023
AACGGGCCGAACACCGCGACTGGCCACCACCCGCTCCGGCCATCGTCACGATCGCCGGACCGGGCAGGACCTTAAATCACCGGCATTGGGCCTAGGCCAGCCCCCGGCGGGCGACCGCCGGGGGGCGGGTGCCCCGGATCGAGGCGACCATGTCCAGCACCTGGCGGGTCTCCGCGACCTGGTGCACGCGGTAGATCCGCGCGCCCAGCCAGGCCGAGACCGCCGTGGTCGCCAGGGTGCCCAGCAGCCGCTCGTTCACCGGCCGGTCCAGGGTCTCGCCGACGAAGTCCTTGTTGGAGAGCGAGACCAGCACCGGGAAGCCGGTCGCGGTCATCTCGGGCAGCCGCCGGGTGGCCTCCAGCGAGTGCCGGGTGTTCTTGCCGAAGTCGTGGCCCGGGTCGATGATCACCGCGTCCCGCCGCACGCCCAGCTCCACCGCGCGCTCGGCCAGCCCCACGGTCACCCGCAGGATGTCCGCCATCACGTCCTCGTACCCGGTCCGGTGCGGACGGGTGCGCGGCTCGGCGCCGCCCGCGTGGGTGCAGACCAGCCCGACGTCGTGGCGGGCGGCCACCTCGGCGAGCTTCGGGTCCACTCCGCCCCAGGCGTCGTTCAGCAGGTCCGCGCCCACCTCGCAGACCGCCTCGCCGACCTCGTGCCGCCAGGTGTCCACGCTGATCACCGCGTCGGGGTGGCGCTTGCGCAGCTCGGCCACGAAGGGCACGGTGCGCCGCAGCTCCTCCTCGACCGTGACCTCGTCGCCCGGCCCGGCCTTGACCCCGCCGATGTCCAGGATCGCCGCGCCCTCGGCCATCGCGCGGTCTGCGGCGGCGAACGCGGCCTCGTCGGCGAAGGTCGCACCCTTGTCGAAGAACGAGTCCGGCGTCCGGTTGACGATCGCCATGATCACCAGTTCGTCGTCACCGAATTCCCGCGGTCCCAGGCGCAGTGCCACCGATGTCTCCTCCTGAGCTCCTGCGGGTGCGATGATGGCCCCCGGCCTCACTAAGGGACCATGCTGTCATGATCAGTCTGGTTCCCTGGCACCTCGACGAAGGCCGACCGGGAGTTCGGGAGGACAGCTCGTGTTCTGGGTGATCGTGGTCGCCATGGCCGTGGTGGTCGGCGGCGCCGCCCTGGTGGCGCTCGGCGGGGGCGGCTCGATGCCGGAGGCGGTACCTGACCGCATCTCCGCACGGCTCCCGCAGGACCGGCCGCTGGGCAAGGCGGACGTGGACGAGCTGCGCCTGCCGATGGCGCTGCGCGGCTACCGGATGGACGAGGTGGACGACGTCCTGGACCGACTCGGCGCCGAACTCGCCTACCGCGACGCGCGGATCGCCGAGCTGGAGGCCGCCGCCCATCTGCGGGGCGCGGTCGAGGCGACCCACGGCCCCGACCCGGCGGCCGAACCGCTGCCCGGCCTGGAGCAGTTCGCCACGGTCGTCGAGCCGGCCGTCGCCCTCACCAAGCCGTCGGCCGCGGAGCCGGCCCACGCCCCCGAGGGCGCGAAGCCGGTGCAGGACCAGTGACCGAGCCGGTCGACGGCGCGGTGCTCGGCGCGGACGGGCTGCGCCGCTGCGCCTGGGGGGACTCCACCGACGACTACCGGGTCTACCACGACACCGAGTGGGGCCGTCCGGTGCACGGCGACGACGCCCTGTTCGAGCGGGTCTGCCTGGAGGCCTTCCAATCCGGCCTGTCCTGGCTGACCATCCTGCGCCGCCGCGAGGGCTTCCGGGCCGCCTTCGCCGGCTTCGAGATCGCCAGGGTCGCCGAGTTCGGTGAGGCCGACCGGGAGCGGCTGCTCGCCGACACGGGCATCATCCGCAACGGGGCCAAGATCGACGCGGCGATCGCCAACGCGCGGGTCGCCCGCGACCTGGAGGGCGGTCTCGACTCGTTGATCTGGGGGTTCGCCCCGGACCCGGCCCGGCCGGCCCCCCGCCGGATGGGCGAGGTGCCGGCCGTCACGCCCGAGTCGACGGCGCTGGCGAAGGCGCTGAAGAAGGCGGGCTTCCGCTTCGTCGGCCCGACCACCGCCTACGCCCTGATGCAGGCCTGCGGCCTGGTGGACGACCACCTGGCGGACTGCCACGTCCGCACCGGGGCGAAGGGCTGAGCCGAGGCCCTAGCGGCCCACGTACTTCGGCTTCTCCTTGGAGATGAAGGCGCGCACCGCGATCCGGTGGTCCTCGCTCTCGCCGGCCAGCGTCTGCAGCTCGTCCTCCTTGTCGAGGAGTTCGGACAGCGAGTGCGAAGCGCCGTACGCCAGCGACTCCTTGATGGCGCCGTACGCGACCGTCGGGCCCTCGGCCAGCTCGCGGGCGAAGACCCGTGCGGTGGCGGCGAGTTCCTCGGCCGGCACCACCTTGGTGGCCAGGCCCAGCTCCATCGCCTCGGCGGCCTTCACCGTCCGGGGCAGCATCAGCAGCTCGGTGGCCTTGGCGTGCCCGACCAGGCGGGGCAGCGTCCAGGACGCGCCCGAGTCGGCGGTCAGGCCGATCCCGGCGAAGGCGGTGTTGAAGCCGGCCCGGTCGGACATGATCCGGAAGTCGCAGGCGAAGGCGAGCGAGGCGCCCGCGCCGGCGGCCACCCCGCCGACCGCGGCGACGGTCGGCTTGCGCATCCCGGCCAGCGCCCGGGTCAGCGGGTTGTAGTGCTCGGCGACGGTGCGCAGCGCGCCCTCACCGGTCTCCTCGGCCCGCTTCAGCAGCGTCAGGTGCTCGTTGAGGTCCTGCCCGACGCAGAACGCGCGCTCGCCCGCTCCGGTCAGCAGTACGGCCCGCACCGCCGGGTCCTCGGCCGCGGCGACCACGGTGTCGCGCAGCGCGACCTTGGTGGCGACGTCGAGGGCGTTCATCGCCTCGGGGCGGTTGATGGTGATGACGGCCAGGCCGCCGTCCAGCTCGTACAGCACGGAATCGGACATGGGGGAGGGCTCCCTGGATGATCGTCGTGGTGTCGGTGTCGTGTGCCAGGATGCCGGAGCACGCGGCCGCCTGGGGAGTGTGAGGTATCGCACCTTCCGGTGGCGCCCGCACTGCCGCCACGCCGGGGCTTATGACGTGAATTGCGGCGGTTGGGGGCGGTCCGGCCGAGGTTGCACCGAGAGTGATGTTGGTCATCAGCCCGTGGCATGCGGGATAATGGCTTCCGATCAATGCGTTCGATACCGGCGGTGGACGGACTGCCGGTGCGTAGCTGAGCGGTTGCAGGAAGGGGAACGAGCATGGCGGCCATGAAGCCGCGGACGGGTGACGGCCCGCTCGAAGTCACCAAAGAGGGGCGGGGCATCATCATGCGCGTTCCGCTCGAAGGCGGCGGACGCCTTGTGGTGGAGCTCACGCCTGACGAGGCCGACGCCCTCGGCGAGGCCCTGAAGAAGGCCTGCGGCTGACCGCAGCGGGTGCTCGCCATCTCCTGGAGATGCACTGCCGGGCCCGGGTACGACGTCATGTCGGCCCGGGTCCGCGCGTTTTCCGGCCGGGCCCGGCGTCGGCCCCGGCGCACGGCCCTAGCGTTTGACGGCGCAGAGCAGCCCGTCCGAGACCGGCAGCAGCGCGGGCAGCAGGGCCTCGCTCTCCCGGACGTCCCGGACCAGGTCCCGTACGGCGCCGGTCTGCGGGTCCTGTTGCTCCGGCTCTGCCAGCCGGCCCTCCTGGAACACCCCTTCGAAGCAGACCATCCCGCCCGGCCGCAGCAGCCGCAGCGACTCCAGCAGGTACTCGCGGGACTCGGCCGGATCGCCGTCGCAGAACACCAGGTCGTACTGGCCGTCGGCGAGCCTGGGCAGGACATCCAGGGCCCGGCCCGGTATGAACCGGGAGCGGTTGGCCGCGAAGCCGGCCGCCTGGTAGGCCTCACGGGCCAGCTGCTGGCGCACCGGTTCCGAGTCGACGGTGGTGAGCACGCCGTCCGGTCGCATCCCGCGCAGCAGGTAGACCCCGGAGACCCCGGTGCCAGTGCCGATCTCGGCCACCGCCTTGGCGTCCAGCGCGGCGGCCAGCAGCCGCAGGCACGCCCCGCCGCTCGGCCCGATCGCGCGGATGCCGGTTCGCGCGGACTGCGCCCGGGCGTAGGTCAGCACCGGGTCCTCGCCCACGTAGGTGTCGGCGAGGGCCGCGTGCGCGGGCCCGAACTCGCTGATGGCTGCCTCTTTCGGAGCCCCGGGTGGCGGCCCGGTGCCGGGGGATGTCGATATTTCCTGCCACAGATTACTGGCCGACCGGGAACCGCGTACGGCGGCGGGCCGTTGTCATGTCGGACCGGGTACGAGAGACCTCCCGGGCACTTTTATCCGGGCTTGACGGGTGAGGTGGATATGGTGGTGGCCCTGCTGGGCAGAAGAGCCGACCGAGGAGGTGTGGCCGAGGGCGACGTCCCCGTGCGGCGGCACTCCCGCGGCACCGCGTCAGCCCGTACGCCGAAGCCCGTGATGAACCAGCCTGCGCACTCCGATCTGGACCAGCCCGCCGCCGTGACGCCGGCCGCCGGTACCACCGAGGCTCCCGCCCTCGCGACCTTCACCGAGGGCCCCGACGCGCAGACCTGGACTCCGCCCAGCTGGGAGGAGATCGTCGAGGCGCACAGCGCCCGCGTCTACCGGCTCGCCTACCGCTTGACGGGCAATCAGCACGACGCCGAGGACCTGACCCAGGAGGTCTTCGTCCGGGTGTTCCGTTCGCTGTCGACCTACACCCCCGGCACGTTCGAGGGCTGGCTGCACCGGATCACCACCAACCTGTTCCTGGACATGGTCCGCCGCCGCCAGCGCATCCGCTTCGACGCGCTCGGCGAGGACGCGGCCGAGCGGCTCCCCTCCCGGGAGCCCAGCCCGGCCCAGCACTTCAGCGACACGCACTTCGACGCCGACGTGCAGCAGGCCCTGGACACCCTCGCCCCGGAGTTCCGCGCGGCCGTGGTGCTCTGCGACATCGAGGGCCTGTCGTACGAGGAGATCGCCGCCACGCTGGGCGTCAAGCTCGGCACCGTCCGCAGCCGCATCCACCGCGGCCGCTCGCACCTGCGCGCCGCGCTCAAGCACCGCGCCCCCGGCCAGGCCCCCGGCCGTGAGCGCCGCGGTGGCTCGGAGGAGCCGGTGCCGGTCGGCGTCGGCGTCGGCGCGGTCGAGGCCGCGGTCGCGCCCGGTGGGCGCGGACGGAGGCGATCGTGAGCGGAACCGGCCGGTCAGGCTCGGACCGCTCGGACCCGTCCGGCCGGTCCCTGTCCCGGCGCGGCTGGGCCCTGCCGGGCCGTCGCGGTACCGACGAACCCGGTGAGCCCGTGCTGCCCGCGCTGGCGCTGCCCGCCGACACGGCACTGCACGCGCTGCCCGTACGGCCCGCCGAACCCGCCGCCGAGGAGCACCACCTCGGGGACCGCCTCTCCGCCTTCCTGGACGGCGAACTCGGCCACGACTCGCGCGAGCGCGTCCAGGCGCACCTGGCGACCTGCCCGCAGTGCCTCGCCGAGGCCGACGAGGGCCGCTCCGTCAAGCACCTGCTGACCCGCACCGGCACGCCCGGCCCGTCCTCCGCGCTGATGGCCCGGCTGATGGCCGTCGGCAACCTCCCCGAAGACGGCCCGGCGGACGGCGACTGGCCGCCCGGGCGCGGGCGCCACGACGACGACCTGCCCGGCGGCGGGGTCGCCGCCACCGGCACGCTCGGCGGCAGCCGGCTCACCGGCGGTTCCTTCGGCCGCGGCGCCGGGGCCTCCTTCGGCGCGGGCGCGCTCGGCGCCGACACCCCGGTGCCCGGCGTCGACCCGCGGGCCTTCGGGCGCGGCACGGTGCTGGGGCCGCTGATGGGCCGGCGCTCCGCCCGCCCCGAGCCCGCCGCCGGACCGGACCGCGCGGTCCGTCCGCAGTCGACCGCGGCCGCCGTCCGGTCCGCCGCGCGCGGGCGCCGGCTGGTCTTCGCGGCCGCGGGCGCCTTCTCCGTCGCGGCGGTCACGCTCGGTGGCGTCGGCGGGCTCTCCCCGCAGGGCGAGGACCGCCACGGCACGACCGTCAGCCCGGCCGGCGGCAACGCCGGCACCGGTCGCGGCGGCGGCCTCGTCCCGATGAACGCACAGGTTCAGGTGGACTTCCCGGGCCGCCCGGTCGCCGCGACCCGTGAGGCGTCCCCGCCGTCCGCCCCGGAGCGCTACCCCGGCGGCGTCGCCGCGCTGCGCCAGCAGACCCGCTAGGGCGCTCCTGGACGGCCCCTGGCGTCCGGGTCCCGACGCGTTCGGCCACCGGCAGGTCTTTACCACGGCTTCATCGCAGCGTGGGCCAGGGACTCGCCGGTGGCCATTACCCTGTAGGAACCGTCGTCCGGCGAGCTAGGGAGCAAAGGTGTTCAGCGATGTAGGCGGGCTGGAGATCCTGACCCTGATCGTGATGGCGATCATCATCTTCGGCCCGGACAAGCTGCCGAAGCTGATCCAGGACACCGTGGGCTTCATCCGGAAGATCCGTTCCTTCGCCGACAACGCGAAGGAGGACATCCGCAGCGAGCTCGGCCCCGAGTTCCAGGACTTCGAGTTCGAGGACCTCAACCCCAAGAACTTCGTCCGCAAGCAGCTCATGGGTGGCCAGGAGGACCCGCTGGGCCTCAAGGACATGAAGGACTCGCTGGACATCCGCTCCGTCCTGGACGACAAGCCCGCGGCGCCGGTGAACGGCCGCAGCGGCAGCGTCAGCTTCGAGAAGTCCGCCCCGGCGCCCGCCTCCGCCGGTGCCCCGCTGACGCCCGGCGAGCGGCCCCCGTTCGACCCCGACGCGACCTGACCCGCGCTCCGGTCCGACGCCCCGGCAGCACGCCACCGCCCCGCCCGGCCGCCCGGCTGAGCGGGGCGGCGGCGTGTGCGCCGCTATTGTGCTGATTGTTCCCGCTGAGCCGTCCGTCACATTCCGCGTGGTCGCGGACCAGGAACGGCCCCCGGGAACGCCGCGGTACGCCACCATGGGAGCGCGCCACGGCAGGCACACGTGCGTTTGAGGAGGCCCGGGGATGGACGCGACGAGTCAGGCGGGAGGGGCGACGGTCACGGCCGGCGGCCCGGTGGTCGGCGGACAGGCCGGCCCGGTGGACCCGCTGGTGCCCTACCTGTCCGCCGACTTCCCCTGGTACGGCCTGGACGACGGCTGGACCGGCCGGCGCTACCTGGTGCAGGCGGGCGCCGGCGCCCGCGCCACGGGCAGCGTCGACTACGGCTCGCTCGGCCACGGCGACGAGCCGGCCAAGCAGTACGAGCCGCGCGACATGCGGAAGTTCGCGGCCGTGGTCACCGTCGCCCGCCGCGACAGCCGCCGCAGCGCCGACAACACCGGCACCCTGGAGGCGACCTCCGCCTCCTCCGCCGCCTGGCTGGCCGGCTCCGGCCTGCTCGCCGCGACCTGGCCCGGCCAGCTGGACCGCGCGCTGCGCCAGAACTGGCTGGACCAGCAGAGCAGCCTCGCCTGGGACCTCGCCGACGACCTGGCCGGCCCCGGCTGGTCCACCCTCAGCCTGCCGGTCAACGGCCTGCCGCAGCCCTTCCGCTACCGCGAGTCCGAGTACGGCTGGGTGCTGGCCGGGGAGGCCCCCGGCATCCTGCTCGGCGCCTACGGCCGCGGCGTCAGCGCCTACGGCGTCGGCTTCTGCACGGTTGCGGACCTGGCCGCCTACGCCCGCCCGTAGGGCCTGCGGCCATGAACGACGAAGGGGCCGGGCGGTGCCGTTGGCACCACCCGGCCCCTTCGTCGGCTCGGCCGGCTACCGGCTCAGAACTTGTTCTTGGGCGTCAGCCCGAGCGACATCCCGGACAGGCCGCGCTGACGGCCGCCGAGCTTGCCGGCCACCGCGCGCAGGGCGGCGCCGGCCGGGGAGTCGGGCGCGGCGAGCACGACCGGGCGGCCGTCGTCGCCGCCCTCGCGCAGGCGCACGTCGATCGGGATCGAGCCGAGCACCGGGACGGTCGCGCCGACCGTGCGGGTGAGCGCGTCCGCGACGGTCTGGCCGCCGCCGGTGCCGAAGACGTCGATCATCTCGTCGCAGTGCGGGCACGGCATGCCCGACATGTTCTCGATCACGCCGACGATCTTCTGGTGGGTCTGCACCGCGATGGTGCCCGCCCGCTCGGCCACCTCGGCGGCAGCCATCTGCGGGGTGGTGACGATCAGGATCTCCGCGTTGGGGACCAGCTGGGCCACCGAGATCGCGATGTCGCCGGTGCCGGGCGGCAGGTCCAGCAGCAGCACGTCCAGGTCGCCCCAGTACACGTCGGCGAGGAACTGCTGGAGCGCGCGGTGCAGCATCGGGCCGCGCCAGACCACCGGGGCGTTGCCCGGGGTGAACATGCCGATCGAGATGACCTTCACGCCGTTCGCCTGCGGCGGCATGATCATGTCCTGGACCTGGGTCGGCCGGCCCTCGACGCCCAGCATGCGCGGCACGCTGTGGCCGTAGATGTCGGCGTCCACGACGGCGACCTTCAGGCCGTCCGCGGCCATCGCGGCCGCCAGGTTGACCGTCACCGAGGACTTGCCGACGCCGCCCTTGCCGGAGGCGACGGCGTAGACGCGGGTCAGCGTGCCCGGCTTGGCGAACGGGATCTCCCGCTCGGGGGCGCCGCCGCGCAGCAGCTGGGAGAGCTCCTTGCGCTGCTCGTCGCTCATCACGTCGAGCTCGACCTCGACGCCGGTCACGCCGGCGACCTTGCCGACCGCCTCGCGGACCCGGGTGACGATGGTGTCGCGCATCGGGCAGCCGGAGACCGTCAGGTAGACCGCGACGCGCACCGCGCCGCCCTCGGCGATCTCGACCGATTTCACCATGCCGATTTCGGTGATCGGGCGGTTGATCTCCGGGTCGTTGACGGTCGCCAGCGCCTGGCGTACGGACTCCTCCGTGACGCCGGCCGCGACCTCTGTCTCGTTGGCCATGCCTTGATGGTACGGCGCCCGGCGAACCCGTTAACCCGTCGGTAGCGTGCCGAGGGTCACAGCGGCTCGGGGGCGTCCCGGCGCTCCTCGATCTCCCTGAGCAGGGACTGCAGTTCCGAGCGGATGAAGTCTCTGGTGGCGACCTCGCCGAGGCCGTGCCGCAGGGACGCGACCTCGCGGGTCAGGAACTCGGTGTCCGCGATGTTGCGGTCGCTGCGGGCGCGGTCCTGCTCCATGTTGACCCGGTCCCGGTTGTCCTGGCGGTTCTGCGCCAGCAGGATCAGCGGGGCCGCGTACGAGGCCTGGAGCGACAGTGCCAGGGTCAGGAAGATGAACGGGTACTCGTCGAAGCGCACGGTGGCCGGCAGCAGCGTGTTCCACGCTATCCAGACGACGACCACCACCGTCATCCAGACGATGAACCGCCCGGTGCCGAGGAAGCGGGCGATCCGCTCGGACAGGACGCCGAAGGCCTCCGGGTCGTAGGTGGGCAGCGAGAGCAGGCCGGGCCGCGCGGTGCGCGGCTGGTCGAGCCGGGCGCGGCCGGTGCCGGTGATCGGGGTGGTCTCCACCCGCCGTTCCCGGCTGCCCTCGCGGGTGCGCAGTTCGCGCAGCTGGCGCAGCTGCCGAAGTTCGCCCTGCAGGCGCCGACGCGCGGAGTCGTCCGGCCGGCCGTTGCGGTCACCGTCCACCGGTCACCCCTTCCCTCTCGTCGTGCCGGGCGTCGTCGGCGTGCAGCGCGGCGTCGCGCCAGTCGTCCGGAAGCAGGTGGTCGAGCACGTCGTCGACGGTCACCGCGCCGAGCAGGTGGTCCATCTCGTCCACGACCGGCGCGGCGACCAGGTTGTAGGTCGCCAGGTAGCTGGTGATCAGCGACAGCGGGGTGTCCGGCGGCAGCGGGTCCAGGTCGTCGTCCACCAGCGAGCCGACCAGGACGTACGGGGGCTCGCGCAGCAGCCGCTGGAAGTGCACGGTGCCGAGGTAGCGGCCGGTCGGGGTCTCGTTCGGCGGGCGGCAGACGAAGACCTGCGCGGCGAGGGCGGGCTTGTGGTCGCTGACCCGGACCCGGGCCAGCGCCTCGGCGACCGTCGCGTCCGGCTCCAGGACGATCGGCTCGGTGGTCATCAGACCGCCGGCGGTGTCCTCCTCGTACGTGAGCAGGCGGCGCACCGGCGCGGCCTCGTCCGGCTCCATCAGCTGGAGCAGCCGTTCGGCCTCGTCGCCGGGCAGCTCGGAGAGCAGGTCGGCGGCGTCGTCCGGGTCCATCGCCTCCAGGACGTCGGCGGCGCGCTCCTCCTGGAGCTTGCCGATGATCTCGACCTGGTCGTCCTCGGGCAGCTCCTCCAGGACGTCGGCCAGTCGCTCGTCGTCCAGCGCGGCGGCCACCTCGGCGCGGCGCTTGGCGGACAGGTGGTGCATCACGCTGGCGAGGTCGGCGGGGCGCAGCTGCTCGAAGGTGGCGAGCAGGTTGGCGGCGCCCTGGTCCTGCTCGGGCAGTGCGAAGCCGGTGACGTCCTGCCAGTCCAGGGTGAGCCGCTCGCCCTTGGCCTTGCGCAGCCGGCCGGCCCGGCCGACCTGGACGAAGACCTTGCTGATCTCCCACTCGCGCAGCCGGGTCTGCACCATGCCGACGTCCAGCACGATGACGTCCTCGCCGGTCTTGGACCAGGTGACGGTGCGGTCCAGCAGCTCGGCGAGCACCAGGGTCTCGGACGGGCGCTGCTCGAAGCGGCGCAGGTTGATCACGCCGGTGGTGAGCACCTGGCCGGACTCCAGGCTGGTCACCCGGGTCATCGGCAGGAAGATCCGGCGCCGGCCGACCACCTCGACCACCAGGCCGAGCACGCGCGGTGGGCGCCCGCCGAGCCGCAGTGTGACGACGACGTCCCGGACCCGGCCGACCTGGTCGCCGTTCGGGTCGAAGACCGCGATGGCGGACAGATGGGAGATGAAGACCCGGGTGCCTGGCCCTGCCATGGACTCCCTCGACTCGCTCGACGCCGTGCGCGGTACGTGGACGCACCCGCGGCCAATCTACCCGCGAGTGCGGGGCCCGGCCCGATGAGGGCACGGTAGCGGTCCGAGGAGACCTCGGCGTGAACCTTTAACGGCGCTTGAACAGCAGTTTGGGCAAGCCGGCCGGGATCGGGCGGCGGGTGGTGGCCGGGGTGGGCATCGGCTGGGCGGCCTGCGAGCCGTCCGGCATCGCGCCCGGGCGCTCGGTGAGCGGGCCGGCGGGCTCCAGCCGCAGCACCCGACACTCGCGGGCCCAGCGCTCGGCGATGGTGTCGGTGTCGGGCGCGTTCAGCCGCTTGCCCTTGAGCTCCTCGACGGCGCCCAGCCAGGCCTCGCTGCCCGGTGCGAGTTCGACCACCCGGGCGCTCCAGCCGGTCAGCCGGCCGCCCTTGTCCTTGCTGCGGACGGTGATCGCGGCCCCGGCGCCGGCGGCCAGGCCGTGCAGCGGCTGCTCGCCGTCCTCGCCGACCACCACGACCGCGCCGTCGTGCCAGGCGTGCCACAGCGGCCGGGCCTGCTCCTGCCCGTCCGCGCACACCCAGAGCAGACCGGACTTCTTCGCGGCCTCCTCCAGCAGGGCCTGGTCGAGGAAGTCGTCGGCGGTCGCGGCGGCGGGCGTACGGTCCATGGCCGACAGCGTACGGGTTTCTCGTCCGTTCCCGTCCGCGGATGTCTCAGCCTCCGGGCGACAGTTCCATTGCCGTGCCACGGGCCTTACCGTATGAGCGCCCCACCCATCGCCACCAGCAGAGGAGCGCCGTGCCCGTCGCCCGGCCCGCGGCCGCCCCCGCGTCCGCCACCGCCCCCGCGTCCGCCACCGCCCCCGCGTCCGCCACCGCCCCCGCGTCCGCCACCGCGGCCGACCCGCGGCCGACGCATCCGCTCCCCACCCTCGACCTGCTGCTGCTCGCCGTCTCGATCGGCGGCATCTCGCTGTCCGGCCCGCTGATCAGCGCCACCGCCGCGCCCGCGCTGGCGATCGCCCTCTGGCGCAACGTCATGTCGGTCGGCGTCCTCGGCCCGTACGCGCTGCTGCGCCACCGCGCCGAGCTGCGCGGGATCGGCCGCCGGGCGCTGCTGCTGGCGATCGCGGCCGGGGCGCTGCTCGCCGTCCACTTCGCGCTGTGGATGCCCAGCCTGCGGATGACCTCGGTGGCCTCCGCCACCGCCCTGGTCACCACCACCCCGCTGTGGACCATCCTGCTGATGCGCCTGATGGGCGTCCGGGCGTCCCGGACGGTCTGGCTCGGCACGATCGTGGCCTTCGCCGGGGTGCTGGTGCTGACCGGGGTCGACCTCTCGCTCTCCCCGCGCGCGCTGCTCGGCGACGCGCTCGCCCTCGCCGCCGGCCTGGCCGCGGCCGGGTACGTGCTGCTGGGCGCCGAGGTCCGCAAGACCGTCAGCACCACCGCGTACACCCTGGTCTGCTACACCACCACGGCGGTGGTGCTGCTCGGGATCTGCCTGGTCGCGGGGACGCCGATGACCGGGTGGCCGGCCGGGGTCTGGTGGCAGATCGTGCTGCTGATGGTCGCCGCCCAGCTGCTCGGCCACTCGCTGAGCAACCGCGTGGTGCGCAACCTCGGCCCGTCGATCACCTCCACCGCGATCCTGCTGGAGACCCCGGGGGCGGCGCTGATCGCCGCCCTCTGGCTGGGGCAGTGGCCCCCGGCGGCCGCCTACCCGGCGGTGGTGCTGATCCTGCTCGGGCTGGTCCTGGTCGCCCGCGGCGGGCGCAGGTAGCGGTCAGAGCCAGCCGTTGCGGCGGAAGCCCCGGTACATCCCGACGCAGATCAGCACGATCGCGCCGAGCACCGTCGGGTAGCCGTACTTGTGGTGCAGCTCGGGCATGTACTCGAAGTTCATGCCGTAGACGCCGGTGATCATGGTGGGCACCGCGAAGATCGCCGCCCAGGCGGTGATCTTGCGCATGTCCTCGTTCTGCGCCACCGAGACCTGCGCCAGGTTGGCCTGCAGCAGCGAGTTCAGCAGCTCGTCGAAGCCGTGCACCTGCTCGGCGACCCGGGCCAGGTGGTCGGCGACGTCCCGGAAGTACTTCTGGATGTCCGGGTCCACCAGCCGCTGCAGCGGCTCGGACAGCTGCTGCATCGGGCGCAGCAGCGGCACCACGGCGCGCTTGAACTCCAGGACCTCACGCTTGAGTTGGTAGACCCGTCCGACGTCGGAGCTGCGGCCGCCCTTGGCCGAGAAGACGCCGTACTCGATCTCGTCCACGTCGTTCTGCAGCCGCTCGGCGACCAGCAGGTAGTTGTCCACGACGTGGTCGGCGATCGCGTGCAGCACCGCCGACGGGCCCTTGGCGAGCAGCCCGGCCTCGTCCGCGTCGGCCTCCAGGCGGTGGCGCAGCTCCTGCAGCGAGCCGTGGCCGCCGTGCCGGACGGTGATCACGAAGTCCCGTCCGGCGAAGACCATCAGCTCGCCGGTCTCCACCACCTCGCTGGTGGGCGTGAGCTGGTCGTGCTCGACGTAGCGGATGGTCTTGAAGACGGCGAACAGCACGTCGTCGTAGCGCTCGACCTTGGGCCGCTGGTGCGCGTGCACCGCGTCCTCGACCGCGAGCGGGTGCAGGCCGAAGCGCTGGGCGATCCCCTCGAACTCGGCCTCGGTCGGCTCGTGCAGCCCGATCCAGCTGAACGAGCCCGTGCCGTCCGGGAGTTGCTGCTCGGCCTTGACCCGGCGGGCGGCCTCGCGCGGGCTGCAGGTCTCGCCCTTGCGCCGGCCCTGCTGGTAGACCGCGCAGTCCACGACCGCCGAGGCGGCGTCCTCGGGCAGGACGTCGTACACCCCGGCCGCGCCACGGCGGCGGTTGGTGCGGACGGCAGCACGCAGGCTGTTGATCATCGACATGGCAGGCTCCCAGGGGCAGGGAGCCGTCGCAAGGCGGCGCGGAAGGAAAAACGTTCGGCCGCGGTACGACGGCGAAGAACACCGGTGAAAGGGGGATGAGGGTGCTCTCCCGGCCGGTCCGTCCGCCGTGGGGCCTGCGCCCGGGGCTACCGCGGCTGAATCAGCCGGTTGGGCCTGCGGGGCGCGGGGTACGGGGAAGTCGGGGCCGGGCAGAGCTGCCGGTACTGCATGGTCGGCCGGTATCCACCGCAACCACCTCCTCGCGCCGCCGCCCCGGGACGGAAGAATCCCGGTGGCCAGTCGCTCACCCTAACATCTGACCGGCCATCGGCGACGAGGGGTTCCCAAGGCTTTACGGGTCCTTGACGAGCCGCCCTCCGAGCCGCCCGCACGCGGACCGCGCGCCCCAGCGGGTTACGCTCACCGGCATGGCCCACGACTTCCCGCTCTTCGGCGATCCCCACGGCGGCAGCTCCCCGGAGCTCTCCCGGGAGGCGGTGCTGGCCGCCGTCGAGGCCCGGCTGATCGCCACCTTCGGCGAGCCGAGCGGCCGCGCCGCGGTCACCTTCCTCGGCACCGACCGGATCGAGGTGCTGCGCTTCGGCCCCGACGCCGAGGGCCTGGTGCGGTACGCCACGCTCGGGATGGCCGCCGCGCCGATGGCCGACCCCACCTCGCCGGTCGCCGACCAGGTGCGCGGCCCGCGCGTCGAACTGGTGCTGACCGTCCGTGGCGGGCACGACAGCGTGCTGCGCAGCCTCGCCACCTTCGCCGCGACGCCGCAGGTCGAGGGCCTGGTGGTGGCCCCGGGTGGCTCGCTGGACCTCGGCAACCCGCTCTGGGACGGCGCGCCCTTCACCTCGGTGCTGGCCGCCGAGCCGGGCGGCCTGGTCGAGGACCTGGAACTGGCCGAACCGGCCGAGCCGGTCCGCTTCCTGCCGCTGCTGCCGATGACGCCCAACGAGGCGGGCTGGAAGCGGGTGCACGGCGCGGCCGCGCTCCAGGAGCGCTGGCTGAACCAGGGCACCGACCTGCGCGACCCGGACCGCCGAGGCGTCCGGCTGGACTGACGGCCCGGCCGACGGCTGCTGACGGCCGTTCAGGAGGCCCTTGAGCAGGGGGCGCGGGTCGCGCCCGTACGCCCTCGCCGCGCCCGGCGTGCCGGAGCGCGGCGCCGCGTACCCTCAGCGCTCGATCGGCTTCGCGCCGGTGGCCTGCGCCAGCAGCGCCTCGTACACCGCCGGGTCGGTGGTGTGCTCGCCGAGCCGGACGGTCTTGCGGGTGCCGTGGTAGTCGCTGGAGCCGGTGACCAGCAGGCCGAGCTCGCCGGCCAGGCCGCGCAGCCGGGCCTTGGTCTCCTCGTCGTGGTCCGTGTGGTCGACCTCCAGGGCGGCCAGCCCGGCCGCCGCGAGGCCGGCGATCACCCCGTCCGAGACGGTCCGGCCGCGCTTGACCGCGCCCGGGTGGGCGAAGACCGGCACCCCGCCGGCCGCCCGGACCAGCCGGACCGCCTCGACCGGGTCGGTCTCGTGCTTGCGGACGTCCGCCCGGCCGCCGTTGGCCAGCCACTCGGGGGTGAAGGCGTCCGAGACGGTGGCCACCACGCCCGCCTCGACCAGCGCGCTGGCGATGTGCGGCCGCCCGACCGAGCCGGCTCCCGCGATCCGCTGCACCTGCTCCCAGCTGATGTCCGCGCCGAGCTCCCGGCACCGCTCGACGATCGCCCGCCCGCGCCGGAACCGGTCGGTGCGCACCAGCTCCCGCTCGCGCGCGAACTCCGGCTCCTCGGGGTCGAACAGGTACGCCAGCAGGTGCATGCTGATGCCGTCCACGACGCAGGACAGCTCCGCGCCCGGGACGACGGTCAGCCGGGCGCCGTCGGGCAGCGCGTGCACCGCCTCGGCGGCCTCGGCGTGGCCGGCCACGGTGTCGTGGTCGGTGAGCGCCACGACGTCGAGGCCCGCGGCGACGGCCGCCGCGACCAGCTCGGCCGGGCTGTCGGTGCCGTCGGAGGCGTTGCTGTGGGCGTGCAGGTCGATGCGCACGGGTCGGGCTCCTGGAGGCTCGTGGGTGCCGCCCAGGATAGGCCCGTCGGTCGGGCGAGGGGCAGGCGTCCGGACGAGGGGCAGGCCGTCGTTCGGGCGAGCCCGGGCGTGGGTCAGCCGAGCAGGTGGGGGGAGAGGGCGCCGCAGGGCAGCAGGTCGAGCTCGGCGCCGGCCTCGCGCAGGTCGGTGAGCACCAGCTCGTCGTACATCACCAGCGCGGACTGCTCGGGCCAGGCGATCGCCCAGAGCCAGAGCCCGCGGGCCTCGCCGACGAACACCGCGCGGTCGGCCGGGGCGTCCGGGACGTGGAACATCGGAGTGGGGCGCCCGGCGGCCATCAGCTTGGCGTCGGCGGGCTTGTAGAGGCCGACGGAATCGCCCGGGTCCGGCCCCGGGAGCCCGGCGTACCGGGCGCCGACCCCGACGCCCGGCTCCTCGGCGACCAGCACCAGCTCGCCGAAGCCGCCGAGCGGCGCCGGGCCGGAGCAGGCGACGGCGGTGGCACGGGCACCCGAGACGTCGTCGCCGACGTGGGCGATGCCGGTGTAGAGCCAGCCGACCGGGAGCGGCCAGGGCAGCCAGACGGGGACCTGCGAACGGGCGACGGCGACGCCGAGGGCCTCGACACTCGGGGGCAGCACCGGCTGCATCGGGTGCACCGCTCCGTGCCGGTCGCACTGCCAGGTGTCTGAGAACAGGCCGGGGGCGCGGACCCGACCGGCGCACCTCGGGCAGCTAGGCTCGCCCCTCATAGCCGTCAACGCTCCTCCCTCCGGACCGCCGCGTCAAGGACGATCACCCGTACGGAGGGCTCGGCGGCACCTGTCGGTAGCAGACGCCCGGCCGCCGTTGGGTGGGCGCGGCGCGGACGGTTCCCGTTGGGGCATGTCCCGTCACGGGCGGCGGCAAACGTCCGGCGTCCGGACCCGGACGCACTGACGCCCCGTCATCGGCGATCGCGGTGACGGGGCGTCAGTCGGGTATCGGAACGTCCGGATCGGACGCTCCCGGCTCGTCTGCGGCGGGTGAGGGCTCCCGGTGGGAGTCGCCGCGCGGGGTCAGACGGTCGGGCACGGCCGGATGAGCAGGCGTTCGCCGGTAAGGGCGGCGGCCTCCACATGCTCGCGCACGGTGGCGGCGTCGGCGATCAGACGGTCGGTGGCGGAGCCGTTGGCGTCGTCCAGTCGGACGATCTCGAAGCGCATGGTCTTCGTCATGGGCGTCTCCTTTCCTTGCCCCGTCGGGCGGGGCGCTCGCGGCTGAGTGGGTATCAGCCCTTTCGGGATTCGGTGGGTCCGGCGAAGCGGCCGGACCGGGCGCGTCGTACGTGCGGCGGTCTGCTGCGGCAAGGGCTCCCCCTGCTTGCCTGGTGCGTCCAGAGCCTCGTGAACCACGGTGTCGTGGCCGTGCTACCGGGCCGTTGCCCGTCCGTAAAGTCCAGGTTTCGGGTGATGTGCTTCGGCGTCGAGGCCGACGATGATTCCCGGACAGAATCAAAGATTACCGTAACTAACGAATTTTGTCCTGCATTGAAGCCGGTCGAAGCTCCGGAAGTGGTAGAGACCACTTCCGGAAGGGTGCGGCTTGACGAGGGCGGTCAGGCCCGGAACGGGCGCCGGTCAGGTCGGGAACGGGCGCCGGTCAGGCCCAGAACGCGGTCAGTGCCTCGGCGGTCGCGGCCGGCTGCTCGGCGTTGGGGGAGTGGCCCGCGTCCGCGACCACCACCCGTCGGGCACCCAGGCGCTCGGCCATCCGGCTCTGCTCCGGAACCGGCCAGGCGTAGTCCTGCACCCCGGACAGCACCAGCACCGGTAGCCCGGCGGTGGCGGCGGCCAGCTCGTCCACCCGGTCCGGCGCGGCGACCAGATGGCCGCCGGTGACGGACAGCGCCCGCGGCACATTGGCCACCCAGCGGCGGTGCAGGAACTCCGCGACAGCCGGATCCCGGCTCGGCAGCGGCTGACCGCTGTCCGCCTCCATCTGCCGCATGACCTGCCAGATCTCCTCCAGGCCCATCACCTGCAGCGCGTCCAGCAGCAGCTTGGTGCGGGCCGCCTCGGCCGGGTCGATCGCGCCCGGCCCGGTGGACATCAGGGTCAGCGACCGCCACGGCAGCGCGCCGTGCGCGGCGGCGGCGAGCACCGCCTCGCGCACCACCTGGCCGCCGAAGGAATGCCCCAGCAGGTGCAGCGGCCCGCCGTCCGCCGCCAGCACCTCGGTGAGCGCCCGTACGTCCGCGCCCAACTCGCCGACGGCGTACGCCTCCGGGTCGTCCGGGCCGCCGGTCTCGTACTGCCCGCGCTGGTCCACGGCGGTCACCCGGTACCCGGCCGCCGCCAGCGGCTCGAGCAGCCCGATGAAGTCCTCCTTGCTGCCCGTGAACCCCGGCACCAGCAGTGCCGAACCCCGCACCGCCCCGTCCGGCTCCGCCCGCAACGCCGCGAACTCCCCACGCCCGGTCACCACCCGCTCGGCCCGCGCACATCCGGGCAACCTCAGAAACGGCGGCGTGCTCATGGCGTGGTCTCCCTGCTCTCCTGGCGGCGACTCCCCGGACGACCCCGAGCTTAGGCCGTACACGCAGCCGCCCGTCGCCCACCGCTGCGCCGACACGGCGCGGGGGACCGGGGGCGGATGTCGGGCGGTGGGGGTGCCCCTGGGGGGATCCGGGTGCGGCCGGGCGGGGCAGGCGCCGGGAACGCCCGAGGGGGCGGGCCGGGCCGGGTGGCCTGGCTCGCCCCCTCGGGGGATGCGCTGCGGGTCAGCTCTCCGGGGTCGCCTCGACGGTCGCGGCGGCCTTGCGGGCGCGGGTGCGCTTGCGCGGGGCCGGGACCTCGGCGGCGGCCTCGGCGGCCGGGGCCTCCGGGGCGGTCTCGGCGGTGGCCGCGGCCTTGCGGGCGCGGGTCCGCGTACGGGGGGCCGGCTTCTCCTCGGCCGGGGCCTCGGTGGCGACCGCCTCGACGGCGACCTCGACGGCCTCCGCCTTCGGCTTGCGCGTCCGGGTCCGGGTGGCGGGCTTCTCCGCCACCGGCGCCTCGGCGGCGGCCGCCTCGACGGCCTCGGCCTTCGGCTTGCGGGTGCGCGTGCGGGTGGCGGGCTTCTCCGCCACCGGCGCCTCGGCCGGGGCCTCGGTGACGGCCGCCTCGACGACGGCCTCGACGGCCTCCGCCTTCGGCTTGCGCGTCCGGGTGCGGGTCCGGGCGGCGGGCTTCTCCTCCGCCGGAGCCTCGACGGCCGGAGCGGCCTCGACCACCGGAGCCGCGGCCACCGGGGCCTCGACCGCGGGGGCCTCGACGACCGGAGCCGCCTCGACCGCGACCACGGCCTCGCCGGCGCCGGCACCGCGCGAGCGGCGGCGGCGACGGCGCGGCGCGGCCTCGCCCTCGGCGCCCTCGACGGCCGGGGCCGGAGCCGCCGTGGCGGCCTCGGTCACGGCGGCGGTGGCGTTGCCCTCGGAGCCGACCGTCGAGCCCCCGCGGGTGCGGCGGCGCTCACGGGTGCGGCGCGGCTTCTGCTCCTCGGTCTCGGCCGGGGCGGCGGCCGGACGGCCCGAGCCGCCCTGCCCGTCGCGACCGCGGCCGGAACGGCCGGAACGGCTGCCGCGTCCACCGGTCTCGCCGAGGTCCTCGACCTCCTCCGCGTTGAGCCCCGCCCGGGTCCGCTCCGAGCGCGGCAGGACACCCTTGGTGCCCGGCGCGATCTTCAGCAGCTCGAACAGGTGCGGCGAGGTGGAGTAGGTCTCCTCCGGGTCGTTGAACGACAGGTCCAGCGCCTTGTTGATCAGCTGCCAGCGCGGGATGTCGTCCCAGTCGACCAGGGTGACGGCGGTGCCGGAGGCGCCGGCCCGGCCGGTGCGGCCGATCCGGTGCAGGTAGGTCTTCTCGTCCTCGGGGCACTGGTAGTTGATGACGTGCGTGACGCCCTCGACGTCGATGCCGCGGGCGGCGACGTCGGTGCAGACCAGCACGTCCACCTTGCCGTTGCGGAAGGCCCGCAGGGCCTGCTCGCGGGCGCCCTGGCCGAGGTCGCCGTGGACCGCGCCGGCCGCGAAGCCGCGCTGGGTCAGCTGGTCGGAGACGTCGGCGGCGGTGCGCTTGGTGCGGCAGAAGATCATCGCCAGCCCGCGGCCGTCGGCCTGCAGGATGCGCGAGACCATCTCGACCTTGTCCAGCGAGTGCGCACGGAAGATGTGCTGCTCGGTGTTGGCGACGGTGGTGCCGGTGTCGTCCGGGGCGGTGGCCCGGATGTGGGTCGGCTGGCTCATGTACCGGCGGGCGAGGCTGATGACCTGGCCCGGCATGGTGGCCGAGAACAGCAGGGTCTGCCGCTTGGCCGGCAGCATGTTGATGATCTTCTCGACGTCCGGCAGGAAGCCGAGGTCGAGCATCTCGTCGGCCTCGTCCAGGACCAGCGAGCGGACCTTGGACAGGTTCATCTTCTTCTGCCCGGCCAGGTCGAGCAGTCGGCCCGGGGTGCCGACCACGATGTCGACGCCCTTGGTGAGCGCCTCGACCTGCGGCTCGTAGGCCCGGCCGCCGTAGACGGCGAGCACGCGCACGTTGCGCACCTTGCCGGCGGTCTGCAGGTCGTTGGTGACCTGGGTGCAGAGCTCGCGGGTCGGGACGACGATCAGCGCCTGCGGGAAGTCGGTGAGCTGCTCCTCGGTGGCCCGGCCGGCGTCCACGTCGGCGCGCACGACGACCCGCTCGATGAGCGGGAGGCCGAAGCCGAGGGTCTTGCCGGTGCCGGTCTTGGCCTGGCCGATGACATCGTGGCCGGTCATCGCGACCGGGAGGGTCATCTCCTGGATCGGGAACGGGTGGACGATGCCGACGGCCTCGAGTGCCTCAGCGGTCTCCGGGAGGATTCCCAGGTCGCGGAAGGTCGTCTTGATGGGTTCAGCGGTGGTGGACAGGGTGCTGCCTCTTCCGTGTGGAGGGGCCGAGAGCGAGCGGCGGGCGGGCAGCCGCGCGGCTGTGTACGGGCCTGAGCGGCCCCGAGTACAGCTGAGCGGACGCACAACCGCGCCGGTCCCTGCGGCCGGCCGGTGCGCGCTGCCCTGATACGGGGCGCGTCGCCGGCGGCGTCGGGGAGGATTCCCGTGAGGGACCTGCGCGGGACCTTCGCCAGGGGGCGTGGTCTCGGCGGCCCTCGCTCGGCCACTGATGCGGTGCCAAGGCTTGAAGTCCAAGCCATGGTCGGAGCCGATCGGCTCTCCGACCGGGCATCCGCGTACGTGAGTCCCCGTACTTCCGGTGCGGACACGTCCGGCTGGACGGTGCCGCTTCGAAGCGGGCTTGCGCGGGTACCGAGACGGCGGTGACACCGTGCGAACACGACGGGGCTCCGTACCACCATACAGTCAGGCGACGACTCGAACACGTGACGCGGGTGACATTGCCCCCGGCGACCGGCGCGTGAGCAGGCGATCCGGCCGGTCACCCGGGTGCGGAGGGCGGTGGGCAGCCGCGCGCGCGGGACTCGCGCACGGGACTAAGGTGGCAGGTCATGGAGACCCATGGTGAGACGCAGGACACCACGGCCGGCTCGATCGGCGACTGGGCCGCGTGCTCGGCCGACCCCGGCTACCGGGCGGCGGTGCTGGATCTGCTCGGCGCGCTCGCGTACGGCGAGCTGAGCGCCTTCGAGCGGCTCGCCGAGGACGCCAAGCTGGCGCCGGACCTCGCCGACAAGGCGGCCCTGGCCCGGATGGCTTCCGCCGAGTTCCAGCACTACCAGCGCCTGCACGACCGGCTCGCCGAGATCGGCGCCGACCCGCAGGAGGCGATGCGGCCGTTCGTCGAGCCGCTGGAGCTGTTCCACCGGATGACGGCGCCCTCGGACTGGCTGGAGGGCCTGGTCAAGGCCTACGTCGGCGACGCCATCGCGACCGACTTCTACCGCGAGGTGGCCGTCCGGCTGGACGACGACACCCGTGACCTGGTGCTCGGCGTCATGTCCGACACCGGCCACGCCCAGTTCGCCGTCGACAAGGTGCGCGAGGCGATCGAGGCCGACCCGCGGGCCGGCGGCCGGCTCGCGCTGTGGGGCCGGCGGCTGATGGGCGAGGCGCTCAGCCAGGCCCAGCGGGTGGTCGCCGAGCGTGACGCGCTGTCGAACCTGCTGGTCGGCGGCGTCCGGGTGCAGGGCTTCGACCTGGTCGAGGTCGGCAAGATGTTCAACCGGATCACCGAGGCGCACACCAAGCGGATGGCCGCCCTGGGCCTGGCCAGCTGACCGACCGCCGTCACGCCCTACGCCGGCCGGTGCCGCCGCGGCGCGCGGTGGGTGCCGGCCCGGTGCGGGTGGTGCCGGTGCGCCGGGGCCCGCCCGGCCGCCAGGTCCGGCCGGGCCAGCAGCGAGGTGAGCACGCCGGAGGCCAGGGCCGAGGCCGCCACCGACACCGCCGGGTAGCGCCCGTCCAGGCAGAAGTGCGCCACCACGCCGCCGACCAGCGCCGCCGCCAGTGCGGTGCCGAGCGTCAGCGCGCGGGAGGCCCGGAAGTACGAGGGCAGGGCCAGCAGCGCGGCGCCGCCCGTGACCAGGCCGACGAGGGCGAAGGCGATCGACTCGACCAGCAAGACTGCCTCCCGGGGGACGGGCGTGCGGCACCGGCGCCGCTCCTGTCGCCGTACCCCGCCCCACCCGGCCGTACACGCAGCGGTGCCCCGTTCCCTGGTGGGAACGGGGCACCGGAACAACTGCTCGGGCGGGCGCCTCAGAGGGTGCCGAAGCCGACCTTGCGGACGGCCTGCTCGCCGATCTCCACGTACGCCAGGCGCTCGGCCGGGACGATGACGCGGCGGCCGTGCTCGTCGGTCAGCGCCAGGAGCTTCTCCGGGCCCTCCAGCGCCTTCGCGACCGCGCTCTGGACCTCATCGGCAGTCTGCGAGCTCTCGATCACGATCTCACGAGGCGCGTTCTGCACGCCGATCTTGACCTCCACGGCTTCCGTCCCTCCGGGGTTGCAGCCTCCACGCGCGGGCACCTGACCGCCTGGAACAGGCGTTCGCGGCGGCCGCGCCGTACGGCTTCACCATAGAGCACGCGATCACCGCCCAGGCGAAGGTCGGCGGATCACCCCTGGTGGGCACCTTCGCCGGGCTGCTCGCCCGGGTGCATCGGGAAGCCCTTCAGGCCGCGCCAGGACAGGCTGGCGACCAGCCGCACCGCCTCGTCGCGCGGGATCTCCAGGCCCTGCGAGAGCCAGTACCGGGCGGTGATCTGGGCCAGGCCGCAGACCCCGGCGGCGAGCAGCTTGGACTCCGCCTCGGGCAGATCGGTGTCCTCCTGGATCACCTTGCTGACCAGCGTCGCGCTCGCCTCGGAGGCCCGCTCGACCCGCTCGCGCACGGCCGGTTCGTTGGTCAGGTCCGACTCGAAGACCAGCCGGAAGGCACCCGACTCGCTGGAGACGTAGTTGAAGTACGCCTCCATGGTGTTGGCGACGCGCTGCTTGTTGTCGTTGGTCGTCGACAGTGCCTCGCGGGTGGACTCGACCAGGGCGTCGCAGTGCTTGTCCAGCAGTGCCAGGTAGAGCTCGAGCTTCCCGGGGAAGTGCTGGTAGAGCACCGGCTTGCTCACCCCGGCGCGGTCGGCGATGTCGTCCATGGCGGCCGAGTGGTAGCCGTGCGCGACGAACACCTCCTGGGCGGCACCGAGCAGTTGTTCACGGCGGGCGCTTCGCGGCAGGCGGGCACCGCGCGGGCGCTCCTGCGCCTCCTGGATGGCCGTCACGGCGCTCCTCACTTCGGTCTGTTCGGGGCTGGCAAGATGGCCGATTCTACTTTTCGGTAACCGCGCCCGCGTTCGGCGAAGGCGAGAAAAGCTGGTCGGTCTGGTTGTCAGGAGCCCACAATACGGCGCTGACCTCGGCCTCGGCAGTGGTGTGACGAGGGAATGGAACGGCCGGACCACCCCGGGATCCTCGGCCCGGTCTCACTACCATCGTCCAGCATGAGCAGCGCTGAGCAGCAGGTACGTACGGTCGAGGTCCCCGGTGCGGTGCTCGCGGTGCACCGCGCCGCCGCCGACGGCGCCGCCGACGGGCGCGAGCCCGGCCTCTTCGTGCACGGGCTCGGCGGCTCGGCCGCCAACTGGACGGCCCTGATGGACCGGCTCGCCGGCCTGGTCGACGGCGAGGCCGTGGACCTGCCCGGCTTCGGCCGCTCCCACCCGCCCACCGACGGCAACCTCACCGTCTCCGGCCACGTCCGCGCGGTGATCGGCTACCTGGAGGCCGCCGACCGCGGCCCGGTCCACCTGTTCGGCAACTCCCTCGGCGGTGCGGTCGCCGTCCGCCTCGCCGCGCTCCGCCCCGACCTGGTGCGCAGCCTCACCCTGGTCTCGCCCGCCCTGCCCGAGCTGCCCCCGCAGCGCTCCGCGTGGCCGACCGGCCTGCTCGCGGTCCCCGGGGTGCCCGCGCTGCTGAGCCGGTTGGCCGCGAACGGGCGCGACGCCGAGGCCGCCACCGAGGACCTGCTGCGACTGGTCTACGGCGACCCCGGCAGCCTGAGCCCGGCCGCCTGGGCCGAGGCGGTCGCCGAGTACCGCCGACGGCTGGAGGTGCCGCACGCGATGCGGGCGCTGATCGGCTCGGCCCGCGGCATCGTCTCGGCGTACACCGAGCGCGGCGACCAGGCGCTGTGGCGGCAGGTCGAGCAGGTCGCGGCGCCGGTGCTGCTGGTGTACGGGCTGCGCGACAAGCTGGTCGCCTACCGTTCGGCCCGCCGCGCCTGCGCGGCCTTCGCGGACGCCCGGCTGCTGGTACTGCCGGAGTCGGGTCACGTGGCGATGATGGAGCACCCCGACGAGGTCGCCCGCGCCGTACGGGAGCTGATCGCGCACGCCGCGCGCTGAGCGGGCCGAGCCCGCCGGGCGCGGATATCACGGGCGGGCGCGCATACCGCCCGGTAACGGCCCGGTTCGGGCCGAGGTCACGGCGTTTCACTCGTTCAGGTGGCAGCCAGGCATGTGACCGATGGATTGCCCGGGGCCGGTCCTACCTTTCTGCTGTCGGACCGAACAGGTGTGGGGGAGTCGCGGCCGCCGGAGAAACCGGAGGGCGGCCTAGGCCGGGGGGCCCGGCGGGTCGGGCCCGACCGTCGGAGCGGGCGGGGCCCGGGGGAACGGAACGCGGCACGGCCGCGACCGGGCCCTCGGACCGCCGCACGGGGCGCCGCGGCGCCGGTCCGGCCGGCCGACTCCCGTCCCCGGCCGTCCCCGCTGCCGCGCGGGGGCGCCCCCGGCCACCGTTCGGGCCGCTCGGCCGTCCGTCGATCCGTCCGTGATCCGCCCTCGAATCCGCACTGTCCTGGAGGTCTCCCGTGCGCGTTGCCCTGCTCACCGAGGGTGCCCGTCAGAATCCCCAGCGTGGCGCCGGAGGCTGGTGCGACCGGCTGGCCGAGGGCCTGCCGGAGCACGAGTTCGAGCTGTACCTGCTGACCGGGCCGGAGGAGCCGGGCACCCTCGGGCGGCTGTCGCCCGCCTGGCGCGGCGTCCGCGACCTGGCGCTGTGGGGGCGCGGGCCGGGCGGGCGGGCGCCGGGCGCGCTGCGCAGACGCCGGTACGCCGGGGCGTACGAGGAGCTGCTGCGGGCGCTGGTCCTGCCGGGGGAGCGGCCCGGCTTCGGGTCCGGGCTGTACCGGCTGGCGGCACTGGCCCGGGAGGACGGCGCGCTGCCCGCCTTCCTGGCCTCCGGGCACGCCCGCCGGATCCTGGAGCGGACCTGGCGGCTGCCCGGCGCGGACACCTCGGCCGGGCAGCCGCTGGTGCGCGACGTGCTGGTCGCGGCCGACCTGCTGGAGCAGTGCCTGCGGCCGCTGTCCGCGCCCTGGTACGGCCCCGGCCCCGGCGGCCTCGGCGCGGCCGACCTGTGCCACGTGGTCGGCGGTGGGCTCGCCGCGCTGCCCGCCCTGGTGGCCCGGCACCTGCACGGGGTGCCGTTCGTGGTCACCGAGCACGGCCTGCACCTGCGCGAGCAGTACCTCGGCTACGAGGCGCCGTACCTCCGGCCGGTGCGGGCACTGCTGCTGTCCTTCTCCCGCGCGCTCGCCGAGGAGACCTACCGGCAGGCGGCCGTGCTGACCCCCGGCAGCGCCCACGACCAGCACTGGCAGCACCACTGCGGGGCCGACCCGACGCGCACCCGGGTGGTGTACGAGGGGACGCCGGCCGTGGACCGCCCGGCCGCCGGGCCGGAGCCGACCGCGCCGACCCTGGTGTGGGCGGGCACGCTGGATCCCGGCCGGGACCCGGAACTGGCGCTGCACGCCTTCGCCCGGGTCCGCGCCGAGCTGTCCGGCGCCCGGCTGGTGCTGTACGGCGAGGAGGCGGCGCCCGGCTACCGGGCGCACTGCGCGGCGCTGGCCGAGCGGCTGGGGGTGGCCCCGGCGGTGGACTTCGCGGGGCGGCCCGGGACGCTCGCCGACGCCTGGGCGGCCGGCACGGTGCTCGTCTTCTCGGCGCTGTCCCAGCGCGGCCCCCGGCTGCTCGTGGACGCCATGCTCAGCGGCCGGGCGGTGGTGTCCACCGATGTCGGGGTGGCCCGTGAGGTGGTCGGGCCGACCGGGCTGCTGGTGCCCGCCCGCGACCCGCGCGCCCTGGCCGGCGCCTGCCTGGCGCTGCTGCGCGACGAGGAGCGGCGGGCCCGGCTGGGGCTGGCCGGGCGGCTGCGGGCGCAGGAACGCTTCGCCGTCGAGCCGGTGACCGGCGCGTTCCGGGAGATCTACCTGGAGCTGGTCTCGCAGTACCCGGCCTTCCCCGGCGGCGGGGGCGGCGGCGAGGGCGGCCCGGCGCCGCGCCCGTTCGCCCGCCCCGCCGAGTACTGGCTCGCGGACGGCCGGGGAGGCGCTCCCGGGGACGAGGACTCCGGCGCCCGGGAGCCCGGCGCCCGGCAGGCCACCGCCCGGGAAGCCGCCCCGGAGTCGGCCGTGCTCGCGGAGGCCGTCTGATGTCCGGCCGCGCGGCGCTCGGCGGCAGCGCGGACCCGGTGCGCGAGGTGATGGCGGAGCACCGGGAGCTGTGCGAGCGCGCCGTCGACCCGCTGGAGATCGCCGCCGGGCTGGAGGAGGCCGGGCTCGGTCCGGACGCCGCCGCCCGCTGTCGGCACGCCGACCTGTTCTCGCTCGCCGAGGAGCTGTACGCCCGGGTGCCCCGCCGCCCGCCGGATCCCGGCCCGGCCCGGCCGCGACGGCGGCGCGGCGCCGACGCCCGGGCGGCGCTGACCGCCGCCGCGCTGGCCGCGCTGCCCTGCGCGGGGGTGGCCGCGTTCGGCGCCCGCTGGCCGGTGCTGCTGCCCGCCGCCGTACCGCTGGTACTGCTGCCCATGCTGACCGCGCCGCCGCGGGACGAGCCCGGCCCGCCGCTCGCCCTGCCGCTGTGCCCGGCCGACGCCCTCGGGCCGGCTCCGCTGCCGCGGCGGCCCACCGGCTCCGGCCGGCGCCCGGCCGCGCTCGGGTACGGGCTGGGGCTGGCCGCGCTGCTGCTGCTCCCGCTGGCCGCACCGGGCGGGGACCGGCCGACGGCCGCCGCGCTGGTGCTGGCGGCGGCGGTGTCGGCCGGGTCGGCGGAGTGGGCGGCCCGCTGGTACCGGCAGGTCGGCCGCGGCCACCTCGGCGTGGCGGGCACCCTGGCCGAGTTCCGGTCCCGGATGCGGCCGGTGCTGCCGGTCGCGGTCGCCCTGCACCTGGTGGTGCTCTCGGCGCTGACCTTCGTCGCACTGGCCGTGCCGGCCGTCCTCGCGTCGCACCCGGGACCGGGCCGTGGCGGGCTGCTGCACCTGGCGGCCGGGCGGGCCGGCCCGGTGCCGTGGGCGGCGCAGGGCGTGCTGGGCCTGCTGCTGGTGCTGTCCGCGCTGCTGGCGCGTTGCGGCCGGCCGACGGCCGCCGCGGTGGGGACCTCGGCCGGGGCCGCCGCGACGCTCGGGCTGCTCGCGCTGGGCCGCTCCCTGCCGTGGGCCCTCCTGCTCGGCGGCGGTGCCGTCGCGGCGGCGCTGCTGGCGTACGCCGGGGTGGTGCTCGGCCGGGCCGGCTCGCACCGCTGATCCGCCCGGGGATCGCCGATCCCCGATCTCGTTCGCCGATCGCCGATCCGTGTTTCGTCCGTTCGTTGATTTCAGTCCGCCAGGTCGTCCTCGACCTCGCTTCGTGGAAGGACACCCCCGATGAGGGTGCTGCTGCTGGGCGCCGACGGCTTCATCGGCCGCCGGGTCACCGACCGTCTGCTGATGGACCAGGAGTTGCAGGTGACGGTGCTCGGCCGGCGCGACTCGGCCGACATCCGCTTCGACCTGACCACCGGGAGCCCGGGTGCGCTGGCCCGCTTCCTGGACGCGGTCGCGCCGCAAGTGGTGATCAACTGCGCGGGCGCCACCTACGGCAGTTCGCGCACCCTGATCCGGTCGAACACGCTGGCCGTCGCGACGGTCTGCGAGGCGATCCGGCGCAGCCGGGAGCCGGCCCGGCTGGTGCACGTCGGCTCGGCCGCCGAGTACGGGCCGGTGCCCGGCGGAGTGCCGGTCGCCGAGCAGGCCGAGCCGCGGCCGGTCGGCCCGTACGGGGTGTCCAAGCTGGCCGGGACGGAGCTGGTGCTGGCCTCCGGGCTGGACGCGGCGGTGCTGCGGGTGTTCGACGTGGTGGGGCCGGGGGCGCCGACCGCCTCGCTGTTCGGGCGGCTGGCCGAGGGCCTGCGGCGGGCGCTGGAGCGGGACGAGAACCAGGTGCGGATGCCGGACCTGTCCGGATACCGGGATTTCGTGGACGTCCGGGACGTCGCGCGGGCCATCCGGTCGGCCGCGGTGTCGGCCGCCACCGGGGTGATCAACATCGGCAGCGGGCACGCGGTCCGGGCCCGGGACGCGGCCCAGCTGCTGGTCCGGGCCTCGGGCTTCGAGGGGGCGATCGTCGAGGAGAACCGGCAGGTCCTGCTGCCCGCGCAGGCCGTCGGGTCGGGCGGCGACCACCTGCCCGGCCAGCACCACCCGGCCGGGCACCATCTCCCGGGGCACCGGGTGGAGGGCCAGCGGCCGGAGGGCCGGGCGGTGTCGGGCGAGCCGGTGCCGTGGCGGCAGGCGGACGTGCGCACCGCCAGGGACCGTCTCGGATGGCGGACTCAGGTGCCGCTGGAGGAGTCGCTGGGGGACGTCTGGCTGGAGACGGCCTGTCGGGTCTGAGCGTGCTCCGCAGGTGTCCCGGGCCCGTGAAACGCGGGCTCGGGGCGCCTGCGGGGGCCCGGGCGGCCGGTCCCACGATCCGGCGCCGCCCGTCTCGCCCATCGGACGGGCTGTCTCGGAATACCGGTCGGGCATGACACTGTTGGCCTAGGAGCCACCCGAGTGGCGGAGCAACAACCCCACACCGCGGCTGGCCCTGGCCACCCGAACAGACATCCATCGGAGTCCCCGTGTCGTTGCCACCCCTGGTCGAGCCGGCCGACGAGCTCACCGTCGATGAGGTCCGCCGGTACTCCCGCCACCTGATCATCCCCGACGTGGGCATGGCCGGGCAGAAGCGGCTGAAGAACGCCAAGGTGCTGTGCGTCGGCGCCGGCGGCCTCGGCTCGCCCGCGCTGCTGTACCTGGCCGCGGCCGGTGTCGGCACGCTGGGGATCGTCGAGTTCGACGTGGTGGACGAGTCGAACCTGCAGCGGCAGGTCATCCACGGCCAGTCGGACGTCGGGCGCTCCAAGGCGGAGTCGGCGCGCGACTCGGTCAAGGAGATCAACCCCTACGTCGACGTGGTGCTGCACGAGGAGCGCCTCGACAACTCCAACGTCATGGAGATCTTCTCCGGCTACGACCTGATCGTGGACGGCACCGACAACTTCGCCACCCGCTACCTGGTGAACGACGCCGCGGTGCTGCTCGGCAAGCCGTACGTGTGGGGCTCGATCTACCGCTTCGACGGCCAGGCCAGCGTCTTCTGGGCCGAGCACGGCCCCTGCTACCGCTGCCTGTACCCGGAGGCCCCGCCGCCGGGCATGGTCCCCTCCTGCGCCGAGGGCGGCGTGCTGGGCGTGCTGTGCGCGTCCATCGGCTCGATCCAGGTCAACGAGGCGATCAAGCTGCTGGCCGGCATCGGCGAGCCGCTGCTCGGCCGGCTGATGATCTACGACGCCCTCGAGATGAACTACCGCCAGGTGAAGGTCCGCAAGGACCCGAACTGCGCGGTCTGCGGTGAGAACCCGACGGTCACCGAGCTGATCGACTACGAGGCCTTCTGCGGCGTCGTGTCGGAGGAGGCGCAGGCCGCCGCCGCCGGTTCGACCGTCACCTCGCACCAGCTGAAGCAGTGGCAGGACGACAAGGAGGACATCTACCTCATCGACGTCCGTGAGCCCGGTGAGTACGAGATCGTCAACATCCCCGGTGCGGTGCTGATCCCGAAGAACGAGTTCCTGATGGGCGACGCGCTGGAGAAGCTGCCGCAGGACCGGAAGATCGTGCTGCACTGCAAGTCGGGCGTGCGCTCGGCCGAGGTGCTGGCCGTGGTGAAGGCCGCGGGCTTCGCCAACGCCGTCCACCTGGGCGGCGGCGTGCTCGGCTGGGTGAACCAGATCGAGCCGCACAAGCCGGTCTACTAGAGCGTGTCGACCGGCGCGTGTCGACCGGCGCGCGCTGACGACGGAGGGCCTCGCCGATCGGCGAGGCCCTCCGTCGTATGCCGGGGACGGCTCAGAGCGCGCTCCTGCGCTGCAGCACGTTGTAGGCGATCCAGCCCGGCAGGACCGGCAGCCAGAACGTGAGCGCCCGGTAGAGGAAGACCGCCGGGGTGGCGACCGAGGGGGATACGTCCGCGACGGTCAGGGCGCCGATCAGGGCGACCTCGACCGGGCCGATGCCGCCCGGGGTGGGGATCGCCGAGCCGGCCGCGTTGGCGGTCAGGAAGACCACCGCGACCGCCGAGAAGCTGATGTCGCCGCCGAAGGCCTGCACCGAGAAGTCCAGGCAGGCGGTGAAGGAGAGGGTCAGCAGCAGGATGCCGCCGAAGCCGGTGACCAGCTTGCTCGGCGTCTGCATCAGGTCGAGCATCCGCGGCACCACACCGAAGAACAGCGAGCGCAGCCGGCCCAGCACGAACCGGCGCAGCGGCGCGACGGCGGCCACCACCAGGGCGAGCACGGCGGCGGTCAGCACGCCGATGATCACCGCGCGGGAGGCGGAGAGGTCGCCGTTGGTCTGGCTGCCGGTGATCAGGCCGAAGCTGAACAGCAGCAGCAGGTGCCCGGCCAGGCCCGCCAGCTGGGAGGCGCCGACCGAGGCCACCGCCTGGCCGGGGCGGATGCCGGCCTTCTGCAGGTAACGGGTGTTGAGCGCGATGCCGCCGATCGCGGCGGGGGCGACCAGCTTGACGAAGGAGCCGGCCAGCTGGGCGGCGACGGTGCGCCGGAACGGCAGCCGCTCGGGGACGAAGCCGGTCAGGCTCATCGCGGCGGCGACGTAGCTGAAGGCGGCCGCGACCAGGGCGGCCGCGGCCCAGGCCCAGTTCATCTGGGAGAGCTTGAGCTGGGCCGGCTTGATGGTGGTCAGGGCCAGGTAGGCGGCGAAGGTGAGCGCGATCACCATGATCAGGCTCTTCGGCTTCAGCCGTTCCAGCTTGGCCGGCTCCATCGGCGCCTCGGGGGCGATCTGCAGGATCTGGCCGCGGATGCGGCTCAGCAGGTCCTCGCCGGCGACCGCGATGTCCTCCTCGGCCTGCTCCTGGGTGCGCTCGCCGGCCGCGACCTGCTCCAGCGCCTTGGCCCGGGCGGTGGCTTTGCGCTCCTTGCTGAGCTTCGCGAGGTCGACCCTGGTGGAGCGGCTCATCCCGACCGGTTGGAGCAGCGGAAGCGCCTGGGCGACCCGCTCGGCGCCGAGCACCGCGTTGGCGGTGGCGACGGCCCGCTCCGGGCCGATCCGCAGCGCGAAGGTGGTGAGCAGCTGGGCGACGTCGATGCGCAGGGTCAGGTCGGTGGCGGCGATGTCGCCGCCGGAGAGGTTGACCAGGCAGGCGGTCCGCTCGTCCACCACCAGCAGGGACTCGCCGGTCAGCCGGCGGTGGGCGATCCGGCGCTCGTGCAGGGCGGCCACCGACTGCCAGATCGAGGCCATCACCGGGTCGGTGACCTCGTCGTCGGCCAGCTCGTCGAGGATGCGGCCCTCGATGTTCTCGTACACCAGGATCGCGGCGTCCGGGCCGAGCTCGGAGGTGGCGACCAGCTGCGGCGCGCGGGCGCCCGAGGCGGCCGCCGCGTACGCGATCAGGGCCTCCTGCTCCAGCGCCTGGCGCAGCGACTGCGGGCTGCGGCGCACCGCGACCGAGCGCAGCCGCAGCCGCCGCCAGGCCCGGTAGAAGAAGCCGGAGGCCTGCTGCTCGCGGTCGATGATGTGGACGTCCAGGGGCGGGCCGCCCTGCTGGGTGACGTAGTAGCGGCGGGTGCCGCCGGGGGCGTCGGGGGCGCGGAGGGCGCCGTCCGGGGTGAAGCCGACCTTGCGCAGGCCGATCATCATGTGCTGACCGGTGGGCCGGATGTTCGGGGAGCCGATCGCGTACAGCGTGCCGTAGGCGACGGACCAGCCGATCAGCACGGTGAGCATCAGCGACAGCGGGGTGGTGTAGCCGCCGAGGAGCTCGGTGACGCCGCTGAAGACGACCACCACCCAGAGGGCGACCCGCCAGCGTGGTCTGCTCGACATGCCGACGGCGGTCATGTAGGCGATCACCGGGGCGAGGTAGCCGTGCACCGGGTCGGTGAGGGTGCCGTTGCTGTCCATCGGCAGCCGGGTCAGCGCGTCGCGGATGTGCTCGGAGGCGCCCTCGGCCACCCACCAGTCGATGCCGAGCGAGACGCCGTACGCGAGCACCGAGGCCAGCACGCCGTCGGCGACCCGCAGGCCGTCGCGTTTGATCAGCCGCTCGACGGCGAAGGCCAGCGGCACGGCGAGCACCGCGACGCTGGAGATCAGGCCGGTGATGGTGGAGAGCACCGCGGAGAAGTGCGGCGCGTTGGTGGCGATGTCCTGCTCGATGCCGGTGGTGGTCGAGGTGGCGATGCCGGCCAGCACGAAGACGGCGACTATCCCGAAGACGCCGACCAGGAAGCGGATCAGGTCGGACGGGCGGTGCGCGCGGGCGGCGAGCAGCGGCTCGTCGACGTCCAGGTGGGGGGCGTCCTCCGGCGGGTCCTGGTCGTCGGGCTGCGCCGGCTGCTCGGGCTGCCAGGGCTGCTCGGGCTGCCAGGGCTGCTCGGGCTGTTCGTGCTCTTCGGGTTGGCGCTGCTCGGGCGGTTCGCGCTGCTCGGGGGCCTTCGCGGGCGCGGGGGTCTTGATCGTCGGGTCCTTGATCAGGGAGACTTCCGGCGTCGGCCCCGGTTCGGGCCGGCCTTCGGTCCCGCCGCCGGGCGCCGGGGGCACGGCGGCAGCGGACTCGTCGGAGTCCTTGTCCACGCCCACGTCAGCCGTCCCGGTCATCTGGTCTTGTCCTCGTATCACCACTCACCGCCCCGAAGATGGTGGCATGCCCCGACCCCCCGTGCTGGACAGGGGGCGGATCGGGCGCGGCGTCCCGTTCGCCCGGGACCGGGGGTGCGCCCCTGTAAGGAAGAATGCCGCAGGTGACGGACGTAACAGACGACGGCCTTCCGGACGCCCTACCGCCCTTCGCCGAACTGGTGCTCGACCTGACCGAGCGGATTCCACCCGGCAGGGTGATGACCTACGGCGACGTCGCCGAGTACCTCGGCCAGGGCGGGCCGAGGCAGGTCGGCCGGGTGATGGCCCTGTACGGCGGCTCGGTGCCCTGGTGGCGGGTGATCCGCGCGGACGGCCGCTTCCTGCCCGGGCACGAGCAGCGCGCCCTCACCCACTACGGCGAGGAGGGCACCCCGCTGCGCGAGCTCGCCGACCCGCCCCGGGTCGACCTCCGGCGGGCCCGCTGGGACGGCCGGGAGATTTCCCCGAACTCCCCGCACGGACGGGATTGACGGGGGAGGATCGTAGGCTCGATGCGGGCGGGCCCCGGCGGGCCCGCCCTGCCATGCCCTGCTCGACCCCAGGACCACTCCGTGACTTCCCCCTACCGGCTCGTGCGCAGCCCGCTCGTCCAGCCCGACCCGCCCGTGCTGGACGCCTACCAGCGCGCCGTGGTCGAGCACGCCGACGGGCCGCTGCTGGTGCTGGCCGGGCCCGGCACCGGCAAGACCACCACCCTGGTCGAGGCGGTCGCCCGGCGGATCGCGGACGGCACCGACCCCGAGCGGATCCTCGTCCTCACCTTCAGCCGCAAGGCCGCGATGGAGCTGCGCGACCGGATGTCCGGCCGGCTCGGCAGCTCCGCCGCCGCCCCGCAGGCCACCACCTTCCACTCCTTCTGCTACGCCCTGCTGCGCGCCCACCAGGACCCGCAGGACTACGCCGAGCCGCTGCGGCTGCTCTCCGGCCCCGAGCAGGACGTCATGGTCCGCGAACTGCTGGCCGGCGGCGCCGAGGACGCCCGCCGCACGGAGTCGACCGGCGGCTCGGCCGCGGGCTCCCGGATCGCCTGGCCGCTGGACCTGCGGGCCTGCCTGACCACCCGCGGCTTCGCCGACGAGGTCCGCGCCGTCCTCGCCCGCAGCCGCGAGCTCGGCCTCGGCGAGGCCGAGCTGGAGCGCTTCGCCCAGGGCGTCCAGCGCCCCGACTGGGCCGCCGCCGCGCACTTCCTCGCCGACTACCTCGACGTGCTCGACCTGCGCGGCGTCCTGGACTACGCCGAACTCGTCCACCGCGCCGTCCTGCTCGCCGAGCGCCCCGAGGTCGAGGAGGAGCTGCGCCGGCGCTACGACGTCGTCTTCGTCGACGAGTACCAGGACACCGACCCCTCCCAGGTCCGGCTGCTGCGCCGGCTCGCCGGCGGCGGCCGCGACCTGGTCGCGGTCGGCGACCCCGACCAGTCGATCTACGCCTTCCGCGGCGCCGACATCAACGGCATCCTCGACTTCCCGCAGACCTTCCGCCGCGCCGACGGCGAACCCGCCGAGGTCAGGGTGCTGAGGGTCTCCCGCCGCTCCGGGGCCCTCCTGCTCGCCGCCTCCCGGGAGATCGCCCGGCGGATGCCGATGGGCCGGCTGCCCGCCGACAAGCTCGCCCAGCACCGCGCCCTGCTGCCCTCCCGCGAGGGCGGCCGGGCCGAGGTCTACACCTACCCGACCCCCGGCGCCGAGCTCGACTCGATCGCCGACCTGCTGCGTCGCGCCCACCTGGAGGACGGCGTGCCCTGGGGCGAGATGGCCGTGCTGGTCCGGGCCGGTGCCCGCTCCATACCGGGCGTGCGGCGGGCGCTCGGCGCGGCCGGCGTCCCGCTGGAGATCGACGGCGACGACCTGCCGCTGCGCGAGGAGCCCGCCGTCGCCCAGCTGCTGCTCGCCCTGCGGGTCTGCGCCCAGCAGGCGGCGTGGCAGGCGGCCCGCGACCGGCACGCCGACACCCATGCCGACACCGACAGCGACGCCGATGCCGACGCCGAGTCCGGGGGCGAGGCCGCCGACACTCCCGACCCGCTCACCACCGACCTGGCGCACGCCCTGCTCACCGGCCCGCTCGGCGGCCTCGACGGCTCCGACCTGCGCCGCCTGGGCCGCGCCCTGCGCGAGGAGGAACGCGCCGCGCTGCGCGCCGACGGCCGCCCCACCGCCGCCCTGCGCCCGGCCGGCGAACTGATCCGCGAGGCCCTCGCCGAACCCGAGCGGCTGGTCGCCCTCGACCCCGCGTACGCCCGCCGCGCCCGCGACCTCGGCACCCTGCTGCGCAAGGTCCGCGAGCTGCTGGCCGGCGGCTGCACCGCCGAGGAGGCGCTCTGGGAGCTGTGGGACGGCAGCCGCCGCTGGCGCGAGCGCCTGGAACGGGCCGCCCTGCGCGGCGGCGCCGGCGGCCGCAACGCCGACCGCGACCTGGACGCGCTGTGCGCCCTGTTCGAGACCGCCGCCCGCGCCGAGGAACAGGTCACCGGCCACCGAAGCGCCCTCGACCTGCTCGCCGAACTCGACGCCCAGGACATCGCCGCCGACACCCTCACCGTCCGGGCCGTGCGCCCCGAAGCCGTCCGGCTGATGACCGCCCACCGCTCCAAGGGCCTGGAGTGGCGCCTGGTCGTCGTCGCCGGCGTCCAGGACGGCCTCTGGCCCGACCTGCGCCGCCGCGGCTCCCTGCTGGAGGCCGACCGGATCGGCCGCGACGGCCTCGCCGAACCGCTCTCCCCGGCCGCCCTGCTCGGCGAGGAGCGCCGCCTCTTCTACGTCGCGGCGACCCGCGCCAAGGAGCGGCTGATCGTCACCGCCGTCAAGGCCCCCGCCGACGACGGCGACGAACCCTCCCGCTTCCTGCGCGAGCTCTACCGGGAGGACGTCGACCCGCGGACCGGCAAGGTGGTGCGCCGCACCCCGCCGGTCACCGTCGAGGACGTCACCCACCGCCCGCGCCGCCCGCTGTCCGTCGCCGCCCTGGTCGCCGAGCTGCGCGCGGTCACCGTCGACCCCGCCCGCACGCCCGAGCTGCGCCGCGCCGCCGCCGAACGGCTCGCCACCCTCGCCGCCGCCACCGACGAGGACGGGCTGCCGCTGGTGCCCGCCGCCCACCCCGAGCGCTGGTGGGGCCTGGACGACCCGACCGCCGCCCCCGAGCCGCTGCGCAGCGCCGACCTGCCGGTGCGGCTGTCCGGCAGCGGCCTGGAGCAGCTGGAGAGCTGCTCGCTGCAGTGGTTCCTGGACAAGGAGGTCAAGGCGCGTGCCGCCGGCTCGGCCGCCCAGGGCTTCGGCAACGTGGTGCACGCGCTCGCCGACGAGGTCGGCTCCGGCCGCACCCCCGCCGACCTCGCCGTCCTCATGGAGCGCCTGGACACCGTCTGGGACGCGCTGGCCTTCGACGCGCCCTGGAAGTCCCACCAGGAGAAGAGCGAGGCCCGGGCCGCCCTGGAGCGCTTCCTCAACTGGCACGTCCTGGAACGCGGCCGGGACGTGGTCGCCACCGAGCACGGCTTCGATGTCACCCTCGACGTCGGCGGCGTCTCGGTGCGCATCCGCGGCTCGATGGACCGGGTCGAGAAGGACGCGGCCGGGCGCGCCTACGTGGTCGACTTCAAGACCGGCAAGCAGATCCCCACCGACAAGTCCCTGCCCGAGCACAAGCAGCTCGCCGTCTACCAGCTCGCCGTCCGGGCCGGCGCCCTCAACGAGCTGCCCGGCTTCGCCGAACACCCCCCGGCCACCGGCGGCGCCGAACTGGTCCACCTGCGCGAGCCCGCCGCCAAGGCCTCCCGGGACGCCCCCAAGGTGCAGCGGCAGGAGCCTCCGGAGGGCGAGCCGTGGATCGAGGGCCTGCTCGCCGAGGCCGCCGGGAAGGTCCTCGCCGAGCGCTTCGTCCCGCAGACGGGCGGCGGCTGCGACCGCTGCGCCTTCCGCCGCAGCTGCTCGGCCCAGCGGGACGGGGCGCAGCTGGTCGAGTAGCGGGCCCGCGCGGCCTGCGGACCCTGCGGACCCGGTGAGGCGAGGCTTGTCCGTCGCTCCGGTTACGGTTGCGGGGTGACCGCCGTGCTCAGCCATCCCGACCAGCTCAAGGAGCTGCTGGGGATCCCGTTCAACCGGGAGCAGATGGCGGCCATCGGCGCGCCCCTGGAGCCGGCCGTGATCGTGGCCGGCGCCGGCTCCGGCAAGACCACGGTGATGGCCGCCCGGGTCGTCTGGCTGGTCGGCTCCGGCGCCGTACGGCCCGAGGAGGTGCTCGGCCTCACCTTCACCAACAAGGCCGCCGGCGAGCTCTCCGAACGGGTCCGCGCCGCCCTGCTGAGGGCCGGCGTCGCGGACCGGGACGGCGGCGAACCGCTCGGCGACCCGGAGATCTCCACCTACCACGCCTTCGCCGGCCGCCTCCTCAAGGAGCACGGCCTGCGGATCGGCATCGAGCCGGACGTCCGGCTGCTCGCCGACGCCACCCGCTTCCAGCTCGCCGCCAAGGTGCTGCGCACCGCCCGCGGCCCGTTCCCCGCGCTCACCGGCACCTTCGCCAACCTGGTCGCCGACCTCACCGCGCTGGACGGCGAACTCGCCGAGCACCTCGTCGAGCCACAGGCCCTGCGCGACTTCGACGAGGAGCTGCTGGACACCCTCGCCACCGTCAAGCTGACCAACGACGACCTGCGGGCCGTCCCGGCCACCGCCCGGGCCCGGCTGGAGCTGCTGCGCCTGGTCGAGGACTACCGGCGCCGCAAGCGCTCCGCCGGGCTGATGGACTTCGGCGACCAGATAGCCGCCGCCGCCCGTCTCGCCCAGCAGCGCCCCGAGGTCGGCGAGCTGCTGCGCGGCCAGTTCCGGGTCGTGCTGCTGGACGAGTACCAGGACACCTCGGTCGCCCAGCGCCTGATGCTCGCCGGGCTCTTCGGGGCCGGCCCCGAGGGTGCGGGCAGCGGCCACCCGGTGACCGCCGTCGGCGACCCCTGCCAGGCGATCTACGGCTGGCGCGGCGCCTCCGTCGCCAACCTCGACGAGTTCCCCCGGCACTTCCCCAAGGCCGACGGCCGCCCCGCCGAGCGCTACGCGCTCAGCGAGAACCGCCGCAGCGGCGGGCGCCTGCTCGCCTTCGCCAACACCCTCGCCGCGCCGCTGCGGGGGATGCACGAGGGCGTCGAGGCGCTGCGCCCGGCGCCCGGCGCCGAGCGGGACGGCTTCGTGCGGACGGCGCTGCTGCCCACCCACGCCGAGGAGGTCGACTGGCTCGCCGACTCGATCGCCCACCTGGTGCGCACCGGCACCGCGCCCGGCCGGATCGCCGTGCTGTGCCGGGGCGGCGCCGCCTTCCCGGACATCCACGCGGCGCTGGTCGCCCGCGAGGTGCCGGTCGAGGTGGTCGGCCTCGGCGGGCTGCTGCAACTGCCCGAGGTGGCCGACCTGGTGGCGGTCTGCGAGGTGCTGCAGGACCCGACCGCGAACGCCGCGCTGGTGCGCCTCCTGGTCGGCCCGCGCTGGCGGATCGGCCCGCGCGACCTCGCGCTGCTCGGCCGCCGGGCCGCCGAGCTGGTCCGCACCGACCGGCCCGAGGACGTCGAGGCGCTGGCCGCCGCCGTCGCCGAGGCCGATCCGACCGAGGTGGTGTCGCTGGCCGACGCGGTGGAGAGCTTCCTGGACTCCCCGTTCGGCGAGGAGGGGAAGCCCGACGACCTGCCGTTCTCCGCCGAGGCGCGGGTGCGCTTCGCCCGTCTCGCCCAGGAGTTGCGCGAGCTGCGCCGCTCGCTGGCCGACCCGCTGATGGACGTGCTGCACCGGGTGCTGGCGGTCACCGGCCTGGAGGTCGAGCTCGCCGCCTCCCCGCAGGCCCTGGCCGCCCGGCGGCGGGAGACCCTGCACGCCTTCCTGGACGTCGCCGCCTCCTTCGCCGACCTCGACGGCGACCCGGGCCTCGCCGCCTTCCTCGGCTTCCTGCGCGCCGCTCAGGAGTACGAGCGCGGCCTGGACAGCAGCCTGCCCGGCGGCGAGGACACCGTGAAGGTGCTCACCGCGCACAAGTCCAAGGGCCTGGAGTGGGACGTGGTCGCCGTCCCCGGCCTGGTACGGGGCGCGTTCCCCTCCTCGACCCCGCGCGAACGCTGGACCAGCGCCAAGCGTGTGCTCCCGCACGCCCTGCGCGGCGACGCGGCCACCCTGCCCGACGTGCGCGGCGGGTGGAACAGCAGGACGATGACCGCCTTCAGGAAGGAGCTGGCCGAGCACTCCGCCACCGAGGAACTGCGCCTCGGCTACGTCGCGTTTACCCGCCCCCGCTCGCTGCTGCTGGCCTCCGGTCACTGGTGGGGGCCGAGCCAGAAGACCGTCCGCGGTCCGTCCGCCTTCCTGGAGGAGCTGCGCGAGCACTGCGAGCAGCCCGGCGCGGGCGAGGTCGAGCACTGGGCCGAGCAGCCGGAGAAGGGCGCCGAGAACCCGGCGCTGACCACCTCCGTCGACCGGCCCTGGCCCCTGCCGCTGGACCCGGCCGCGCAGCACGCCCGCCGCCGGGTCGCCGGGGTGGTGCGAGCCCGCCTGGCCGGTGCGCCCGCCCCCGAACCGGAGCCGATGGCCGCCGAGGACCAGCGCCAGCTGGCCTCCTGGGACCGCGATCTGACCGCGCTGCTGGGCGAGTTGGAGCGCTCCCGGCGCACCGCGCGCGAGGTGCCGCTGCCCGCCGCGCTGTCCGCCACCCAACTGCTTCGCTTGGCCGCCGACCCGGACGGCTTCGCGCGCGACCTGGCCCGCCCGATGCCGCGCCCCCCGCAGCCCGCCGCCCGGCGCGGCACCCGCTTCCACGCCTGGGTGCAGGGCCGGATCGAGCCGCTGCTGCTGATCGAGCCCGGCGCGCTGCCCGGCGCGGACGACGACGGCATCGAGGACGAGCAGGACCTGGAGCGGCTCAAGGAGGCGTTCCTGCGCACCCCGTACGCGCAGCGCAAGCCCTACCGGGTCGAGGCGCCGTTCCAACTGGTGCTGGCGGGGCGGGTGGTGCGCGGCCGGATCGACGCGGTCTACCGTGACGGTGACGTGGTGTCAGAATCAGGTGGTGTGTCACGCTACGAAGTGGTGGACTGGAAGACCCATCGCGAGGAGACCGCGGACCCGCTGCAGCTCGCGGTCTACCGGCTGGCCTGGGCCGAGCAGATGGGCGTCGATCCCGAGCAGGTCACGGCTTCGTTCCTGTACGTCCGCAGCGGGCGGATCGTCCGTCCGGCAGGACTTCCCGACCGAAAAGAGTTGGAACGGCTTCTGATCGGGAACAGTGACTAATGAGTCACGCAGAGCATCCAAGTCATCACGCCAGTGCCCGAAACCTGTGCGTCGTGCACGTTTCGTGCCTATTGTGGGGTCGGTAACCGGTCAACCCCCGTGCTCCGGCCGCCAGCGAGGCCCGTATTCCCTAACCCTCAGTCATTACCGCAGGTGCCCCCGGCATCGGCGCCTTCTGCTGGAGAACCGAAGTTGAGCGCGACCGGATGGATCAGAGAGCGGTTCACCGGGCCGACCCCGGGTCCCGCTCCGAACACGACCGGCACCTGGCCGAGGACGGCGCTGGCGCTGCCGTTCATCGGCATGGCGCTGATCGTCGTCCTCGACTACCTCAGCGGCACCGGGGTGACGGTCGAACCCGCCCTCACCGCCGTGCCCGCGCTGGCCGCCGTGGTCAGCCGCCGCACCTGGTACCCGTTCGTCATCGGCCTGTGCGCCGAGGCGGCGGCCTTCCTGATGGCCTTCCGCAGCGACACGCTCGGCTCGTCCGTGCACGCCGCCAGCGTCATCGCCATCCTGCTCGTCGCCATGATCGGCTGGGTCAGCGCCACCCTGAGGCTGCGCCAGGAACGGGCGCTGGCCGACGCCCAGCTGGTCGCCTCGATCGCCCGCCGGGTCCTGCTGCGGCCCGTCCCCGAGCGGGTCGGCACCGTCCGGGCCGCCGTCCACTACGAGGCCGCCGCCGCGCACGCCCGCATCGGCGGCGACCTCTACGAGGTGGTCAACACCCGGCACGGCGTACGGGCCGTGGTCGGCGACGTGCGCGGCAAGGGCCTCGGTGCGGTCGAGACGGCCGCCGCCGTGCTCGGCGCCTTCCGCGAGGCCGCCCACCAGGAGCCCGCGCTGGACCGGGTGGCCGGCTGGCTGGCCGTCAGCCTCGACCGCGCCCTGCACGAGAACGACCACCCGGGGGTGGAGGAGGAGTTCGTCACCCTGGTGCTGATCGGCGTCGGGCCCGACGGTGCCGCCGAGATCGTCAACTGCGGGCACCCCGCGCCGCTGCTGCTGCGCGGCGGCGAGGTCCGCCCGCTCGAACTCGCCGAGACCGTGCCGCCGCTGGGCGTCCTCGACCCGGCCGACGTCCGCCCACCGGTCCACCGGGTGTCGCTGCAGGGCGACGACCGGGTGCTGCTGTTCACCGACGGGGTGATCGAGGCCCGCGACCGTGCGGGCGCCTTCTACCCGCTCGCCGAACGGTTCCCGCGCTGCGCCGACGGCCGTCCCGCCGACGTCCTGCAGCGCCTGCACGAGGACGTGGTGCGGCACGTCGGACGCCAGCTCGGTGACGACGCGGCCATGCTGCTCCTGCAGTACGACCCGGCCCCGGCGGCCGGCATCCACGTCCCGCAGCAGGCCGGGGTCCTGACCCGGCAGCTGCCCCAGAGAACGCTGGAGCGAGAACCCCAGGGCTTGTCTGACACGCCCTAGAGCGACACCTCGACCAGCAGTGGCCGGTGGTCCGACACCGCCGCGCGCGGCGCCGCGGCCGGGCCCACCGCCGTGCGCGGCACGCCGATCGCCAGCACGTGGTCGAACTGCACCGCCGGCCGGTGCGAGGGGTACGTCGGCGTGCGCGCCAGGTCGTACCAGCCCTGCAGGCGGGGCCGCGGCTCGCGCACCCGCCGCCGGCGCGGCTCGGCCAGGAGCGGCCGGGCCCGCCGGCTCGCCCGCAGCTCCCGCACCCGCGCCCTGGGCGCGGTGCGCTCCAGCGCCGTCGCCCCGCCGAGCACCGTGCGCGGCACCGCGCCCACCAGGTTGAAGTCGCCCAGCACCAGGTACGGCTGCGGCAGGTCGGCGATCCACCGCCGGATGCCCGCCAGCTGCGCCATGTTCCAGCCCGGCACGAAGGACAGGTGCGCCGCGACCACGGTGAACGGCCCGCGATCGCCCTCCAGCACCGCCGCCAGCGCGGCCCGCGGCTCGTCCGGCACCGGGGTCAGTCCGCGCCGCCCGGCCACCCGCAGCGGCAGCCCGAACGGCGCCGGGGCGAAGCGCCGGGCCCGCCAGTGCCGCACCGGGAGCCGGGTCAGCAGGGCCGTCCCGTACGAGGGCGGGGCGTCGTCGCCGACCTCGCCCGGCCCGTACACCCGCAGGCCGTCGGGCCCGGACGGATCCGGCAGCCAGCCCGCCACCGGTGCCGGGCGGCCGTGCAGCGCGGCGGCGAAGCGCCAGTCCTTCGTGCCCATCGCCGCGGCCGCCACCGCCGCCTGGTCGGTGCCGCCGGAGCGCGCCTGGCACCGGTCCACCTCCTGGAGCGCCAGGACGTCGGCGTCCAGCGCGGCCACCGCCGCGGCCAACGGCTCGCCGGCGTCGGCCGGATAGGGCCGCGGCGCGCCGTCCGGGGCGAGCGGCTGACCGTGCAACAGGTTGAAGGTGGCGATGCGCAACTGGCTCACACCGCACGACGGTACCCGGTCGCCGGGGGAGGGGGTGCGGGTTGAGACGGCAGGGCATACCGGGTATACATACTGAGTATGTCCATCCGTCACGGTCTGCTCGCCCTGCTCGACCAGGGCCCTCGCTACGGCTACCAACTGCGCACCGAGTTCGAGGCGCGCACCGGCGCCACCTGGCCACTCAACGTCGGGCAGGTCTACACCACGCTGTCCCGGCTGGAACGCGACGGCCTGGTCGAGCCCGCCGGGGAGGACGGGGAGGGCCACCAGTTCTACGCCGTCACCGAGGCCGGCCGCACCGAGCTGCGCGCCTGGTTCGACACCCCGGTACCCCGGACCAACCCGCCGCGCGACGAACTGGCGATCAAGCTCGCCATGGCCGTCACCGTCCCGGGGGTGGACGTCTCCGCCGTCGTCCAGGGGCAGCGCCGGCACAGCATCAAGGCGCTGCAGGACTACACCCGGCTCAAGGGCCGCGCCCTCGCCGGCGCCCCTCGGCCCGGTGAGGGGGGCCGGCCGGGCGCGGTGCCCTCGGCGAGCAACGACCTCGCCTGGCTGCTCGTCCTGGACCAGCTGATCTTCCAGACCGAAGCCGAGATCCGCTGGCTCGACCACTGCGAGACCCGGCTCGCCCAGCAGGCCGAACTCCTGCAGACCCGTACCGCCGAGGCCGCCCGCGACGGCGGTGCCGCACCCGCCAAACGCGGCCGCCGCCTGCGCACCTGAGCGCCCCGGCACCGAACCACCGGCCCGGGCCCCGACCCCGAGCCCACACCCAGTACTAGGGGGGAATCGTGTCCCACACCCAAGAGTCCCGGCAGGCGCCGGTGCTGCACCTGGAGGACGTCACCCGCGTCCACGGCCACGGCGCGGCCGAGGTCCAGGCCCTGCGCGGCGTCGACCTCAAGGTCCACCCCGGCGAGTTCGTCGCCGTCATGGGCCCCTCCGGCTCCGGCAAGTCGACCCTGCTGACGCTGGCCGGCGGCCTCGACAGCCCGAGCACCGGCCGGGTCCTGGTCGAGGGCGTCGCCCTCGGCGACCTCAACCGCAAGCGGCTCGCCCAGGTCCGCCGCCGCTCCGTCGGCTACGTGTTCCAGGACTACAACCTGATACCGGCCCTCACCGCCGCCGAGAACATCTCGCTGCCGCGCGAACTCGACGGCCTGTCGGCCCGTGCGGCCCGCCGCGAGGCCCTCGCCGCCCTGGAGGAACTCGGCATCCCCGAACTCGCCGACCGCTTCCCCGACGACATGTCCGGCGGCCAGCAGCAGCGGGTGGCCATCGCCCGCGCCCTGATCGGCGACCGCCGCCTGGTCCTCGCCGACGAACCCACCGGCGCGCTCGACTCCACCACCGGCGAGGCCGTCCTCGCCGTCCTGCGCGCCCGCTGCGACGCCGGCGCCGCCGCCATGATGGTCACCCACGAGGCCCGGCACGCCGCTTGGGCCGACCGCGTCGTCTTCCTGCGCGACGGCCGGATGGTCGACGAGTCCGTCAGCCAGGACGCCGCCAGCCTCCTGGTCAGCGCCGCCACCAACAGCATGAAGGTGGACGAGTGAAGCTCAGCGCCTGGCGGGTCGCCCTGCGCATCGCCCGCCGTGACGCCCTGCGCGCCAAGGGCCGCAGCGCCCTGGTCATCGCCATGGTCGCCCTGCCCGTCCTCGGTGTCACCGGCGCCGACGTGGTCTTCCGCAGCGCCGATCTCACGCCCGTCGAACACGCGGTACGGGTCATGGGCCAGGCCGCCGGCGCACTGGAGATGGTCGAACGCGGCTCCTCCGTCCAGCAGGCGCCCGACCCGGACACGGGGTTCACCATCCAGAACCCCAAGGACACCGCCAAGGACGGCGGCGCTCCCCAGGTCACCCCCGCGCAGCAGCGCGCCCTGGACACCGCACCCGCCGACCTGGCCCGGCAACTGCTCCCGGCCGGCGCCACCCTCGTGCCCGAACGGCAGGGCCCGTACACCGCGGCGAGCAGCACCGAGGGCCTGCTCAGCACCCGCGTCAGCGAGGCCGACCTGACCGACCCGGTCTGGAACGGCCGGATGAACCGCGTCAAGGGCCGCGCCCCCACGGGCGACCGCGAGGCCGCCGTCACCCCGGACTTCCTCAGGCGCTCCGGACTCAAGCTCGGCGACCGGACCGCCGTCCGCGGGCTGGAGGGCACCCCCTTCACGATCACCGGCGTCTACGAGTACCCCGGCGAACTGAACGGCACCGAACTCATCGCCCGCCCCGGCGCCGTCATCGACCAGCTCGCCAAGACCCCCGGCGCCACCCGCGGCCCGGCCGGCGGCACCGGTGAGCCCACCCGCTGGCTGGTCAAGCTCCCCGGCGGCGCCGGCCTCGACTGGCACAAGGTCACCGAACTCAACGAGTACGGCTTCAACCTCACCTCCCGCGCCGTCCTGATCGACCCGCCGGCCCGCGCCGACGTCCCGTACTACGTCGAACAGGACCGGCACCAGGTCGGCGACACCGCGTACTTCAACCAGACCGGCGTCGTCATCCTCGCCACCGTCGTCGGCATGGCCCTGCTGGAGATCGTCCTCCTCGCGGGCCCCGCCTTCGCCGTCGGGGCCCGGCGCTCCCGGCGGCAGCTGGGCCTGCTCGCCGCCGCCGGTGGTGAGCGCGCCAACGTCCGCGCCGTCGTCCTCGGCGGGGGCATCGTCCTCGGCGTCACCGGCGCTGTGGTCGGCCTCGGTCTCGGCGTCGGCCTGGCCGCGCTGCTGCGCACCCAGGCCGAGGAGTCCTCCGGTCGGCGCTTCGGCCACTTCGCCGTCCAGCCGCTCGACCTGTTCGGCGTGCTCCTGGTCGGCCTGGTCACCGGTCTGCTCGCGGCCGTCGTGCCCGCCGTCCAGGCCTCCCGCCAGGACGTCGTATCCGCGCTCACCGGCCGGGACTCGCTCAAGCCGCCGAGCCGCAAGCTCGCCGTGCTCGGCCTGGTGATGCTCGGCGGCGGTGCCGCCCTCGCCCTGTTCGGTGCCACCAGCGGCAACCGCAGCCTCGCCGTCCTCGGCGGCTCGGCCATCGCCGAACTCGGCATGGTCGCGCTCACGCCCTACCTGGTCGGCCTCTTCGGCCGGCTCGGCCGCTGGCTCTCGCTCGGCCCCCGGCTCGCCCTGCGCGACTCGGTGCGCCACCGCGGCCGCACCGCGCCCGCCGTCGCCGCCGTCATGGCCGCCGTAGCCGGCTCCGTCGCCGTCAGCGTCTACACCGCCAGCTTCGAGGAGCAGTACCGGCGCGAGTACGTCGCCCACGGTCCCGCCGGTGCCGTCCTGCTCGGCACCGGCTGGCTGTCCGCTGCCGACACCAAGCTGCTGCCGCAGATGCGCGAGGCCGTCGAACGCGGCATCCCCGACCTCGGCCCGCGCGCCGACGTCCAGAGCGTGCACTACAAGGAGAGCTGCTCCGACGACGGGGGGTGCGGCTACATCAGCGTCGAGGTGCCCAAGGAGATGCGCTGCCCCGTCACCGACACGGACCGCGCGTTCGGTCCCGGCGAGGTCGAGCGGATCCTGCAGACCGACAAGCGCTGCCAGACCAACAACCGCCGCGGCAGCCCCTACAGCCCGCTGTCGGCCGGCGACGCCACCCTGCTGCACAACCTCTACGGCGTCACCGACCCGGCCGCCGGCCAGGCCCTCGCGGCCGGCAAGGCCGTGGTCTTCGACGCCCGGTACCTCAAGGACGGCAAGGTCGCGCTGCAGTACACCGAACCGGTCTCCTTCAGCTCGTACACCGCGGGCGGCAGCGCCGACAAGAAGCCCGTCCGGCACGAGATCGCCGTCGACGCGGTCCTCGCGGACGCCACGCTGCCCGCCCCCGGGCAGGCCGTGATCAGCCCGGACACCGCGGCCGCGCTCGGGTTCACCACCTCGGTGGCCGGCTCGGTCTGGCTGCCCGGCACCGTGCCCTCCGACGGCGCCCAGCAGAAGGCCGACGGCGCGCTCGCCAAGATCAGCGACCGCGACGTCCTCACCGTCGAGCGCGGCTACCAGTCCCAGGCCGATCTCGTCACTCTCGGCCTGAGCGTCTTCGCCGGCCTGGTCGCCCTGGGCGCCGCCGGCATCGCCACGGGACTGGCCGCCGCCGACTCCCAGCGCGACCTGACCACCCTCGCGGCGGTCGGCGCCGAGCCGCGCATCCGCCGCTCGCTGTCCGGCTTCCAGTGCGGCGTGATCGCCGCCATGGGCGCCCTGCTCGGCGTGGTCTGCGGCATCGTGCCGGGCGTGGCACTGCGCAAGGTCGAGGGAGCGGCGCGCAGCTACCCCGGCATGAGCCCGGAGGAGATCGCCAACGGCGCGACCGTGGTCTTCCCCTGGCTGACCATCGGAGCCACCGTCGTGGTGCTCCCGCTGCTCGCGGCCGGCCTGGCGGCGGTGCTCACCCGCTCGCGGATCACGATGCTGCGCCGCTCGGGCTGAGGCCCGCACCCCCTCCGTCACCCCCGTCCGCGCCCGTGCGCGGCGGGGGTGACGGAGGTTACAGCCCCGGGAACGCCCCTGAGCCGGAGGGCCGGGGCGGGCACCCGCACGGGCGAACTACAGTCGTCGGTATGACGAGTACCCCGGACAGCGTCGTCCGCTCCTACATCGACCGGCACCAGGCCGCCTTCCTCGAAGACCTCTCCGCGTGGCTGGCCATCCCGTCGGTCTCCGCCGACCCGGCCCGGGCCGGCGACGTGCGGCGCTCCGCCGAGTGGCTGGTCGGCAAGCTGCGCGACACCGGCTTCCCGGTCGCCGAGGTGTGGGAGACCGACGGCCTGCCGGCGGTGTTCGCCGAGTGGCCCTCCGGGGACGCGTCCGCGCCGACCGTCCTGGTCTACGGGCACCACGACGTGCAGCCCGCCGCCCAGGAGGACGGCTGGGACACCGAGCCGTTCACCCCGACCGTGGTCGGCGACCGGCTGTACGCGCGCGGCGCCGCCGACGACAAGGGCCAGGTGTTCTTCCACACCCTGGGCGTGCGGGCCCACCTGGCCGCGACCGGCCGCACCGCGCCGGCCGTCAACCTCAAGCTGCTGATCGAGGGTGAAGAGGAGTCCGGTTCGCCGAACTTCGCCGACCTGGTCCGCCGCGAGGCCGACCGGCTGGCCGCCGACGTGGTCGTCATCTCCGACACCGGCATGTGGTCCGCGTCCACGCCGACCGTCTGCACCGGCATGCGCGGCCTCGCCGACGCCCAGATCGACCTGTACGGGCCGGACACCGACATCCACTCCGGTTCCTTCGGCGGCGCCGTCCCCAACCCCGCCCAGGTCGCGGCCGAGCTGGCCGCCGCCCTGCACGACGCCGACCGCAAGGTGGCGGTCCCGGGCTTCTACGACGGCGTGATCGAGCTGACCGACCGCGAGCGCGAGCTGTTCGCCGAGCTGCCGTTCGACGAGGAGCAGTGGCTGGAGGTCGCCAAGTCGTCCGGCACCCGCGGCGAGGCCGGCTACTCCACCCTGGAGCGGATCTGGGCCCGCCCGACCGCCGAGGTCAACGGGATCTGGGGCGGCTACACCGGCCCCGGCGGCAAGACCATCGTCCCCGCGTCGGCGCACCTCAAGCTGTCCTTCCGGCTGGTCGCCGGGCAGGAGGTGGAGAAGGTCCGCGAGGCGGTGCGGGCCTGGGTGGCCGAGCGGGTGCCCGAGGGCGTCCGGTACGAGCTGGTCTTCCCGGGCGCGACCCGGCCCTGCCTGACCCCGCTGGACCACCCGGCGCTGCAGTCCACCGTCCGCGCGATGGGGCGGGCCTTCGGGCAGAAGATCCTCTTCACCCGCGAGGGCGGTTCCGGCCCCGCCGCCGACCTGCAGGACGTGCTGGGCGCGCCGGTGCTGTTCCTCGGCATCTCGGTGCCCTCGGACGGCTGGCACTCGGTCAACGAGAAGGTCGAACTCGACCTGCTGGCCAAGGGTGTGGAGACGGCCGCGTACCTGTGGGGCGACCTGGCCGAGAGCTTCCGGCCCGGCGCGTGAGCGAGGGGCCGCGTACCGAGGCTGTCAGATCACTCATTCGGATGATTCACCACGTGGGGATGGAACGACGTGAGCACCGTGCCTGAGACCGAGCGCCCGCTGCACCTGGTACTGGCCCGGGCCGGGGTGGACCGGGCGGCCGAGCACCGGTTCGACGAGCCCTGGCTGGCGGCGGCCTGGAGCCACCCGAACACCCGGGTGCTGCCGATCGCCGGCGGCGAGGCGTTCGTCGTCGACACCGCGCAGGGCACCGAACTGGTGCTGCTGCCCTCCTTCGAGGCGCCGCAGGGCGGCGACCGGTACTTCCTCGGCACCGACCGGGACGGCGTCTCGTACTTCGCGCTGGCCGGCGAGAGCCTGCCCGGGCGCCTGGACGGCGACGCCCGTCCGGCCGGGCTGCGCGAGGTCGGCGGGCTGCTGTCCGACCGCGACGCCGGGCTGCTGGTGCACGCCGTCGCGCTGGAGCACTGGCACCGGCTGCACAGCTTCTGCTCGCGCTGCGGGCACCCGACCGAGAAGGCCGGCGCCGGGCACGTGCGGCGCTGCACCTCCTGCGCGGCCGAGCACTACCCGCGCACCGACCCGGCGGTGATCATGGTGATCACCGACGAGGAGGACCGCTGCCTGCTCGGCCGTCAGGCGCTGTGGCCGGAGGGCCGCTGGTCGACCCTGGCCGGCTTCGTCGAGCCGGGGGAGTCCATCGAGCAGGCGGTGGCCCGCGAGGTGCACGAGGAGGCGGGTGTGCAGGTCGGCGAGGTGCACTACGTCGCCAGCCAGCCGTGGCCGTTCCCGTCCAGCCTGATGCTCGGCTTCACGGGCAAGGCGCTGCCGGGCGGCACCGAGATCACCGTGGACGGCGAGGAGCTGGCCGAGGCGCGCTGGTTCTCCCGCGAGGAGCTGCGGGCCGGGATGGAGGCGGGCGAGATCCTGCCACCGTCCGGAATCTCGATCGCGCGGCACCTGGTCGAGCTCTGGTACGGCGAGCCGCTGCCGTCGGCGGCGCGCTGGTAATTCCGTACGAAAAGGGGGCGTGCGGCCAATGCCGCGCGCCCCCTTTTTTCTTTCCGATCCCTTTCCGGATTCCTCACAACCGGATGTTCGTATCCGGACGGGCCAGGTCTGCTACCGGAAGGCGCCTGCGGATCCCCGTCGTCAACCCGCACGGACGACATTGCCGGAAACGGCTGAAACCGTGTCACCGCGCTCGCTACATTCACTCGGGTGACAATCCCCCGGGGCACCGCCCAATCCCCCAAATACCAGCGCCTCGCCGCCGACCTGCGCCGTCGGATCGCCGAGGGCGAGTTCACCGCCGAGGCCGCCCTGCCGGTCGAGAGCGAACTGGAGCGCCAGTACGGCGTCGCCCGCAACACCGTCCGCCTCGCCGTCGACGTCCTGGTCAACGAGGGCCGGCTGGTCCGGCTCCAGGGCAAGGGCACCTACCTGCGCGAACACCCGGTCCTGGACCACCACGCCTACGGACCCACGCCGGCCCCCGCGCCGCGCGACTGCCTGGCCGGGCCCTCCGACGTCTACCTCGGCGAGGCCGCCGAAGCCGGGCGCGAACTCAGCACCGACTTCGAGATGATGATCGTCCGGGCCCGGGTCGACATCGCCGAACGGCTCGGACTGCGCCCCGGCGAGGCCATCGTGGTCCGCCGCCAGCTGCGGCTGCTCGACCGCGAGCCGTACTCCATCGAGGAGAGCCACTACCGGGCCGGCCTGGCCGCCGGCACCCCGCTGATGGAACCCGACCCCGTCGAGGGCGGCGACGAGGCTGTGCTCGCCACCCTCGGACGCACCGAGATCGGTGCCGTCGACCACCTCGTCGCCCGGATGCCCGGCCCCGAGGAGGCCCAGTGGTTCCAGGGCGGCCCCGGCGTGCCGCTCGTGGTGCAGACCCGCGTCACCTACGACCGGCGCGGGCCCGTCCGGGTCATCGAGACCCGCTACTCGGCCGACCGCAGCCGGCTCGTCTACGGCGTCGGCGACCTCGGCGCGCGCACCACCCTGCCCGCGCCCGCCGCGCCCGTCGACCCCGCCCGGGCCGACGCGACGTGACGCGCGCCGGCCCGGGCGACCCGGCCGGATCAGGCCGCCAGGGCCTTCTTGACCTGCAACAGGCTCGGGTTGGTCATCACGACCCGCTCGCCGCCGCCCACCGGCGTCACCAGCACCGTCGGCACCGTCTGGTTGCCGTTGTTCACGGACTCGACGAAGGACGCCGAGGCCGGGTCCTCCTCGATGTTGATCTCGGTGTAGCCGATGCCTTCACGGTCCAGCTGGCTCTTGAGTCGGTTGCAGTACCCACACCAGGTCGTGCTGTACATCGTCACGGTGCCGGACATCGAGGGGGCTCCTTCGAAAGAGAGGTGCGTACGGTCTCCGGAGGGAACGTTCACCGGACGACGGGCATTCCGGACCGCCATCGACCGCACTGCGGAGTGATCATCCTGCGATCACACCTGGCCTGTGGACAACCCCGCCCCCGTTGTCCCACCGGGCTGAGAAGATGGAACGCATGCAGGAAGACCTCTTGAGCGGCAGCCCGTACGACGCCCCCCACGGCTCCCCCTGGGCCGACCCCGGCGCCGCGACGGGCCCCGACGCCGTGCTCGCCGGGCTCGACCCCGAGCAGCGCGCCGTCGCCACCGCCCTGCAGGGCCCGGTCTGCGTCCTCGCCGGCGCCGGCACGGGCAAGACCCGCGCCATCACGCACCGCATCGCGTACGGCGTGCGCAGCGGCGTCTACCACCCCCAGCAGGTCCTCGCCGTCACCTTCACCGCCCGCGCCGCCGGCGAGATGCGCGGCCGCCTGCGCCAGCTCGGCGCCGAGGGCGTCCAGGCCCGCACCTTCCACGCCGCCGCCCTGCGCCAGCTCCAGTACTTCTGGCCCCGCGCCGTCGGCGGCCCGGTCCCCCAGCTCCTCGAGCGCAAGGTCCAGCTCGTCGCCGAGGCCGCCGGCCGCTGCGGCCTGCGCGTCCAGCGCACCGAACTGCGCGACCTCACCGCCGAGATCGAATGGGCCAAGGTCACCCAGATCAGCCCCGAGGACTACCCCGTCGCCGTCGCCAAGTCCGGCCGCGAAGCCCCCCGCGACCCGGCCGAGACCGCCCAGGTCTACCGCGTCTACGAGGAGACCAAGAGCCGCCGCGGCAACATCGACTTCGAGGACGTCCTGCTCCTCACCGCCGCCATCCTGGAGGACCGCCCGGACATCGCCGACCAGGTCCGCTCCCAGTACCGGCACTTCACCGTCGACGAGTACCAGGACGTCTCCCCGCTCCAGCAGCGCCTGCTCGACCAGTGGACCGGCCCCGACGGCGGCGCCAGCCTCTGCGTCGTCGGCGACGCCAGCCAGACCATCTACTCCTTCACCGGCGCCACCCCCGACTACCTGCTGAACTTCCGCGGCCGCCACCCCGAGGCCACGGTCGTCAAACTCGTCCGCGACTACCGCTCCACCCCGCAGGTGGTCCACCTCGCCAACGGACTGCTCGCCCAGGCCCGCGGCGAAGCCGCCCGCCACCGCCTCGAACTCGTCTCCCAGCGCGAAGCCGGCCCCGAACCCGTCTACACCGAGTACGAGGACGAACCCACCGAGGCCGAGACCACCGCCCGCCGGATCAAGGACCTCCTGGCCACCGGCGTGCGCGCCAGCGAGATCGCCGTCCTCTTCCGCACCAACGGCCAGTCCGAGGTCTACGAGCAGGCCCTCGCCGACCTCGGCGTCCCCTACCAGCTCAAGGGCGCCGAACGGTTCTTCGAGCGCCCCGAGGTCCGCGACGCCGGAGTCCTGCTGCGCGGCGCCGCCCGCGCCGCCTCCGACCCGCTCACCGACGGCGCCCCCGACCTCGCCGGACAGGTCCGCGCCGTCCTCGCGACCCGCGGCTTCACCCCCGAGCCCCCGGCCGGCTCCGGCGCCGTCCGCGACCGCTGGGAGTCCCTCGCCGCCCTCGTCCGCCTCGCCGAGGAGTTCGAGCGCACCCGCACCGCCGCCGGCCAGGGCACCGACCTCGCCGCCTACGTCACCGAACTCGACGCCCGCGCCGCCGCCCAGCACGCCCCCGCCGTCGAGGGCGTCACCCTCGCCTCCCTGCACGCCGCCAAGGGCCTCGAGTGGGACGCCGTCTTCCTCGTCGGCCTCACCGAGGGCACCCTGCCGATCATCTATGCCAAGACCGACGAGCAGGTCGAGGAGGAACGCCGTCTGCTCTACGTCGGCGTCACCCGCGCCCGCAAGCACCTCAGCCTCTCCTGGGCCCTCTCCCGCTCCCCGGGCGGCCGGGCCAGCCGCAAGCCCAGCCGCTTCCTCGACGGGTTGCGGCCGGGCTCCTCCGCACCCGGCGCGCGGACCGGCGCGCGTGGCGGTCGCGGGGGCGTCGAGCCCGGCGAGCGCTCCGCCGCCCGGCGGGTCCGCGGACCGGTCACGTGCCGGGTCTGCGACCGGGTGCTCACCGAGGCCGTCGAACGCAAGCTGCGCCGCTGCGAGAGCTGCCCGTCCACGATGGACGAGGGGCTCTACGAGCGGCTGCGCGAGTGGCGGGCCCGGCAGGCCAAGGAGCAGGGCGCCCCGGCCTACGTGGTGTTCACCGACGCGACGCTGATGGCGATCGCCGAGGACGTGCCCGCCAGCCGCGGGGAACTGGCCTCGATCTCGGGGGTCGGCGCGATGAAGCTGGACAAGTACGGGGCCGCCGTGCTCTCGTTGTGTGCGGGGGAGGAGCCCGAGGAGGATCCGGACGGCGTCGAGGACGACGGTTCGGTCGATCCGGCGTGAGCCGGCACGGGCGCAGTCCAGGGGACTGCTCGGGGGACTTCGAAACCGGCTGCGGAGCGCGCCGTGGAACTCACCGCGAAAAATAGTTTGCGCGGCGTACCGGGAGCGCAATAGCCTGCCGGGGCGGTCAAGGGGACGCGATCGCACGGGGTGACACCTGTGCCGGTTCCCCTGCACCCACAGCTTCACTGCTTCACTGCTTTACCGAGACAGACATCCGAACATTCGGAGCCGGGGAAACCTGGCTCCGCGAGACGCCGAGAGGAGGCGAGCACAGTGGGAAACATCATGATCACCAAAATGACTGGCCAGACCGTTGTCGCTGCCTCCCTGCGTGCCGCCCGTCTGCGGGCGCTCGCCGAGCTCGGTGGAACCGGTCTGGGTCTCGACACCACCGGTGTCTCCGTCATCTCCGCTGTCAGTGGTCTCGGACACACTGATCTGTGCCTCACGGGCAGCAGGAGCATCGAAGGCGCCGTCGTCGAGACCGGTCTGTCCCGTGACTGGGCGCCGGTCGGCACGTCGCGCTCCCCGCGCGATGAGCGACCGACCCAGGCACCGAAGGCAGCCGTAGCCGCCGCCCTGCATGGCGGCTATGCGCAGGTCATCGGTGCCGGAAACCCCCAGAAGCAGAACGAGCAGCAGATCAACCAGGCCATGGCCGCCTTCAACGGCGCCAAGGCCATCCGGATGCGGGCCTTCCGCGGGCCTGAACCCTGGAGAGAACGAACCTGAGTCAGCCTCAGGTCGGCACCTCCAGGGCCGCGGAACCCGTCACCACCGGGATCCGCGGCCCTTCTGTTTTGTCCGGTACGCAAGACCACCCAGGCCCTCCGGGGCCTCCGGCCCAGCACCACCAGTCGACTGGGCCGGAACCACTGAGAAGACGAGGAAGACGCCACAGTGTCCACGGTCATCACACCGCCCACCCCGTCCGTACCGCCGACAAGCCAGATCACCAAGGCCGACCAGGCCGACCCCCCGGAGGTTCTTTCCATGCAGATCACCTCGATCGAGCAGGCCGAAGCGCTCGGTCTCCCCATCCCCTGCCGCGCCTTCGACCCCGAGGTCTTCTTCGCCGAGACGCCCGCCGACGTCGAGTACGCGAAGTCCCTCTGTGGGACCTGCCCGGTGAAGGACTCCTGCCTGACCGGCGCCCTCGAGCGGCGTGAGCCGTGGGGCGTCTGGGGCGGCGAGCTGTTCGTCCAGGGTGTCGTCGTGGCCCGCAAGCGGCCGCGTGGCCGCCCGCGCAAGACCGAGGTCATGGCGTGAACCCCGCCGACCAGGCCAGGGTCGTCCGCCGGGGAGAGCAGCCCCCGCTGGACAGCGCCCTCCGCCGATCCGTGCGGATCGCCGCCGCCAAGGCCGACGCCGCAGCCCGTACCCCGTTCCCGAGCACGCACCCCGAGCAGGACCACGACATGAACCCCGCCGCCGTCGATCCCACCGCCCGCGCCGAGCAGGCCACCGAACGTCAGACCCAGAACAGGATCCTCGAAATGCAACTCCTCCACGAATCCCTGGCCCGAGCCCATATGCAAGACAGGCTCCACGAGGCCGAGAACCAACGGCTCGTCAGCCGGGTCGTCCGGGCCCACAAGCTCAGGCAGCGGGCCGAGCGGGCCTCGCTGCGGGCCCGCAAGGCCCTCGCCGTGGCGCTGATGTAGTGCCAGCGGGCCCTCGGGCCCTTTCGCTTGACCCCCGTCGTGCCGCAGGCCGCTCCCCGAAGGTGGGGAGCGGCCTGCGGCCGTTGGGGCCGGCGGCGGGGCCGGCGCGTTCCGTCAGCTCTTCGGGACGCGGGGGGAGCCGGTGCTCTTGCGGGCCTTCGGCTTCTCCGGAACCAGCGGCTTTTCCGTCTTCTCCGGTCGCTGCGGCCGTCGCGGCCGGACCGCCCGGTCGGCGAACTCGGGCAGCCACTCCAGCATCTCCGCGCGGAACGGCGCCTTGGCGCCCAGCTGGCAAAGCACACCGATGGTGCTCAGCGTCACCCGGTGGATCAGCAGGTAGGCGGGCGGCAGGTTGAGCTGCTTGCCCAGGTTGTAGGCGGGCGAGCGCGGATCGGCGATCCGGGCCGCCTGGGCACGCATCCACGCCCGGGTGAAGTGGAAGTTCTCCACCGCGGCCGGCTCGATGATCGGCAGCAGGTAGTCCAGCACCGCGTCCGCGTCCAGCCGGATCGAGGGCTTCACGAAGCCCTCCTCGCGCAGCATCTTCAGGACGCCCGCCGCGTCCCCGTCCAGCGCCATCCGCAGCGAGGCCCCGATCGGCGCGGGCAGGCCGCCCGGCAGCCGGTCCACCGTGCCGAAGTCCAGCACGCCCAGCCGCCAGCCGGACACCGGGCCGTCGTCCTTCAGCAGCCGGAAGTTGCCCGGGTGCGGGTCCGCGTGCAGCAGGCCGGTCCGGGACGGGCCGGCGAACAGGAACCGGGCCAGCAGCTGCCCGGCGCGGTCGCGCTCCTCCTGGGTGCCGCGCGCGATCACCTCGGCCAGCGGGGTGCCGTCCATCCACTCGGTGACCAGCACCTGGTCGGCCTGCGCCACCACGCCCGGCACCACGATGTCCGGGTCGCCGGCGAACTCCTCGGCGTGCCGGCGCTGGGCCTGCGACTCCAGCTCGTAGTCCAGCTCCTCCGAGACCCGCTCGCGCAGTTCGGCGATCAGCGGCTTGATGTCCAGCCCCGGGATCAGCGGGCCCAGCAGCCAGGCCACCCGGCTCAGCTGCGACAGGTCCGCGAGCAGCGCGTCGCCCGCGCCCGGGTACTGCACCTTGACCGCGACCCGGCGGCCGTCGTGCCAGACCGCCCGGTGCACCTGGCCGATCGAGGCCGCGGCCGCGGGCCGGTCGTCGAACTCCCGGAACAGCTCGCGCCAGTCGTCCCCGAGCCGCTGGGCGAGCGCGGTGTGCACCTTGGCGGCGGGCATCGGGGGAGCGGCGTCCTGCAGCTTGGTGAGCGCCGCCCGGTACGGACCGGCGACCTCCTCCGGCAGTGCGGCCTCGAAGACGGACAGCACCTGCCCGAACTTCATCGCCCCGCCCTTGAGCTCGCCGAGGACCTTGAACAGCTGGTCGGCGGTGGCCTGTTGCAGCTCGGCGGTGACCACCTCGGCGGAGCGGCCGCCGATCCGCCTGCCCAGGCCGAGCGTGGCGCGACCGGCTATCCCCAGCGGCAGGGCGGCGAGCCGTGCCGTGCGGGTCACTGCCTTGCGCGGAAGATCGCTCACCCCTGGCCTCCAATCCCTGGCCCCCCGACACCGGACGGCCGACCATCACTACGCCATTGTGCCCGCTCCCCGCGCCGCGCCCGCCGGAATTCCGCGAGGTGGGGCGGGGAGCGCCGTCCCTTTGCGGGGAGTTGGGCGGCTTGGTCCGGTCGGCCGGGGTCGGCCGGGGTGGGCCGGGCAGGCCGAGGGGCGGCCGGGGTCAGCGGGGCAGGCGCAGGGCGAGGCCGTCCAGGACGACCTCCAGGCCGTAGGCGAACTTGGCGTTGCGGACCTCGGCCGGGTCGGTGAGCGCGGCGGCGGCCGCGTAGGCGTCGGCGAGATGGGCGTAGTCGGCGCTGGCCTGCTGGGCGGCGGGCATCAGGCGGGCGATGAAGTCGGCCTCGCTCTCCCCGGAGCGGGCGACGGTGGTGAGCCAGGCCGCCTCGGTCGTGCTCATCCCGACGACGTAGGAGATGAGCGTGTCGATCGCCCGGACCGGCTCGGGGAAACCGACGGCGGCGAAGAAGGCGGTCAGCCGCTCGCCGTAGGACGCCAGGTTGGGGCCGAGGTAGGCGAGGCCGGCCTGGCCCAGCACGGAGGACAGCCAGGGGTGGCGCAGGGCCGTCGTCCGGAAGGCCTCGGCGGCCTCGGTGGCGGCGGCCCGCCAGTCGGGGCTGTCGGCGGGCGGCAGGGCCATCTCGCCGAAGACCTCGTCCACCGCGAGTTCCATCAGCTCGTCCTTGGTCGCGACGTGCCGGTAGAGGGAGGTGGCGCCCGCGTTGAGGCGGGTGGCGAGCTTGCGCATGCTCAGGGCCTCGGTGCCGTCGGCGTCCAGCATGGTGATCGCCTCGCGCACGATCGAGGCCCGGCTGAGGGCGGGCTGGTCGGGCTCGCGCTGTTGGCGGGCCCACACGGACGGGATCGGGTTCGTTCGGGCGGCCATGGGCTGCTCCTCCTCCTACGTGCTGCGTACACCGTTCGCATCGAGCGTACAGGAGTCAGTGGTTGCGCACACTGTTCCGCCATGCGTACAGTGTTCGCATCGACGGAACGCAGTGCGCACCGAAGGAACGGTGTGCGCGATTGGGGAGGGGAAGCTGATGTCAGCCGACAACGTGACCGAGGCCGGGGGCCGCAACCCGCACCGCTGGTGGATCCTGATCGTGCTCTGCCTGAGCTCGCTCGTGCTGGTGATCGACAGCATGGCCCTGACCGTCGCGGTCCCCTCGATGACCACCGACCTCGGCGCGAGTGCCCAGGACACCCAGTGGATCCTCGACTCCTACGTCCTGGTCTTCGCCGGCCTGCTGCTCACCTCCGGCAGCCTCGGCGACCGCTTCGGCCGCCGGAAGGTCATGATCATCGGATTGCTGCTCTTCGGAGCGGCCTCGCTCGCCGCGACCTTCTGCGCCAGCCCTGCCGAGGTCATCGTCGCCCGGATCGCGATGGGCGTCGGCGGCGCGCTGATCATGCCCTCGACGCTGTCGATCCTCATCACCGTCTTCGACGGGGACGAGCGCAACAAGGCGATGGCCGCCTGGGGTTCGGTCTCGATGCTGGGGCTGGTCGGCAGCCCGGTGCTCGGCGGCGTGCTGATCGCCCACTTCTCGTGGCACTCGATCTTCTTCATCAACGTCCCGGTGGTGGCGCTGGCGATCCTGGCGGGCCTGCTGCTGATGCCGGAGTCCAAGGGGCCGTGGCAGAAGCCCGACCCGCTGGGCGCGGTGCTGTCGGCCGTCGGCATGACCGCCCTGATCTGGTGGATCATCGAGATCCCGCAGCACGGCGCGTTCGCAGGCCGGGCGCTGGTCACCCTGGTCGTCGCGGTGGCCGCGCTCGTCGGGTTCGTGGTGTGGGAGAACGTCACCGCCGCGCCGATGGTGCCGCTGGCGCTCTTCAAGGCCCGCAACTTCAGCGGGGGTTCGCTGTCGCTGACCCTGGTCCAGATCGGCAACGGCGGGCTGCTGCTGGTGCTCACCCAGTACCTCCAGTTCGTGCTCGGGTACTCGCCGGTCAAGGCGGGCCTCGCGTTCCTGCCGCTGGCCGTCGCGGCACTGCTCGGCAACGGGTTCGGCGCCAAGTTCGCGGCGAAGTTCGGCAACCGGCTGCTGATCCTCGCCGGGATGCTCGTCATGGCCTCCTCGTTCGCGCTGCTGACCACCGTCTCGGCCGACACCGGCTTCGCCGTCCCGTCGGTGGCGCTCGGCCTGCTCGGCCTCGGGGCGGGCCTGGCGATGCCGGCCGCGGTGGGCGCGCTGATGGGGACGATCCCGGCGGAGCAGGCCGGCGTCGGCTCGGCGCTGAACGACACCATCCAGCAGGCGGGCACCGCGCTCGGCATCGCGATCCTGGGCTCGCTGCTGTCGAGCGGCTTCGCGAACGGGATGCCGGCCGGGACGCCGGAGCAGGCGAAGCACTCCATCGCCGGGGCGCTGGCGATCGCCAACGGGGACTCCGGGCTCGTCCGGACCGCCCGGGAGGCCTTCACCGGGGCGATGACGACCACCTTCACGGTCAGCGCGATCGGTGTGCTGGCGGCGGCGCTGGTGGCCACGCTGGTGATGCGGGACCGGAAGGCGGAGGCCGGGGCCGAGGAGAACACCGAGGAGGCGGTGGTCGCCGCCTGAGTCCCGGTCGGACGGAGTCCGGTCGGCGCGTGCACCGGGAAGGCCGGCACCCTGCGGGGTGCCGGCCTCCGGCGCTCTTCGGCGTTCTTCGGCGCTGTGACTCGGCCCCTCGACCCCTCAGCCCGGCGGCCCCTCAGCCCGGTGGCAGCGGTTGCCACAGGCACCCGCAGTCCGGGTGCCCCCGCAGCCGCAGCCGCCGGGCCATCCCGTCACCCGCCGACACCTCGCACCACCCGTCCACACTCGGCGGCCGGCCACCGTCCAGGTACACCTGCACCTGCAGCGCGGCCAGTCCGGCGACCGCCGTGGCCAGGGCCGTGTCGCAGGCCGGCGTACGGGCGCGGCCCGGGCCCTCGTGGGCCAGCTGGGCCAGGACCCGAGGCCAGGCCGCGTCCTCGTCCTCCCTGCGCAGCACCAGGCAGTGCCCGCACGCCGACATCCCGGGGATCACCAGCGGCCCGACGACGCCGAACTCCTCGACCACGCCCACGTACAGGTGCGGCACCCCGGCCCGGAGCAGCAGCCGGGCCTCGTACGTCCCGCCCGCGAAGGCGGCGCTGCCGTCCCGGGGCGCGAGGACCACGAAGTCCGGTGGCGGGTCGCCGGGCCCGCGGCGCGGTGCCGGAGCCGGCGGACGGCCCGCGGCGCGCTGCACCGCCTCCCGGGCCGCCGTCGAGCGCAGCCGCCCGACGTCCCCGGGCGGCAGCCCCGCCGGGGAGCAGTCGCCCGGCGTGACCCGGCCGCCGTCCACGACGGTGACCGTGCCCGTGCCGCCGGCGGCGAGCACCGCCGCCACGGCGGCACCGACCCGGCCCGCGCCGCGTACCTCGATCCGCGCGTCGGCCCGTCGGGCCAGGATCGCCGGTGCGGCGCCCGGGCCGGAGTGGACCAGGGAGAGCGAGGCGAGGTCGGGCCCGAGCAGCTCCCGGTGCGGCTGGGGGAAGCGGGCCAGTGTCCGGTCGGCGGCCTCCGCGTCGTCCAGCAGCCCGGTCTCCGCCAGCTCGGTCAGCAGGGTGTCGGTCGGCTCGCGGCCGAGGCCGATCCGCTCGCCGGCCGCCAGGAGTTCGGGCCGGTCGCGCGTGCCGTCGAGCAGCCCGAGGAACTCGCACAGGGTCGGGTCGGCATTGCCGAGCACCCCCGCGTGGCGGGTGACGGTGCCGAACTGCAGGGTCTCGGAGTCCCGCCAACTGCGGGACAGGGCGGGCTTCAGTGCGAGGCGCACGGCGATCTTCCTCCCGATCGTTTCCGGACGGCTGACCGCAGCATGCCCCATCGGGCCGACGGGGCGTCGAAGGTTTTCCACAGGTCCGTGCACATGATCGGACCAGCGGTTCGCACGCCCTGTGGATAACCGGCCATCCTCCCCGGCGTCGGTTTCCGGACACCCGCCGTCGACATTTCGTTCCCGATCACTCCATGAAAGATTCCGGCCATGGCAGCGGACTTCTGTCCGTGCCACCGGGTAACGTCGTGTGCCATGGCAGCCGAGCGGGACTCCCATCCACCGGCGTCGCGTCGGCGTGCCCGTGCAGCGTCCGGGTCGCAGATCGCGACGCCGAACACGCGCGGCCGCCCGGACCAGCTGCACCCGGACCAGCTGCACCCGGAGCAGCAGCCGAGGTCGGCGCCGCCGCATCCGCCCGTCGGGGCGGTCTCCCCGGAGGCGCTCGACCGCAGCCGGGTCGAGGTGCGGCGCAGCGCCCGCCGCAGTCGTACGGTCTCCGCCTACCGCGAGGGCGACCGCACCGTGGTGCTGATCCCGGCCCGGATGTCGCACGCCGAGGAGCAGCGCTGGGTCGCGCAGATGCTGGAGAAGCTCGCCGCCCAGGAGTCCCGGCGGATCCCCGGGGACGGGGCCCTGATGACCCGGGCCCGTGAGCTGTCGGCCGCCTACCTGGAGGCCCGCGCCCATCCCCGCCAGGTCCGCTGGGTCACCAACCAGAACTCGCGCTGGGGCTCCTGCACCCCGAGCGAGGGCACGATCCGCCTCTCCCACCGTCTCCAGGGCATGCCGGAGTACGTGCTGGACTACGTGCTGCTGCACGAGCTGGCGCACCTGCTGGTGCCGGACCACGGTCCGGCGTTCTGGGCCCTGCTGGAGGCCTACCCCCGGACCGAGCGGGCCCGCGGCTACCTGGAGGGCGTGGTCTCGGCGGCCCGGCTGCCGCACATCCCCGGTGCCCGGCACGCCGACCAGGGGTCCGACCCGGCCACCTCCTGCGGCTGACGCGCCCCGGGGGGCGGCGGAAGCCGACCGGAGGACGACAAGAAGGGGGCGCGGGCCGTATCGGCCCGCGCCCCCTTCCGCTGTCGCACCTCAGCCGGTCAGCTGCCGCGCCCGGGCCACCAGATCGCGCACCGAGTGGTCGGTGAGCTCCGGCAGCCCGTCGTAGTCGAACCAGCGCAGGTCCAGCGACTCCTCGCTGATCAGCGCCTGCGCGCCGGCCGGGGCCACCGCGATGAACTGGACGTCGAGGTGGGTGTTCTCCGGCCGGTCCTTGCCGGTGCAGCGGACCACGTGCCGGTCCAGCTTGGCCGGGACCGGGGCGCCGTCCGCCTCCAGCAGGACCAGGTCGGGGATGCCGGACTCCTCGACGGCCTCGCGCAGCGCGGCCGAGGCGAGGTCGCGGTCGGCGGGCTCGCAGTGCCCGCCCATCTGCAGCCACATGCCGACCTTGGGGTGCAGGGTGAGCAGCACCCGCCCGGCGGCCGGGTCGACGACGGCCGCGCTCGCGGTGATGTGCGCGGGCAGGCAGGACCGGTACATGCCCTCGGGCTGCGCGGCCAGGTGCGCCAGGTAGTCGAGCCGCAGCCGCTCCTGGTCCTCCTCGGCGGGGCGCCACGCGGACAGCGTGCGGACGGCGTCCGCGTGCAAGGGGGACGCGGACGTTCCGGGGTCCGTCATGCGGTGGGCTCGCCCTTCCCGTCGGTGTCGGTGCCGTCGGTCTTCGGCTTGCCGTCGTCCTCGGAGAGGTCGTCGTCCTTGCCGAGGTCGGGGCCCTTGGTGAGGTCGGGCTTGCCGGCCGCGGCCTCGCCGAGCAGCCTGTCGATCGCGTCGAAGTCGAGCCCGCCCTCCAGGCCGTCCGCGGTGCCCCGGTGCACGAAGGCGTCCGGGTCGTCGAGGTCGGCGGCGGTGGGCAGCATGTCCGGGTGCTCCCAGAGCGCGTCGCGGCCCTCGACGCCGCGGGCGTCGGCGAGCAGCGCCCACAGCCGGGAGGCGTCCCGCAGGCGGCGCGGGCGCAGCTCCAGGCCGACCAGGGTGGCGAAGGTCTGCTCGGCGGGCCCGCCGGCCGCGCGGCGCCGGCGGACGGTCTCGCGCAGCGCGCCGGCCTGCGGCAGGTGCGGTTCGGCGGCGGCGTGCACGACGGCGTCGACCCAGCCCTCGACCAGCGCGAGCGCGGTCTCCAGGCGGGCGAGCGCGGCCTTCTGCTCGGGGGTGTCCTCGGGCTGGAGCAGGCCGCCGGCGAGCGCGTCCTGGAGCGCCTCGGGGTTGCTCGGGTCGAGCTGGCCGACGAGCTCCTCCATGCGGGAGGTGTCGACCTTGATGCCGCGCGCGTAGGCCTCGACGGCGCCCAGCAGGTGGGCGCGCAGCCACGGCACATGGGCGAAGAGTCGCTGGTGGGCGGCCTCGCGCAGGGCGAGGTAGAGGCGGACCTCGTCGGCGGGCACGCTCAGGCCCTCGCCGAACTCGGCGACGTTCTGCGGCAGCAGCGCGGCCTGGCCGGCCGGGGCGAGCGGCAGGCCGACGTCGGCGGAGCCGACCACCTCGGCGGCGAGCGCGCCGAGGGCCTGGCCGATCTGGGTGCCGAACATGGCGCCGCCCATGGAGCGCATCATGCCCATCAGCGGGCCGGCCATGGCCTGCATCTCCTCGGGCAGGATGCCGCCCATGGCGTTGCCGACGCGCTCGGCGACCGGGTCGACCAGGTCCTTCCAGACCGGGAGAGTGGCCTCGATCCACTCGGCGCGGCTCCAGGCGACGGCGGTGCCGGCGCCGGAGGGGAACTCGGTGGCGCCGTCGAGCCACAGGTCGGCCAGGCGGACGGCCTCGGCGACGGCGGAGCGCTCGGCGGCGCTGACCGAGCGGTCCTTGCTCTTGCCCTCGGCGGGCTCGGCGACGACGCTCTGGCGGGCGATGTTCTTGGCGAGGTCCCAGTTCACCGGGCCGCCCTCGAACGAGAGCATCTGCCCGAGCTGCTGGAACGCGGCGCCGAGGTCGCCGGGGTTCATGCCGCCGAACATCGCGGCGAAGGGGTTGTCGGCGCCGCCGGGGCCGCCCGGGGCACCGGGCATCCCGAACATCGCGCCGAAGGGGTTGCCGCCCCCGAAGCCGAACTGCTGCGGGCCGGAGGCGGACTGGTCCTGGTCCTTCTTCTGCGCGTCGTCGGGCTTGGCCTTGCCGTCCTCGGGCTCCTCGGGCGGAACGCCGAATCCGAAGGGAAGGTCGCTCACGGGGTCCTCGATCCGGTCGGCCGTCATGCGGGTGTGGCGGAAAAGTCTGCGCCCGGGGCGGTGGCGGAGTGGGGGACTCGGGGGCGGCTCCCGCGCGGCAGGTCCGCGCCGGGTGCACCGCCGGGCCTTCGCCTCGGGCAGGATGGACGTACGTGACACACGTCCGTACGCACATAAGCTAACCGTGGAGGATGGCCGGTGAGTTCCCCGCCCTCGGACGTTCGCTCTGGGCTGACCGGAGGAGAGGAGGCGTCGGACACCACGGCGTCGCCGCCTCCAGCCTACGGCGGACGGCCGCTGACCGTGGCGGTGACGGGCGCCGCGGGTGTGCTGGGGGAGCGGGTCGCGGCGCGACTGGTGGCCTCCCCGCACGTGAAGAAGGTCCTGGCGGTCGACGACCGGCGCGGCGAGGTCCCGGGCGTGCAGTGGCGGGTGCTGGACGTACGGGACCCGGCGGTGGCCGAGCGGCTGGTCGGGGTCGACGTGGTGGTGCACCTCGCGATGGACTTCGGCATGGAGTCCGACCCGCGGGCCCGCAGCGCCTACAACGTGCGCGGCGCCCAGACGGTGCTGACCGCGGCCGCGGCCGCCGGGGTGCAGCGGGTGGTGCTGTGCACCTCGGCGATGGTCTACGGCGCGCTGGCCGACAACGAGGTGCCGCTGGCCGAGGACTCCGAGCTGCGGGCGACCGAGGAGGCCTCGCTGGTCGGGGACCTGCTGGAGATCGAGCGGCTGGCCCGCCGCGCGCCGCGCGCCCACCCCGGGCTGCAGGTGACGGTGCTGCGCCCGGCCGTGGTGGTGGGCCCCGGTGTGGACACCGTGCTGACCCGGCACTTCGAGGCGCCCCGGCTGCTGGTGGTGGCCGGCTCCCGCCCGTGCTGGCAGTTCTGCCACGCGGACGACCTGGCGGCGGCGCTGGAGTACGCGGCGCTGGGCCTGGTCGAGGGCGAGGTGACGGTCGGCTGCGACGGCTGGCTGGAGCAGGAGGACGTGGAGCGGCTGTCGGGGATCCGGCGGATGGAGCTGCCGGCCGCGCTGGCGCTCGGGACGGCCGCGCGGCTGCACCGGCTGGGCCTGACCCCGGCGCCGGCCGGGGACCTGGCGTACACGATGTACCCGTGGGTGGTGTCCGGCAGCCGGCTGCACGAGGCGGGGTGGCGCCCGGCGCACACCAACGAGCAGGTGCTGGCCGAGCTGCTGGCCCAGGTGTCCGGCAAGCACGCGGTGGCGGGGCGCCGGTTGGGCGGCAAGGAGGCCGCGACCAGCCTGGGGGCGGCCGGGGCGACGGTGGCGCTGGTCGGTACGGCGGCGCTGGTGCGCCGGGCCCGCAAGCGGCGCCGGTTCTGAGGCGGCGCCGGTTCTGAGGCGGTGCCCGGTCCGAGGCGGTGCCGGGTCCGAGGCGCGCCGCTTCTGAGGCGTGCCGATCGACGGATCGGCGCGGTTTTCTCACGATGCGAAATTTCCACATCGTGATGCGGAAGACACTTGCCTCCGACCGGTCCGGATGAGGAATCATGGGGTCATGTCCGAGAACCACGACCCCATCCGCCTGCTCGCCATCCGCGACACCCCGCTCTCGCTGGACGAGGTGTACGAGGCGGTCGGCGACGACGCGGCCGGCGGCACCACCGTCTTCGTCGGGACGGTCCGTGACCACGACGGCGGCAAGTCGGTCGCCGCGCTGGAGTACAGCTGCCACCCCAACGCCGAGCAGGAGATGCGCCGGATCGCCGAGAAGGTCGTCGCCGACTTCCCGGTCCGGGCGCTCGCTGCGGTCCACCGGGTCGGCCGGCTGGAGATCACCGACAAGGCCGTGATCGTCGCCGTCTCCTGCGCCCACCGCGGCGAGGCCTTCGCGGCCGCCCGCCGGCTGATCGACGACCTCAAGCACGAGGTGCCGATCTGGAAGCACCAGGTCTTCGCCGACGGCGAGGAGGAGTGGGTCGGCGCCGGCAGCTGCTGACGCCGACCGCCCGCACCGCGGCGTCGCACTCGCCGTGAAGCCGCACCCGCCGTGGAGCCGCTCGCACCTGCCACGAAGCGGCTTGCGCCGCGGAACCGCCCGCATGTCCCGCGCGTCTGTCGGGTCAGGCGCGCCGGGGCCTCACTCGAACGGGTTCGCGGCGGCGCCCCGAATAACTCCCTGGAAGTGAGCCGATCGGCCGTCCCGTAACCCGGACGGCGCCGGCCGCGTTGTCCGCCGGAGTGGTTAATCTGCTCATAGACACGACGAGCTGGGAGTACTGACATGGGTGCGCTCGCCTGGTTGATCATTCCGGTAGTCGCCGTCCTGGCCGCGGCCCTCTGGGCGGGCTGGGCCCAGCGGGCCCCGAGAGCCACGGGGGACCCTGCCTCGCTCGCCGAGCACCGGCGGTTCATGGCCGCCATGGAGCGCACCACAGCGGGGGCCGCCGCCCCCGGTGAGCGTTCCGGCCGGTAGCCCGCCGGGCGTCGCGTCACCCGCGTCCCGTACTGTCGAGGCATGCCACGCCGCTCCGCGACGATGCTCGCTGCCACCCTGCTGCTCATAGCACTGCTCTGCGTCTCGGTGCTGATGAAGGTGCCGTACACGGAGATGAGCCCGGGGCCGACGTACAACACGCTCGGCAACCAGGGCGGCAAGCCGGTGATCAGCGTCGCCGGCCACGACTCCTACCCGACCACCGGGCACCTCAACATGACGACCGTCCAGGTCACCGGGGCCAAGTACGAGCCCAGCCTGGTCAACGCGGTGGTCGGCTGGCTGCGCGACGACGTGCTGGTGGTGCCGCACGACAACGTCTACCCGAAGGGTCAGACGGACGCGGACGCGAAGCAGCAGAACGCCGAGGAGTTCGCCTCCTCCGAGGACAGTGCCCGCACCGCGGCGCTCAAGCAGCTGGGCATCCCGGTCGGCAGCGAGCTGATCGTCAAGTCGGTCACCGCCGGAGCGCCGGCCGAGGGCAAGCTGCACGCGGGCGACCAGATCGTCGCCGTCGACGGGACGCCGGTCGGCTCGGTCGAGCAGGTGGTCGCCGTCGTCACCAAGCACAAGCCGGGCGAGTCGGTGGTCTTCACCGTCGTGCCGCGGGTCAAGGACGCCGCCGGCAACGGCGCCGCCCCGGGGAACCGGACGGACGTGACCGTCCCGACCGTCCGGGCCAGGGACCTCGACCCGAAGGCGCCGGCCGAGCGGGCCGAGCTCGCGGTGGTCGGCATCGGCACCGGGATCCGGCACACCTACCCGTTCCAGATCGACATCGGCCTGCAGGACGTCGGTGGCCCGAGCGCCGGCCTGATGTTCTCGCTCGGCATCATCGACAAGCTGACCCCGGGCGGCGACCTCACCGGCGGCCGGTTCGTCGCGGGCACCGGCACCATCGACGACGACGGCAAGGTCGGCCCGATCGGCGGGATATCGATGAAGCTGATCGCCGCCCGGGACGCGGGGGCCCAGTACTTCTTCACCCCGTCCTCGAACTGCGCCGAGGCGACCAAGAACGTCCCGTCCGGGCTGACCCTGATCAAGACGGACACGCTGGACGGCGCGCTGAAGTCGCTGGAGCAGGTCCGCTCCGGGCAGACCTCCGCGCTGCCGTCCTGCGCCAAGTAGCGCTCGGGGGAAGGCCCCCGGCGACCGTCCTACGAGAAGGTCGCCAGCAGCGCGTCGGTCAGGCCGGGCACCAGGTCCGGGCCGGTCAGCACCTCGCGGGCGACGTCCTTGGAACGCAGCCGCAGGGCGATCTCCTTCTTGCCGTCGCGCAGGACGGCGGCGGTGATCCGCACCTCCTCGCGCTTGGGGTGGTTGGCCACCCAGTCGGCGAGCTGGGCGTCGCTGGCACCCCGCGGGCGGGACTGCTCGGCGCCCGGGGGCAGCATCAGGCGCTCGACGACCAGGGCGCAGCCGGCCACGGCGTCGGGCCAGGCGATGGTGCCGAGGAACTTGTCGAGCTCCATGCCGGCCGGCAGCTCGTCCTGCTCGACCGGGGTCAGGCCGGGCTCGTCGCTGTCGGCGAGGCCGAGCTGCTTGGCGATCCGGGGGTCGGCCTTGCGCAGGGCGGCGCTGTCCACCAGGGCGAACAGCCGGGCCGGGAGGTCCCAGCCGAGGGTGGAGGCGTACTCGTCGATCTCCAGCGCGGCCCGGGTGAGCGGGGAGGCGGCCGGGAGCTTGGAGACGTCGTCGGGGGAGTTGTTGAGATCAGACGCGTCGGACATGCCTCAATCCTCACACGCCGGGCGGGACGCGCTCGCCCGGGCGGTCCGGCGGGGGCCGGGTGGTGCGGACCGGCCCCGGGACACGGTGGGCGGAGACGGCCGGGGGCGGGGCGCCGTCGTAACCGTCTGCTAACGGTGGGAACTCGGCCAAAGCCTGGTTAAGTTGCTCTGACGACCGATCGATATCCAGACGACACAGCTGAGGTGCCACCGTGGTATTCCAGATGCCGGAACGCTCAGGGCCGGGTTTCCGGCGAAGGGTGGGCCCGCCCTCCCGGCGGGCGCGGGTCGCCCTGCTGACCCTGGGCGTACTCGCGGTGCTGTTCCTGCTGTTCGTCATGTTCGCGGGGTTCTGGACGGACTGGCTGTGGTTCAGGTCGGTCCACTACTCCTCGGTCTTCACCACCCAGCTGTGGACGAAGATCGGGCTGTTCGCGGTGTTCGGCCTGCTGATGGCGGCGATCGTCGGCTTCAACATCTGGCTGGCGCACCGGCTTCGGCCGCCGCTGTCGGCGATGTCGGTGGAGCAGCAGAGCCTGGACCGCTACCGGACGGGCCTGGCGCCGTTCAAGCGCTGGGCGCTGATCGGCATCTCGCTGGTGATCGGCCTGGTGGCGGGTGCCGCGGCGTCCGGCCAGTGGCGGACCTGGCTGATGTGGACCAACGCGACGTCCTTCGGGGAGAAGGACGCCCAGTTCGGCATGGACGTCTCCTTCTACGCCTTCGACCTGCCCTTCTACGAGTTCGTGCTGGGCTTCGCGTTCAGCGCGGTGATCGTCTCGCTGCTGACCTCGGCGCTGGTGCACTACCTGTACGGCGGGCTGCGGCTGCAGGGCCCGGGCCGGCGGGCGAGCGCGGGCGCGCAGGGGCACCTGGCGGTGCTGCTGGGCGTGTTCGTGCTGCTGAAGGCCGTCGCCTACTGGCTGGACCGGTACGCGCTGGCGGTCAAGACCGGCGCGTACAAGGGCGTCTCGGGCTGGACGGGCCTGCGCTACGTGGACGCCAACGCGTTCCTGCCGGCCAAGACCATCCTGTTCTTCGTCGCGATCATCTGCGCGGTGCTGTTCTTCCTGACCCCGATCCGCCGCACCTGGGCGCCGGCCCTGATCGGGCTGGGGCTGATGGTGCTGTCGGCGGTGCTGATCGGCGGCCTGTACCCGGCGATCGTGCAGCAGTTCCAGGTCAAGCCGAACGAGCAGGCCAAGGAGACGCCGTACATCCAGAAGAACATCGACGCGACGCGGCAGGCGTACGGGATCGCGGCCGCGCAGACCACGCCGTACAGCCCGCAGGGGTCGACCAACGGTGACGCGCTCAAGCCGGACGCGCAGACCATCGCGGACGTGCGGCTGCTGGACCCGAACATCGTGTCGCAGACGTTCCAGTCGCTGGAGCAGCAGCGCAACTACTACGCCTTCCCGAGCACGCTGGACGTGGACCGGTACGGCAGCGGCGCGGACAAGCAGGACACCGTGATCGGCCTGCGCGAGCTGGACCTCAACGGCGTGCAGCGCAACTGGATCAACGACCACTTCAAGTACACCCACGGCTACGGCGCGGCGGTCGCCAAGGGCAACCAGGTCGACGACAAGGGCGGGCCGGTGTTCACCGAGTCCGGTCTGCCGGCCACCGGCGCGCTCGGCGACTACCAGCAGCGGATCTACTACGGCGAGAAGACGACGACGTACTCGATCGTCGGCGGCGCGAACAAGGAGATCGACTACACCGACACCAAGACCGGCCAGAACGTGGAGTACACGTACGGCGGCGACAGCGGTGTCTCGCTGGACAACCCGGTCACCCGGGCCGCGTACGCGGTGCGCTTCGCCGAGCCGCAGATCCTGTACGCGGGGGCGATCACCGACGGCGCCAAGGTGATCTACAACCGCACGCCGAAGGAGCGGGTGGAGAAGGTCGCGCCGTGGCTGTCGATCGACGCCGACCCGTACCCGGTGGTGCAGAACGGCCACGTGGTGTGGGTGGTGGACGGCTACACCACCTCGGACGGCTTCCCGTTCTCCTCGAAGACGACGCTGGGCGCCGCGACCAAGGACTCGCTGACCAACCAGCGCGGTGAGCTGCTGACCGTCGCCAACCAGGTCAACTACATCCGCAACTCGGTCAAGGCCACGGTGGACGCCTACACCGGCGAGGTGAAGCTCTACCAGTGGGACGAGAAGGACCCGGTCCTGAAGACCTGGATGAAGGCCTTCCCCGGCACCGTCGAGCCCAAGGCGGACATCCCGCAGTCGCTGCTGCCGCACCTGCGCTATCCGCAGGACATGTTCAAGGTGCAGCGCGACCTGCTCGGCCAGTACCACGTGACCGACTCCAACTCCTTCTTCAACGGCAGCGACATCTGGCAGGTCCCGGTGGACCCGACCAGCGACACCAAGCAGGTCCAGCCGCCGTACTACGTGACGGTGCGCACGCCGGACGCCGCCAACGCGAGCTTCTCGCTGACCAGTACCTTCGTGCCCAACGGCCGTCCCAACCTGGCGGCGTTCATGGCCGTCAACGCGGACCCGGGCGACGACTACGGGAAGATCCGCGTCCTGAAGATGACCGGCGAGTCCGGCGCCCCCGGCCCGGGACTGGTGCAGTCGAAGTTCAACTCCCGTCAGGAGGTGGCCTCGCAGATCTACGCCCTGAAGACCGGCGGTGACACCGAGCTCGAGTACGGCAACCTGCTGACCCTGCCGGTCGGCGGCGGCCTGCTCAACGTCGAGCCGGTGTACGTGCGCGGACGCGGCGCCAAGTACCCGACGCTGCAGAAGGTCCTGGCGGTGTACGGGGACGACAACGTGGCGTTCGAGAACACCCTGGAGGCCGCGCTGACGAAGCTGTTCGCCGGGCAGGCCCCGCCGGCCACGCCGGTCGCGCCGTCCAGCCCGGGCGGCGGGACGACCCCGACCTCGCCGACGACGCCGACCTCCCCGACGTCCCCGACGTCCCCGGCGACGCCCACGCCCACCGCGCCGGCCACGCCGGCCCCGGGCGGGACGATCTCGCCGGAGCTGCAGAAGGCGCTGTCCGACGCGGCGAAGGCGTACAACGACAGTCAGACCGCGTTCAAGAACGGCGACTGGGTGGCCTACGGCAACGCCCAGAAGGCGCTCGGCGACGCCCTGAAGGCGGCCGAGGCGGCCCGCGGCGGCCCGGCGCCCACCCCGACCGGTACCCCCGCCCCGGGAGCCACCGGCGGGGGATCACCGAGTCCCCAGCCGTAAGGCCGCGGCAGTAGCCCTCAGCGGTGGCCCGCTGAGCTGCGGTAACCGTTTTCCGTTCCACCCCGCGCCCGTGCTATGGTTCAACTACCGACGCGGGGTGGAGCAGCTCGGTAGCTCGCTGGGCTCATAACCCAGAGGTCGCAGGTTCAAATCCTGTCCCCGCTACAAAGGCCAGAGGCCCGGAGGATCCTTCCTCCGGGCCTCTGGTGTTTCCCGGGGTGTTTTCGCGCAGAAGCGGTGGGAACCGCTCCGGTACTATCGACCGTCGCCAAGGAAGACGGCAGTGGGGTTTGTGAGGTCGAAGTGTCGGGAAATCGACAAAGCGTCGAAGCAATTCCGTCGGCTTCGGGTCGGCCCCACCGGAATTCGGGCGGGGCAGGTGTACGCGGGTAGCGGGTGATGCGACGATGGGACACGTGGGGGACGGTGCACGGCTGCTGATCGGCCGTCGGGTCCGGCGCCTCCCCTGGGAGTCCCCCCGGCCGCACGCCGGGGCACGATGCCGCGACACTCTGGGGGAGCGGGAGTCGGCATGAGGCTGATCGGCAAGTCAGGCGCCAAGTCAGCGGCGGCAGCCGAGGCGGACACCGACGCCTGGGCGGAGAGCGCAGAGGCCCCCGACAGCCGTCCCGGAGCCCTGCCGGCCCAGCGCACCAGCGGACTGTCCGAACGCCCCACCCCCGGCTACGGCCCCGACAGCCTGGTCCACGTGCCCACCCGTCACTTCGCCGCCGCCGTCGGCGCGTACGGGGAGCGGACCGACGAGGAGCCGGCCGCCGGCGCCGCCCTCGACCCGGCGGGCCTGGACCCCACCAGCTTCGAAACCGCGCTCGCCGCCCGCGAGTCCGCCGCGCTGGAGGCCCGGCACCGGCAGGCCGCCGACGGCGGGGACCCGGAGGCCGCCGGCCGGCTGGGCACCCTGCTGCTGCGCCGCGGCGACCTGGAGGACGCCGAACCGTACCTGCGCGCCGCCGCGGCGGCCGGGGTGCGCGCCGCCGCCAACAACCTCGGCGTGCTGCTGCACCAGCAGGGCCACCGGGCCGAGGCCGGCCAGTGGTGGCGCCAGGCCGCCGTCGCGGGCAGCGCCCCGGCCGCGCACGCGCTCGGCCTGCAACTGCGCGACCAGGGCGAGGAGGAGGCCGCCGAGTACTGGCTGCACTTCGCCGCCGACCACGGCCACCCGCTCGGTGCCTACGCCCTGGGCGACCTGATGGAGCACCGGCGGGACGTCCGGGCCGAGCGCTGGTTCAAGGTCTCCGCCGACGCCGGGCACCGGGAGGGCGCCTACCGGCTGGGCCGGATGCGCGAGGCCGCCGGGGACAAGGAGACCGCCGAGGCCTGGTACCGCACCGCCGCCGCCCGCAGCCACGCCCGCGCCGCGCTGCGCCTGGGCGTGCTGCTGGAGGAGCGCGCCCGTGCCGACCGGTCCCCGGCGGAGGAGGCGGCCCGCTGGTACCGGCAGGCCGCGCAGAACGGGGAGCCGCGCGCGGCCTGCGCGCTGGGCTTCCTGCTGCGCGACTCCGGGGACATCGAGGCCGCCGCCGAGTGGTGGCAGGAGGCCGCCGAGGCCGGGGACGGCAACGCGGCCAACGCGCTGGGCGCGCTGTACGCGAGCCGCGGCGAGGCCAAGGAGGCCGAGCGCTGGTACCGCGTCTCGCTGGACGCGGGCGACCAGAACGGCGCCTTCAACCTCGGCCTGCTCTGCGCCGGCACCGGTCGCGAGCAGCAGGCCGAGCAGTGGTACCGCCGGGCCGCGTACGCCGGGCACCGGGAGGCCTGCAACGCGCTGGCCGTGCTGCTGCTGCAGCGCGGCGACGAGTCCGGGGCCCAGCCGTGGTTCTCCAAGGCCGCCGAGGCCGGCAGCGTCGACGGCGCCTTCAACCTCGGTGTGCTGCACGCCGGGCGCGGCGAGCAGCGGCAGGCCCAGGAGTGGTACGCGCGGGCCGCCGCCGAGGGGCACGGCGAGGCGGCGCTGCAGCTCGCCGTCGTCCAGGAGCAGCGCGGCAACCTGACCGGGGCGCTGGACCGCTACCGGCAGGCGGCGGCGGGCGGCTCGGCCGAGGGCGCGTTCCGGCTGGCCTCGCTGCTGGACCGGCGCGGTGACGCGGACGCCGAGGCCGAGCACTGGTACGCGCTGGCGGCCGACGCCGGGCACCGGCGGGCGCAGGTGCGGATGGGCGTGCGGGCGGCCGAGCGCGGTGCGCTGGAGATCGCCGAGAGCTGGTACCGGCGGGCCGCCGAGGCCGGCAGCCGCAGCGCCGCGTTCAACCTGGGGCTGCTGCTGGCCCGGCAGGACAGCGAGGCCGAGGCGATGCTCTGGTACACCCGGGCCGCCGACGCCGGGCACGGGCGGGCGGCGCTGCGCCTCGCGCTGCTGGCGCTGCGCCGGGGCGAGCCGGTGCAGGCGGAGAACTGGTGCCGGCGGGCGATCGACTACGGCCCGGCCGAGGTGGCGGAGCGGGCCGGGCGCCTGCTGGGCGCGCTGCACGCCGAGCTGAGCGCGTAGCGGGCCGCCCGTTCGGGGGGCTGGGCGTTCGGGAGCTGCCCGTTCGGGGGCCGGACGTTCGGGCTGGGCGCGTAAGGGTGCGCTCAACTGTCGCGCTACGGGCGGCAGTCGGGGCACAGGCCGCGGTAGGTGACCTCGGCGGCGGTGACGGTGAAGCCGAAGCGCTCGGCGGCGGGCAGTGCGGCGAGCGGGTCGCCGTGCGGGTGGACGTCGCGGATCGCGCCGCAGCCGGAACAGACCAGGTGCTGGTGGGCGCGGTGCGCGTTGGGGTCGTAGCGCCGGGCGCGGCCGTCGGTGGCGACTTCCAGGACCTCGCCGAGGGCGACCAGTTCACCGAGCGTGTTGTAGACGGTGGCGCGGCTGATCTCGGGCAGTCGGTCCGTCGCGCGGGCGTGCACCTCGTCGGCGGTGAGGTGGACGTGCTCGCCGTCGAGGACCTCGGCCACGACCCGGCGCTGCGAGGTCAGCCGCCAGCCGCGTTCGCGCAGTCTCTCCAGCAGGTCGTTCATGGCCACCAGAGTAAGTCACAGTCCGGGATTGATTCCAGTATTGACTTGGACAAAGTCCAAGTTAGGATCGTGTCATCACGACCGACCCCGTGGAGGCACCCGTTATGACCACGCAGGACGAGCTGCGCCCGACCCTCACCACGGAGGCGGGTGCCCCCGTCGCCGACAACCAGAACACCGAGACCGCGGGCATCGGCGGCCCGGCCCTGATCCAGGACCAGCTGCTGTTCGAGAAGCTCGCGCACTTCAACCGTGAGCGGATCCCGGAGCGCGTCGTGCACGCCCGCGGCGCCGGGGCCTACGGCACCTTCACGGTCACCGCCGACGTGACGCCCTGGACCCGGGCGGCCTTCCTCTCCGGGATCGGCAAGCAGACCGAGGTCTTCCTGCGCTTCTCCACCGTGGCCGGCAACCTCGGCGCGGCCGACGCGGTGCGCGACCCGCGCGGCTTCGCGCTGAAGTTCTACACCGAGGAGGGCAACTACGACCTCGTCGGCAACAACACCCCGGTGTTCTTCATCAAGGACGCCATCAAGTTCCCCGACTTCATCCACACCCAGAAGCGCGACCCGTACAGCGGCTCGCAGGAGGCCGACAACGTCTGGGACTTCTGGGGCCTGTCGCCCGAGGCCACCCACCAGGTCACCTGGCTGTTCGGCGACCGCGGCATCCCGGCCTCCTACCGGCACCTGAACGGCTACGGCTCGCACACCTTCCAGTGGCAGAACGAGGCCGGCGAGCACTTCTGGGTCAAGTACCACTTCAAGACCGACCAGGGCATCCGCAACCTCACCCAGGCCGAGGCCAACGCGCTCGCCGGCGAGGACCCGGACAGCCACCAGCGCGACCTGCGCGAGTCCATCGAGCGCGGCGACTTCCCCAGCTGGACGGTGCAGGTCCAGATCATGCCGGCGGCCGACGCGGCGGCCTACCGCTTCAACCCCTTCGACCTGACCAAGGTCTGGCCGCACGCCGACTACCCGCCGATCGAGATCGGCCGGCTGGAGCTCAACCGCAACCCCGACAACGTCTTCGCCGAGGTCGAGCAGTCGGTCTTCTCCCCGGCGCACTTCGTGCCCGGCATCGGCCCGTCCCCGGACAAGATGCTCCAGGGCCGCCTGTTCGCGTACGCCGACGCCCACCGCTACCGGGTCGGCATCAACGCCGACCACCTGCCGGTGAACCGTCCGCACGCCACCGAGGCCCGCACCAACAGCCGCGACGGCCACCTGTACGACGGACGCCACGGGCGGCAGAAGAACTACGAGCCGAACAGCTTCGGCGGCCCGGTCCAGACCGGCCGCCCGCTGTGGGCCGCCACCGCCGTCGACGGCCTCACCGGCACCCACGTGGCGCCCGCGCACGCCGAGGACGACGACTTCGTGCAGGCGGGCAACCTGTACCGGCTGTACTCGGAGGACGAGAAGCAGCGGCTGATCGCCAACCTGGCCGGCTTCATCGCCAAGGTCTCGGCCGACCGCGAGGACATCGTGGAGCGGGCGATCGACAACTTCCGCCAGGCCGACGCCGACTACGGGCAGCGGCTGGAGACGGCGGTCCGGGAGCTGCGCAAGCAGTAGCAGCAGCCGGGCCGAGAAAGCGGCAGGCCCTGTGACCAGCTCCCACTGGTCACAGGGCCTGCAACCATGTCAGGGCGGTTCAGGCGTTCAAGCGTTCAGACGCTCAGGCGGCGCAGCGCTTCCTCGTGCAGCACGCCGTTGGAGGCGACGGCGTCGGCGCCGCCGGGGCCGGGGATGCCGTCCAGGCCGGTGAAGCGGCCGCCGGCCTCCTCCACGATGACGCAGTTGGCCGCCATGTCCCACAGCGACAGCTCGGGCTCGGCGGCGATGTCCACGGCGCCCTCGGCGACCATCATGTAGGACCAGAAGTCGCCGTAGGCGCGGGTGCGCCAGCAGGCGCGGGTGAGGTCCAGGAACGGGTCGAGGCGGCCGCGCTCCTCCCAGCCGGTGAGCGAGGAGTAGGAGAAGGACGCGTCCTCGATCCGGGAGACGCCGGAGACGTGGATCCGGGAGGCCTTGGTCAGGCTGCGGCCGGCGAAGGCGCCGAGGTCCTTGGCCGCCCACCAGCGGCGCTGCAGCGCGGGGGCGGAGACGATGCCGACCACCGGGCGCTCGACGCCGTCCGGGCCGTCCTCCAGCAGGGCGATCAGGGTGGCCCAGACCGGGACGCCGCGGATGTAGTTCTTGGTGCCGTCGATCGGGTCGATCACCCAGCGGCGCGGGCCGGAACCCTGCAGGCCGAACTCCTCGCCCAGGATCGCGTCACGCGGGCGGGCGCGCTGCAGCACGCTACGCACGAGTTCCTCGGCGGCCTTGTCGGCGTCGCTCACCGGGGTGAGGTCGGGCTTGGTCTCGACCTTCAGGTCGAGGGCGCGGAAGCGCTCCAGGGTGACCGAGTCGGCCGAGTCGGCGAGGACGTGGGCGAGTCGGAGATCGTCGTGGTAGTCGGCCATGTCCGAAACCCTAGCGAGCCCGCCCCGATCGGCACAGCGGGGCTCGCGGAGCGGGACGGGGCCGTCCGGGGGCGCGCCGTGTCGGCGAGTGGGCGAGCAACCGCCCCGAGCCGAAGGGGCGCGCCGGTGCCGAAAGGGAGGAGCGACAAGCCAGGCACGAGCGCCGGAGCGCCGACCGTCGGCACCGGGTCAGAGCGCCCCGGAGGCGAGCGGGCGAGTATCAGGGCGAGTATCAGTGCGCGGTGCCGCTGAGCTGGAGGCCGATGACACCGGTGATCACCAGGGAGATCGAGACCAGTTTGAGCACCGAGGTGGCCTCGTTCAGGAAGACCATGCCGTAGATGGCGGTGCCGGCCGCGCCGATGCCCGTCCACACCGCGTAGGCGGGGCCGATCGGCAGGCTCTTCAGGGAGAGGGTGAGCAGGCCGAAGCTGCCGAGGGCGAACACGCAGAAGCTGACGGTGGGCCAGAGCTTGGTGAAGCCCTCGCTGAGCTTGAGGTTGATCGCGAAGCCGGTCTCGAGCAGGCCGGCCAGGACCACCAGGGCCCATGCCATCGCGTGCCCTCCCAGTCGATCGACGGGTCGGACCGTGCCCGGCCCGACTTTCCTATGATCGCCAGGCGGGCGCGGTCCGACACCTCGAAGGGGCCACGGATCCCGGGAGTGAGCGAAGGCTCAGTCGTCCTCGCGGGTCTCCTTGCTGGCCAGCAGACGGCGCAGCGAGTAGAGCCGGGCGGCCTCGGCGTGGCCGTCGGCGACCCAGGCGTCCAGCGCGCAGTCCGGCTCGTCGTGGCTGCACGCGCGCGGGCACTCGGCCGTGCCGGGCTCCAGGTCGGGGAAGGCGAGGATGACCCGGGACGGGTCGATGTGCGAGAGGCCGAAGGAGCGGAAGCCCGGGGTGTCGATCACCCAGCCCGGGTTCAGCGCCTTCTTGGAACCCGGCTTGGCACCGAGCGGCGGCGGCAGCCGCAGCGCGAGAGCGGAGACGGTGGTGTGCCGGCCGCGGCCGGTGACCGCGTTGACGTGGCCGGTCTGCCGCTGGCGGTCCGGGACGAGGGCGTTGACCAGGGTGGTCTTGCCGACGCCGGAGTGGCCGATGAACACCGTGGAACGCCCGCGCAGGTACGCGCGGACCGCCTCGGCGCCGGTGGTCTCCAGCTCGTCGCGGCGGGTGACCACGTACTGGATGCCGAGCGAGGCGTAGGAGTCCAGCAGTGTCGCGGCCGGGGCCAGGTCGGACTTGGTGAGCACCAGCAGCGGCTCCATGCCCGCGTCGTAGGCGGCCACCAGGCAGCGGTCGATCAGCCGGGGGCGCGGCTCCGGGTCGGCCAGCGCGGTGACGATCGCCAGCTGCTGGGCGTTGGCGACGACGATCCGCTCGTACGGGTCGTCGTCGTCCGCGGTGCGCCGCAGCACCGAGCTGCGCTCCTCGACCCGGACGATCCGGGCGAGCGTGTCGGCGTCCCCGGAGAGGTCGCCGACGATGTTGACGACGTCGCCGACGACGACGCCCTTACGGCCCAGCTCGCGGGCCTTCATGGCGACGACCTCGCGCTCCTGCTTGGTGCCCGGGTCGACCAGACAGGTGACCCGGCCGCGGTCGACCGTCAGCACCATCGCCTCGGCGGCGTCGTCGTGCTTGGGCCGGATGCGGGTCCGCGGCCGGGAGCCCCGGCGGGCGGGGCGGTTGCGGATGTCGTCTTCGTCGGCGTCCTTGCCGTAGCGGCGCATGGCTCAAGTCTCCGCTCAGGCGCCCGCCGCCGCTTCGCCGAGCAACTCGGCCCACATCCCGGGGAAGTCGGGCAGCGTCTTGGCGGTGGTGGCGACGTTCTCGACCTCGACACCGGGCACGGCCAGGCCGAGCACGGCGGCGGCGGTGGCCAGCCGGTGGTCCTCGTAGGTGTGGAAGATGCCGCCGTGCAGCGGGCGCGGGCGGATCCGCAGGCCGTCCTCGGTCTCGGTGACGTCGCCGCCGAGGTCGTTGATCTCCTTGGCGAGCGCGGCGAGCCGGTCGGTCTCGTGCAGCCGCAGGTGGGCGATGCCGTACAGGTGAGACTCGGAGTCGGCGAGCGCGGCGACCGCGGCGATCACCGGGGTGAGCTCGCCGACGTCGTGCAGGTCGGCCTCGATGCCGTGGATCCGGCCGGTGCCGGTGAACTGCAGGCCCTCGTCGGTGAACTCGCAGGCGCCACCCATCCGGGTGTAGATCTCGCGCAGCTGGTCGCCGGGCTGGGAGGTGTGCTTGGGCCAGTCCCGCACGGTGACGCGGCCGCCGGTGACCAGGGCGGCGGCGAAGAACGGCGCGGCGTTGGACAGGTCCGGCTCCACCACCAGGTCGCGGCCGATCAGGGCGCCGGGGGTGACCCGCCAGACGTCCTTCTCGCCGCCGTCCTCCGGGGCGTCGACCTGGGCCCCGGCCAGGCGCAGCATCTCCACGGTCATCCGGATGTGCGGCAGCGACGGCACCGGGCCGCCGACGTGCCGGACCTCGATGCCGTGGTTGTAGCGGGCGCCCGAGAGCAGCAGGGCGGAGACGAACTGGGACGAGGAGGAGGCGTCCAGCTCGACCGGGCCGCCGTCCAGGGAACCGGTGCCGTGGACGGTGAGCGGGAACGCGCCCCGGCCGCCGTCGTCGATCCGGGCACCGAGCGCGCGCAGGGCGTTGATCACGCCGTGCTGGGGGCGCTCGTAGCAGCGCGGGTCGCCGTCGAAGTGCACCGGGCCGTCGGCGAGGACGGCGAGCGGGGGCAGGAAGCGCATGACCGTGCCGGCGTTGCCGACGTCGACCGAGGCGGGGCCGAGCAGCGCGGGCGCGGGGATGACCCGCCAGGCCTCGCCGCCGCCGGTGCCGCCCGCCTCGTTGTTGACCGTCTCCTCGATGGTGACCCCGAGGGCGCGCAGGCCGTCGGCCATCAGCTGGGAGTCGCGGCTGCGCAGCGGACGGCGCACCCAGCCGGGCTTCTCGGCGAGAGCCGCCAGCACCAGGGCCCGGTTGGTGACCGACTTGGAGCCGGGGATGGTGACGGTGGCGTCGACGGGGCTGGTGGCGACGGGGGCGGGCCACAGGGTCTCGGTCATGTGGCAAGTCTAGGGGCCGCCCGAGCGCCCTCTAATGCAGCGGCTGGAGCAGCCAGCTCGCGCCGAGGGCGAGGCAGGCGAGGGCGGTGAGCAGGAAGACGGTGACCCAGGCGAGGGCCGGGACGTGGGTGAGCCGGGCGAGCTGGTCGGCGTCGGAGTCGCGGGCCCAGCCGATGCGGCGCTGGTGCTGGAGCTCCAGGACGGGACGGACGGCGCCGAAGAGCAGGAACCAGCAGCCGAGGTAGGCGAAGCCGGCCTGGACCTCGGCGCTGCCGAACCAGGAGACCAGGAAGAAGGCGCCGCCGGCGACCAGGACGGTGAAGAGGCCGAAGGCGTTGCGGATGCGCAGGAGCAGGGCGAGCAGCAGGGCGATCGCCAGCCAGAGCAGCAGGGTGATCCGGTCGGCGGCGAGCAGGGCGGCGCAGCCGAGCCCGAGCAGGGCGGGGGCGGTGTAGCCGGCGGCGGCGGTGAGGATCATCCCCGGGCCGGTGGGGCGGCCGTAGGAGAGGGTGAGGCCGGAGGTGTCGGAGTGCAGCCGGATGCCGGCGAGCTTGCGTCGGGTGGCGAGCGCGATCAGGCCGTGGCCGCCCTCGTGGGCGATGGTGACGGCGTTGCGGGTGACGTGCCAGAGCGGGCGGGCGAGGACGGCGAGCAGGGCGGCGGCGCCGGTGGCCAGGACCAGCCAGCCGGGCGGGGCGGGCTGGCTGCCGGTGACGTGGTCCCACAGGGCGCTCAGGGTCTGGTCGTCGGTGCTCATGTGATCTTCCCCGCCTCCGTTCGCTGCGTTGGGCCGTTCGGGGCAGCCTCCCATGCGGGGACGGGCGGGCGGGAGCGGGCGGTTCTGGTCCGGGGATGAAGAGGTGGTGAGAACCGGCGGCATGGCAAGCTGGCCCGCATGTGCGGTCGGTTCGCAGCCAGCAGCAAGCCCGAGGCCATCGTCGAGCTGTTCGACGTCGAGCAGTGGGACCCCGAGGAGACCCTGGACCCGAACTGGAACGTCGCGCCGACCGACAGCGCGTTCGTGGTCCTGGAGCGGATGGGCCGGGAGCGGCCGCGGGCGGTGCGGCAGCTGCGGGTGCTGCGCTGGGGGCTGGTGCCGCAGTGGTCGAGCACCGCGGAGACGGCGGTGAAGATGATCAACGCCCGGTCGGACACGGTGCACGAGAAGCCCTCCTACCGGCAGGCCTTCGCCGCGCGCCGGTGCATCCTGCCGGTGGACGGCTACTACGAGTGGCAGACGGTGCCGGGCGAGCGGGGCAAGGCGCGCAAGAAGCCGTACTTCGTCTCCCGGGCGGACGGCACCCCGCTGGCGCTGGCCGGGCTGTACGAGTTCTGGCGCGACCGGGCCGTACCGCCCGGGCACCCGGAGGCCTGGCTGGTGACGTTCACGATCGTCACCACGGACGCCGAGGAGACGCTCGCGCCGATCCACGAGCGGATGCCGCTGTTCCTCGACCCGCAGGACTGGGACGAGTGGCTGGATCCGCGGCTGACCGACCCGGACGGGCTGCGCCGGCTGCTGATACCCCCGCCGCCCGGCGCGCTGCTGGCCACCCCGGTGTCCCCGGCGGTCGGCAGCATCCGCAACAACGGCCCGGAGCTCAAGGAGCCGTGGACCGAGGTCGAGTACGAGACCACCCTGTTCTGAGCTGTTCCTGGCAGTCCTGAACCTGTCCTGCAACCTGTCCTGCAACCTGTTCTGACCTGTGCTGAAGCGCGTTGGGAGCAAGCGGAGATGACCACCGAACCCGTCCCCACCGAACCCGTCCCCACCGAGACCGGGGAGGCCCGGATCACCTACCACCGGGCGGCCGCGCCGAAGGCCGTCCTGGCATTGGGCCACGGCGCGGGTGGCGGGATCGGGGCCCGGGACCTGGTGGCGCTGGCCGGGAACCTGCCGGAGCGCGGGATCACCGTGGCGCTGGTCGAGCAGCCCTGGCGGGTGGCGGGCAAGAAGCTGGGCCCGGCGCCGAAGACGCTGGACCTCGGCTGGCGGCCGGTCGCCGAGCGGCTGGCCGGGCAGGGGCTGCCGCTGGTGGTGGGCGGGCGCAGCGCCGGGGCGCGGGTGGCTTGCCGGACGGGGGTGGCCACCGGGGCGGTGGGGGTGGTGGCGCTGGCGTTCCCGCTGCACCCGCCGGGCAAGCCGGAGAAGAGCCGGGCGGAGGAACTGCTGGAGTCGGGGCTGCCGACGCTGGTGGTGCAGAGCGTGGCGGATCCGTTCGGCGGGCCGGAGGAGTTCCCGGGGCTGCCGGCCGGGCACGAGCTGGTGGCGGTGCCGTACGGCAGCCACGGCTTCGAGGTGCCCAAGCGGGCGCCGGTGGGGCAGGACGAGGTGCTGGACCTGATCTGCGCGGCGGTGGGGGACTGGGTGCTGGCCCTGGTGGCCCGCGGGTGAGGCCGTGGCCGCCGCGACCGCTGTGAGCAGGGAGTTTCCGGTCGCTCACCCCTGGGAGTGAGGTCCGCGGGTGAGGCGGGAATGCGGGCGGGGCCGGTGTGGTTGACACCGTCGTCAGCACGATCACCGGTGAGAGGCAGGGCAGATGGGTTCGATCGCGTGCCCCGAACGGCCTGAGGAGCGCGAGGCCACCACGGCGTTCGTCCCCTCCTGGTCGGAGTGGATTGACGCGGGCGAGAAGCCCGTCAGCCCGATATCCTCCATTTCTGGGCGGCCCGCTGTGGGCCGTGGCCGTCATGCCGAGGAGGTGGGTCCGGTCGTCGGGACCGAGCACGAGGCCGAGCCGGGCGGTGGCCCGGAGGAGGTCCGGCCTGCGGGCGAGGCGCTCACCGGTGAGGAGCTGGCCGAGGCGATCGGTGAGGACACCTACCGGGTGTCGGCGGAGGAGAGCGAGCAGGCCCGGCGGGAGCGCTTCGAGCGCGACGCCCTGGGCTACCTGGATCCGATGTACTCGGCGGCGCTGCGCATGACGCGCAACCCGGCCGACGCGGAGGACCTGCTCCAGGAGGCGTTCGCCAAGGCGTACGCGTCCTTCCACCAGTTCCGCGAGGGCACGAACCTCAAGGCCTGGCTGTACCGCATCCTCACCAACACGTTCATCAACTCGTACCGCAAGAAGCAGCGGGAGCCCCAGCGCACCGCGGCGGAGGAGATCGAGGACTGGCAGCTGGCCAGGGCCGAGTCGCACATGTCGACCGGTCTGCGCTCGGCGGAGACCCAGGCGCTCGACCACCTCCCCGACAGCGATGTGAAGGACGCGCTCCAGGCCATCCCGGAGGAATTCCGGATCGCCGTCTATCTCGCGGACGTAGAAGGCTTTGCGTACAAGGAGATCGCGGACATCATGGGTACTCCCATCGGTACGGTGATGTCCCGACTGCACCGCGGCCGCCGTCAGCTGCGCGGCATGCTGGAGGATTACGCCCGTGAGCGCGGGCTGGTCCCGGCCGGCAGCGGGGCAGGGCAGGAAGCGAAGGGCTCGGGCTCATGAGCTGCGGCGATCCGCACGACACCGAGTGTGGCGAGGTCCTCGACCACCTCTATGAATTCCTCGACAACGAGATGGCCGAGGGCGACTGCGCCAAGTTGCGCGTGCACTTCGAGGAGTGCTCGCCCTGCCTGAAGCAGTACGGGCTGGAACAGGCGATCAAGGCGCTGATCAAGCGTTCCTGCGGGTGCGACGACACCCCGGCCGACCTGCGCAGCAAGGTGCTCGCCAGGATCGACTCGATCCGGGCCGGGCAGCGCTCGGGCGAGCCGGTGGTGGTCGCGGCGGAGAGCGCCGTCGAGGTGCACGTCGAGTCCGCCCGGCCGGCGCCCAGGCCGACGCCGAAGGCGGCGCAGGGCGGGGCCGGCGAGGAGCCGGCCGGGCGCCCCGGCGCGCCCGTCGAGGCGGGCGCCCCGGCGGAGTGACCGGCCGTCACGCCGTCCGGGCGGTCACCGGCCGAGCGCGGTAGTCAGCGAGTTCGGTCATCAGGGAGTTCAGCGGCCCCGGGAGCGTGCGCTCCCGGGGCCGCTCCCGTTCTGCTCGCATGCGCCGTCACTCGTACGGGTGAGTTGGCGGTGCGCCAACTGCGCCATTGCGCGACCATGCGTCCCCGCGCCCGGACGGCGGCCTATCCTCCTGACGGACGCTCACCGTCGGTTCGCCCGGCGCGCTGAGGCAACACGGGCCCGGACGGCGGGGAGGCCGAGATCGCTACCGACAGTGGAGGCGCGACCCTGCCGCCGGGTGCGGCGCGCTACCTGGTGGCCGTCCCGGTGGCGGCACTGTGCTGCCTGGTGCCGCTGCTGCCCGCCGGGGCCACCCCGGGGGTGCCGCGCTGGCTCGGCGAACCGGTGGACTGGCCCAAGGTCGGCCTGCTGGCCTTCCTGCACGGCTGCTGGGAGTCACTGGCCCAGGGCCTGCCGACGCCCTGCCTGGTGCTGGTGCGCCGACTGCTGCGCCGCCCGGCACTGCCCGGGCGGGTGCCCGCCCGACCGGGGGCGAACGCCTTCTTCCCGGTGCTGTTCGCCGGGGTCCTGATGCTCCCTCCGGCCGCCGCCGCCCTGGTCGCCGCCCCGGCCGCGCTGCTCGGCGGCCCGAGCGGGCCCGGCTGCCGAGGGCGGCAGCTGTTCAACGGCTCCCAGCTCGCGCTGTGCGCCTTCACCTCCTCGGTCGTGTTCCACCTGCTGTGCGGCCCGCAGCTGCTGCTGGGCTCCCGCTTCCCGGCCGCGCTGCTGCCCGGCTTCGCCGCCGTCGCCGCGTTCTGCCTGGTCAACGGCGTGGTGGTGGGCGTGATGGTGATGCTCAGCGAGGGCCGCGGGGCCGGGGTGCTGCTGCGCGGGGCCTGCTCGGTGTGCGGACTGCCGGTGCTGGTGCACGCGGCCGGCGGGCTGATGGTCGCGGTGCTGTGGCAGGGCCCGTACGGCGCGTTCGCGGCGCTGCTGGCGCTGCTGCCGCTGTCCATCTCCGCCTGGGTGTTCGCCCAGGGCCAGCGTGAGCAGGACGCCCACCAGGCCACCGTGCAGTCGCTGGTGCAGGCCGTGGAGATCAAGGACGCGTACACCCGCGGGCACAGCGAACGGGTCGGCCGGGCCTCGGTGCTGATCGCCACTCAGCTCGGCATGGAGGCCGAGCGGCTGCGCACCCTGCGCTTCTCGGGGATCCTGCACGACGTCGGCAAGCTCGGGGTGGCCACCGAGCTGCTGCGCAGAAACGGTCCCCTCAGCGAGGCGGAGCGCCGGGCCGTGGAGATCCACCCGGTGTACGGGTACGAGCTGGTGCGCGGGATCGACTTCCTCGGCGAGGCGCACGCCGGGATCCTGCACCACCACGAGCGGATGGACGGCCGCGGCTACCCGAGCGGGCTGGCCGGCGAGCAGATCCCCGAGTTCGCCCGGATCATCTCGGTCGCCGACGCCTTCGACTCGATGACCTCCACCCGCTCCTACCGGCGCGGCCGCCCGGTCGCCGAGGCGGTGGCCGAGCTGGAACGCTGCTCGGGCAGCCAGTTCGACCCGGTGATGGTGCGGGCGCTGATCGACGCGCTGGCCGTGCACGACTGGCAGCCCGTGGTGCACTCCGAGGACTGCGTGCGGGCCGTCCCGGACATCCCGCTCGGGGTGCCCGAACCCGTTCGGGCGGCTCCCTCCCGGGTGCCGTCCCAGGGCGGCGTCCCCGCGGCCGGGCAGTCGTGACGGCGCCCGGGCGCGCGGTCCTCGGCCGCAGGGCCCGCGGCCGGACGCTCCCCGGCCGGACGGCGTGCGGGCCCACCGCCCGTGCCGTGCACGTGGCCGCCGCCGCGCTGCTGGCGCTCGCGCTGGGCGCGGTCGCGGTGCGCGGGGTCGCGGAGCCCAGGGTCGCGCTGGCGTTCATCGTGCTGATCGCGCTCGGCGAATGCGTCCGCATCACCCTTCCGGGGGATCGCGAACAGGCGCCCATCGGCGCGGCCGGCGCGCTGGCCTACGCGCTGCTCGGGCCGCTGCGCGGAGTGCCGACCGCGCACGGGACGCTCCAGGTGGTCGCGGCGACCGGCGTCGGCCTGCTGCTGGCCTGGCTGCCCGGGCTCGCCCTGTCGCACCACCCCGACCGCCCGCACCGCCGCCCGCCCTGGGCCGACCCGGCCCGTCGCGACAGCGCCGCCCGTCGGCTGCTCGCCGTCGGCTTCGCGGCCGCCGTCTTCCAGCCGCTGTACAACGGCGGCCTGGTCGACCGCTTCTCGCCCGAGGGCCCGGCGTACGGGGCGTTCCTGACGGCCGTCGCCGCGCTGGCCGCGCTGTGCGACGCGACCCTGGCGGCCCTGCTGCGCCGTTCGGGGGGCGGACTGCGGTTCCCGGCGGCCCTGGAGGACGAGCTGCGCTCGCTGTTCGGCATCGGCTCGGCGATCGTCGCCACCGGCATGCTGGTCAGCCTCGCGGCCGGTGAGGTCGGACTCTGGGCGCTGCCGCTGTTCTGCACCCCGCTGCTGCTCGCCCAGGTGTCCTTCCGGCGCGCCGCGGCGGTGCGGGCCACCACCGGGCAGACCATCGCCAGCCTCGCCCGGGCCACCGAGGTGGCCGGCTACACCCCGCACGGGCACGCGCGCCGGGTCGCGGACACGGCGTGCGCCCTCGGGCGCGAGCTGGGCCTGGGCACCCGCGAGCTCGCCCTGTTGGAGTACGCCGCGCTGATGCACGACGTCGGCCAGCTCTCCCTGGTCGAACCGGTGCCGGACGGTGCCACCGCGGTGCTGCCCTGCGCCGAGCAGCAGCGGATCGCCCGGCTGGGCAGCGAGGTGATCAGCCGCACCGGGGTGCCCCGGCAGGTCGCCGAGCAGGTCGCCCGGCTGGCCGACCCCTGCGCCGGGCCGGCCGGCGGCGAGGGCCCGGTGCCGCTCGCGGCCCGGATCATCCGGGTCGCCAACGCCCACGACGACCTGCTCACCGCGGCCCGCGGCCGGGGCGTCGGCGAGGCGGTCGGGCGGCTGGAGGCGCTGGAGGTGATCCGGCTGGGCCGCGGCCGGGTCTACGACGCCCGGGTGGTGGACGCCCTGGCCCGGGTCGGCGGACAGGCCCGCGGCTGAGGTTCGGAGCTGCAGGTCAGGGCCGGGGTTCGGGGCTGCAGTTCGGGGCTTCGGCTCGGGGCCGCGGGCCGGACGTCGGGGCCGGGGCCCGTGGCCGGGGCGGGCGGGGGAGCGGGGCCGTCGGCCCGGGGTTTTCGGTCCGCCGAACGGGGTCCGCCCCGCCAGGGGTTGAGAGGGCGCGATCGGGCGGGCAGGCTGGGGAGGGGCGGCCCCAACCTCGGCGGTGGGGAGCGCGGGCGGGGGCGAGCGTGGTTGGATGCGGTCGTAGCGTGGAACACCGACCCGGGGCACCGAGCCCCGTACGCCGTCCAAGACGGTACGGGCACGGGTGGCACGGGACTTGAGCGGACGACGACGGCAGGGACGAACGTGAGGATCTTCCACCGGGCACGGCACCGGCCGTCCGCCACCTGGCGGCAGACGACCGACCGGGCCTTCACGCTGATCGGCGACGGCCGCTACGAGGACGCCGGCGCGCTGCTGGTGATGGCCGCCGACCTGGAGCCCTGGCTCTCCGACTCCTGGTTCAACCTCGCCCTCCTGCACAAGTTCCGCCGCGACTGGGAGCAGGCCCGCTCGGCCGGCCTGCGTGCCGTAGCCCTGCTGGACCGCGAACACGGCGCCCCCGACTGGTGGAACCTCGGCATCACCGCCACCGCCCTGCAGGACTGGCCGCTGGCACGCCGCGCCTGGCAGGCGTACGGGCTCAAGCTGCCGGGCGGCCCCGGCGGGCAGCCCGACGGTCCGGTCAGCCTGGACCTCGGCACCACCCCGGTGCGGCTCTCCCCGGACGGCGAGTCCGAGGTGGTCTGGGGCCGGCGCCTGGACCCGGCCCGGATCGAGGTCCTCTCCATCCCGCTGCCCTCCTCCGGCCGCCGCTGGGGCGAGGTGGTGCTGCACGACGGCGCCCCGCACGGCGAGCGGGTCACCGACGGCGTCGCCTACCCCGTGTTCGACGAGATCGAGCTGTGGGCGCCCTCCCCGGTGCCGACCTACGTGGTGCTGCTGCAGGCCGCCACGGCCGGGGACCGTGACGCCCTGGAGCGGCTCGTCGCCGACGCCGGCTACGCCGCCGAGGACTGGACCTCCTCGGTACGGCTGCTCTGCCGCGCCTGCTCGGAGAGCCGGATGGCCTCCGACGACGGGGTCGCCGCCCACCACGACCCGCACGATGACGGCGACGCCGCCCACCCCGGCCACCTCAGCCACCTCAGCCAGGGCGGCGCGGCCGGGATGTCCTGGCTGGTCGAGCGCGAGTGCGGGATCGCCGCCCCCGCCCACCTGGTGCGGGTGCTGCTGGACCGCTGGGTCACCGGCTCCCCGGGAACCCGGGCTTACCGGGATCTCGAAGAAGTCTGCTGAGTACCCTGGTGAGGTACGTGTAGACCTATGGAAGCGGAAGACATGGCGGACCAGGCCGAGCAGCACGACCACTCGCACGAGCACGAGCACGACGTGGAGGGGGCGGCGCCCGAGGCTCCCGTGAAGGTGGTCGGCGAGGAGCCCGACCTCGGCAGGGGCACCGCCCGTCCGATCACCGTCGTCGGCAACCCCGTCCTGCACCGCGAGGTCAAGGACGTCACCGCTTTCGACGACGAGCTCTCCGCGCTCATCGACGACATGTTCCAGTCCATGTACGCCGCCGAGGGCGTCGGCCTCGCCGCCAACCAGATCGGCGTGGACCTCAAGGTCTTCGTCTACGACTGCCCGGACGACGAGGGCGTGCGCCACATCGGCCACGTGATCAACCCGACGCTCGAGGAGTACCCGGCCGACCGCCGGCGCCTCCTCGACGACGGCAACGAGGGCTGCCTGTCCGTCCCCACCGCCTACGCCGAGCTGCCGCGCCCGGACTACGCGGCCGTGACCGGCGTCGACAAGGACGGCAAGCCGATCCGCGTCGAGGGCACCGGCTTCTTCGCCCGCTGCCTGCAGCACGAGACCGACCACCTGTACGGCACCCTCTACATCGACAAGCTGTCCAAGCGCGACCGCAAGGACGCCCTGAAGCAGATGGCCGAGGGCACGGCGAAGTACGCGACCGTGCCGAACGCCTGACGGCGGAGCGGCTGTCGGCCTTCGGCGTTCCCGGCCGACGATGTCACGTTCTCCCGCCCCGTCCGGTCCATTCCTCGGAAGTGACCGAACGGAAGGGGAACCGTCATGAA
>NZ_JBVIRY010000037.1:0-82453 GCF_055575795.1 Kitasatospora sp. NPDC034023
GAGAGTTCGGCGGTGCGGTCGGTCCACGCGTCGAGGACCAGGCGGGCCCGCTCGGGGGTGAGGTCGGCGAAGGAGGCGTCGTGGTCGGCGGTGAAGCAGACCACCTCGCAGCGGCCGGCGCCGGGACCGCCGGTCCACAGGCCGTCGGCGTCCGGGGAGGGGTCGGCCGGCGGGCCGGCGAGCGAGGGGAAGCGGTTCTCGAAGACGGCCACCTGGTAGTCCTCGGCCGGGATCTCGCTGAGCCGCCCGTCCCGGGACGGGCAGAGCGGGCATTCCTCGGCCGGTGGCTGGTAGGTGCGGGCCTGACGGTGGGCGGCGATGGTGACCCAGTCGCCGGTGGCCGGGTCGAGCCGGACCTCGGACCCGGGGGCCTGGGGGTCCAGCGGGCGCCGGTCGGGGGCGGTTCGGGGGGCGGCGGTGCCGCGGTCGTAGTAGATCAGCTGCCGACCGTCCGCGAGGGTGGTCGCGGTCCTGACGGTGGGCTGAGCCAGGGTCGTCCCGGGCATGGCCTTCTTCCTCTGAGTGAAGCCGTTGGAATCAACATAAAGCTACACTCTCAAACATTATCCACCAGGACCACTCACCGGAAGTGGTCGAAGGAGGCCTCCCGATGGCTGACAGCGCCCAACCGCTCGCCGGGCAGCGTCGCGTGCAGATCCTGGAGCAGGTCCGCGCGCGTGGCGGGGTCCGGGTGACCGAGCTGGTCCGGGACCTCGGGGTGTCCGACATGACGATCCGCCGCGACCTGGACGCACTGGCCCGCCGCGGCCTGGTGCAGAAGGTGCACGGCGGCGCGGTGCGGGTCGAGGCGCCGGCCAGCGGCGAGCCCGGGTTCGAGACCAAGGCGCACTGGGAAATGCCCGCCAAGGAGGCGATCGCCCGGGCGGCCGCCGCGCTGGTGCCGCCCGGCTCGGCGGTCGGGCTGGCCGCCGGAACGACCACCTTCGCGGTCGCCCGGCACCTGCGGGCGGTCGAGGGCCTCACCGTGGTCACCAACTCGCTGCGGATCGCCGACCTCCTCGAACAGCCCGACGAGGACGGCACCCCCGCCACCACGACGGTGATCCTCACCGGCGGCGTCCGGACGCCCTCGGACGCGCTGGTCGGACCGGTGGCCGACCAGGCGATCCGCTCCCTGCACGTCAACCTCCTGATCCTGGGCTGCCACGGCCTCTCCCCCGAGACCGGGCTGACCACGCCCAACCTGGCCGAGGCGGAGACCAACCGCGCCTTCCTGCAGTCGGCCCGCCGGGTGGTCGTGGTGGCCGACCACACCAAGTGGAACGCGGTCGGCCTGGCCTCCTTCGCCACCCTGGAGCAGCTGGACGTCCTGGTCACCGACGACGCCCTGCCCGCCGAGCAGCGCGCGACGGCCGCCGGGCTGGTCGGCGAACTGATCGTCGCACCGGCCACCGAGTAGGACTCGTCCGCCTACCCGCTGCTCCCCCGCGCCACCAGCTCGGCAGGCAGCTCCAGCCCCGCCACCGGCCCCGCCTCCCCGCGCACCTGGCCGAGCAGTCGGCCCACCAGGGCGCCGGCGATCGCCCGCAGCGGCAGCCGGACGGAGGTCAGCGCGGGGTGCAGGTGGCGGCAGAGCGGGGTGTCGTGGAAGCCTGTGACGGCCACTCCGCCGGGCCCGACCACCAGCCCTTCCGCCCGGACCGCCTCGTACACGTCCAGCGCCAGCAGGTCGCTGCCCGCCGCGAAGGCGGTCGGCCGGTCGGGGCGGCGCAGCAGCGCCCGGACGGCGGCGACCGCCGACCGAGGCGCCCCCGAGCCCTCCGCCGGGCCCGAACCCGCGGCGCCTTCCGCGGCATCCACCCCTGCCGAGCCCGCCGCGCCCGCCCCGCCGACGGCCCCCGCCCCGTCCGGACCGACTGTCCCGGCCGGACCGACCGGCGTCTCCGGAGCGCCCACCGTCACCGCGGACAGCCCCAGCCGCCCTGCCTCGGCGAGGAAGCCCGCCCGCCGTGCCGCCATCCAGGGCAGGTCCTCGGCGGCGCCGAGGTAGCCGATCCGGCGGTGGCCCAGCGCCGCGAGGTGCCGCACCACCGCCGCCATCGCCGCGTCGTTGGCGATGTCCACCCAGTGCTGCGGCTCCCCCGGGCCGGTGCGCCCGAAGCTGACGAAGGGGACGCCGAGCCGGGCGACGTGCGCGATCCGGGCGTCGTCGGCCAGCACGTCGGCCAGCACCAGCCCGTCCACCTGGCGGGCCGCCACCAGTTCGTCGATCGCGGCGGCCGGGTTCCCGGCCGGCGGGGCGGCCCGGAACAGCAGCACCCGCTGGCCCTCGGCCCCGGCCGCGTCGACCAGGGCCTCCAGGAAGCCGGCCATCAGCGGGTTGGGGTCGAGCGGGTCGTCGACCGGGGCGAGGTAGCCGAGGGTGCGCCGGGCGCCGCTGCGCAGTGAGCGGGCCGACTGGTCGGGCTGGTAGCCGAGTTCGCGGATCGCGGCGGTCACCCGGTCCAGGGTCGCCGGGCGGACCCGGTGCGGGGCGTTGAGCGCGTTGGAGACGGTCTGCCGGGAGACCCCGGCCGCGCGGGCGACCTCCTCGATCGTGGTGGCGCCGCGGCGCGGTCGCTGCGGTCCCTCGGGCACGCGGTCTCCTCCAGGCATGGTCGGCGGCGGTGCACGGTCGGCGGCAGTACACGGTCAGCGGCAGTGCACGGCCGGCGGCGGCACGGGGTCAGCGGCGCAGGGTCAGCAGCCCGCCGCGCGGCACAGGAATGGTGTCCGCCCGGTCCAGCTCGACCTCGCCCTGCCGGACGATACGCCCTCGGGCGTCCCGCACCGTCATCGCGGCGGTCCCGCTGCCGCCGGTGAGCCGGACGTCCGGGTCGGCGTCGGCGTTGGCCACCAGCAGGGTGCGCCAGCCGTCGTCGGAGGCGTCCACCGGCAGCGCGGCGTAGCGGGCGACGGCGACGGTGTCGGTTCCGCGCGCGGTGACCATCGGGTAGCCGAGGTCGGGCCGGGCGGGGAGCAGTTCGCCGAGCTGCAGGGTGGCGGTGTGGTCGCGGAAGACGCCGAGCCAGAAGGCGATGGCCTCGCGCTGCGCGTCGCTCAGCGTGGTGAGGTCGACGGAGACCTGCGGGACGGAGAACAGGACGTTGATCAGGTGGCAGGCGATCTGCTCCGGCGGTTCGGCCGGGTGCCACATCAGCATGTCGGCGTGGACGGGGACGGGCCCGGCGGCGAGGCGTACGTCGATGGTCCGCTGCCGGTTCTCCTGCGGGCTGAGCGGGCAGTCGGTGGCGCGGACCATGGTGACGTACGGCCACAGACCCGGGCTGACGTACGGCTGGCGGTGCTCGATCATCGCCTCCGGGTCGGCGGCGGTGATCCGGCGCCGGATGGCGGCGAGCAGCCGCTGCACGCCCTCGTCCACGCTCGCGCAGTCCGCCTCGGGGCCGGCCTCCGGAGCGTCGGCGCTGTCGGCGGCGCGGGCGAACCAGTCGACGAAGTCGACCTTGAGGCCGTCCATGCCCCACTCCTCGACGGCGCGGGCGAGCCGGTCGGTGAGGAAGTCGCGGACCTCGGGGTAGCGCGGGTCGGCGACGATGGCGCCCATGTGGGCGACGTCGGCGAGCGCGTAGCGGCCGATCCGCTCGTACGCCGCACTGTCCTTGCCGATGAACGGCAGCGCGTACCAGAGCAGGTAGCGCACGCCGAGCTCGTGGACGCGCCGCACGTGGGCGGCGGTGTCGGGCAGCGAGACCGGCTCCCAGTCGCCGCAGTGGGCGTAGCCGCGGGTACGGTCGGCGGTCATCCAGCCGTCGTCCACGATGATCACGTCCATGCCGAGCTCCTTGCCGAGCGCGGCCTGGGTCTCGACGCCCTTGGGCGAGACGTCCTGGTGCATCGAGTACCAGGTGGAGTAGGCCGGGCGGCGGGCGGGCTCGGGGATGTCGGCCGGGAAGTCCTCGCCCCACCAGGCGGCGAGTTCGGCCAGGCTGCGGGCGTAGTGCCGGCGCGAGGTGTCGATCCGCACCGTGAGCCGGTCGGTGGCCTGCGCCCAGAACCGGAACTCGCCGGTCTCCTCGACCACTCCGGCCCCGGCCAGCACGTCGGGGCGCCCGGCGGCGAAGGCGCACAGCGTGACGTCGCCGGTGCCGACCAGGGCGGCGATCGGCGCGCCGATGGCCAGGCCGGTGCGGCGCGGGGCGCTCCAGGCGGCGGGCAGCCAGCCGGTGCCGCGCGGCTCAGGGGTCCAGAGGGAGGTGGCGTCGACGCAGGGCACCCGCCACTCGATCCGCACCTCGCCCGTGCCCTCGGCGCTCACCTCCACCACCCCGTCGCCCACCGAGCGGGCGGTCGCCGCACCGCTGACCCGCAGCTCCACGCCCTCGGCGTACAGCGGGCGCAGGCCGCCGGCGACCGTCGGGGCGTGCGGTTCCCAGATCTCGGTCATGATCAACCCTTCGTGGCGCCGGCCAGCAGGCCGGAGATGAACTGCCGCTGGAGGACCAGGAAGAGGACCATCATCGGCAGGGTGGAGAGCGCGGTGCCGGAGAGGATCGCGCCGTAGTCGGTGTTGCTCTTGTTGCCGTGCAGGGTGGCGAGGGCCACCGGCAGGGTGTGCATCTCGGGGCTGCGTAGAGCCACCAGCGGCCAGACGAACTGGTTCCAGGAGCCCAGGAACAGGAAGATCGACAGGGCCGCGAGCACCGGCCGCATGACCGGCACGACGACGCTCCACAGCACCCGGAACTCGCCCGCGCCGTCGACCCGGGCGGCGTCCAGGAGTTCGTCCGGCATGCTGGAGAGCGACTGGCGCATCAGGAAGATGGCGAACGGCACGCAGAGCCCGGGCAGGATGAGCGCCTGGTAGGTGTCGAGCAGCCCGAAGGACGTCATCATCTTGAACAGCGGTACCAGCATGACCTGTTCGGGCACCACGAGGGTGGAGAACAGCAGCGCGAAGAGCACGGTACGGCCCCGGAAGCGGAACTTGGCGAAGGCGTACCCGGCGAGCAGTGCGACGATCAGCGCGCCGATCGTCTGGATCCCGGCCACCAGCAGCGAGTTGCCGACCACCCGGAGCAGGCCGATCTTCTGCTGGAGGTGGTCGAGGTTCTCGCCCAGGTGGCCGCCGGGCAGCAGCTTGGGCGGCCAGTCGAAGATCTCCGTGTCCTGGCGGGTCGAGGAGATCACCAGCCAGTAGAACGGTCCGATGGACAGGCCCGTGACGGCGGCCAGGGCGAAGGTGAGCGGCCAGCCCCGCAGTTTCTTGAGGTTCACCGGTCACGCTCTCCCATCAGGCGCATCTGGACCGCTCCGAGCACCGACACGAGCAGGGTGAGCGCGTAGGCGATGGCGGAGGCGTAGCCGAAGTCGAAGTACCGGAAGCCGTTCTGGTACAGGTACATCGAGACGGTGAGGGTCGCGTTGTCCGGGCCGCCGCCGGTCAGCACGTAGGGCTCGTCGAAGAGTTGGAGCGTGCCGATGGTGGACAGCACGACGGTGAACAGCAACACCGGGCGCAGCGCGGGGACGGTGATGGCGGTGAAGCGACGGATCGGTCCGGCGCCGTCGACCATCGCGGCCTCGTACAGCTCCTTGGGAATGCCCTGCAGGCCGGCCAGGTAGATGACCGCGTTGTAGCCGGTGTAGTGCCAGGTGAGCACCAGGACGACGGACATCCGGGCCCAGAACGGGTCGCCCAGCCAGTCGACGGCGGGCAGGCCGACGGCGTTCAGCAGCCAGTTGACCGCGCCGTTGTCGGTGTTGAGCAGGAAGGCGAAGATCACGCCCGTGGCGACCAGGCCGGTGACGGAGGGCATGAAGACGCCGAGCCGCCACACGGCGCGCCAGCGCACCACGACGGAGTTGATGCCGACGGCCATCAGCAGGGCCAGGCCGAGCATCAGCGGGACCTGCACGATCAGGATCTCGGCGGTGTTGCGCAGCGCCGTCCAGAACAGCGGATCGTCCAGCAGGCGCCGGTAGTTGGCGACGCCGGCGTTGCGGGTGGCGGCCCCGGAGCCGGTGGTGAAGGAGAGCAGCAGCGAGTCGATGACCGGGTAGGCCTTGAACACGCCGAAGGTGAGCAGGGCGGGGGCGAGCAGCAGGTACGGCAGGGCGGTGCGGCGCCACCGGAAGGTGCGGTGCGCCCGCGCGGCCTCCTTGGCGAGGGCGACGGACGGGGTGGCGGCGGTCATGCGATACCGCGCCCGGTCTGCTGGGCGAGCTGCTTGGCGGCGTCCTGGAGGACGGCGGCCGGGTCGCCGCCCTTGAGCAGGATCTTGGTCTGGGCGTCGCTGACGAGCTTGAGGGCGCGGGCGTAGTCGCCGGAGTAGTTGGTGGGGTCGCCGCCGTCGGTGGCGAGGTCGGCGAAGGTCTTGAGCACCGGCTGGCCGCCGTAGAAGGCGCTCGGCGCGGAGTACAGCGGGTCGGTGTAGGCCTCGGTGAGGGCGGGGAAGACGCCGCCCGCGTTGAACATGGCGTTCAGCGAGACGGGGCGGGTGAGCGCGTACTCGACGAACTTCCAGGCGGCGCGGCGGCGCGGGCTGGAGGCGGCGACGGCCAGGTGGGTGGAGTTCACCAGGGCGGTGCGCTTGCCGCCCGGGGTGACCGCCGGGGGCTTGGTGAGGCGCCAGTTGCCGCTCTGGTCGGGGAACTTCTTCTCCAGGTAGTGCGCGGCCCAGGCGGGCATCGCGGCCACCGCGAGCTTGCCGGTCTTCATCACGGGCGGCCAGCTCTGGACGCCGGGGGTGTCGCCGATCATCCCGGCCTCCTCCAGCCGCTTGATGATGGTCAGGGCGCGCACGGCCGGCTCGGACCCGACGGTGATCTTCCCCTGGAGGTCGAAGTAGAAGGCGCCCTGGAGCTGCATCAGGCCCTGGAGGAAGTCCAGGTCGGGGGTGGGGTTGGCGGCCTTGTTGAGGCCGATCATGGCGATGCCGGGGTTGGCGGCCTTGAAGCGGTCGGCGACGGCTATCAGGTCGTCCCAGGTGGCGAGGGACTCGGGGTCGATGCCGGCCCGGTCGAAGTAGTCCTTGCGGTAGTAGAACCCGAGCGGGTTGACCTCCCAGGGCAGCGCGTAGGCGTGGCCGTCCTTGCCGGTGACGACCGGCCACAGGCCCTTGGCGAACTTGTCCTTGTGGGCGTCGGCGCCGAACTCGGAGAGGTTGGCGAGGCCGCCGGGGAACTTCTCCATGTACCCCGGCAGGTAGTCGCAGCCGATGTGCAGGACGTCGCCGAGGCCCTGGCCGCCGGCCGCCAGGCCGACGGTGATCTTGTCCCAGATGGCGGGTTCGCCGATGTCCTGGACGTCGACCTTGATCCCGGGGTTGTCCTTCTCGAAGGCCGGGACGATGCCGCGCAGGGCGTCGGCGGCGGTGGCCCAGGACCAGACGGTGATGGTGCCGGTGTCGGCGTCCCCGCCCGAGGCACCGCCCGAGCCGGAGCCGCCGCCGCAGGCCGTGAGGGCGCCTCCGGCGGTGAGGGCCAGCAGGCCGGCTCCGGAGGCGCGGAACAGGTCGCGTCGGGAAAGGTGTGACATTGCATTCCTCTCGGTGGGGCGGCGCTGGAGAGCAGGGAGGGGAGTGGGTGGCGCTCGCCATTTGATGCTTTGCAACGTTTTGAACGTTCAAACACACAAAACAAACCAGAACCAAACAGGTTCCAACGAGCGGGACACAGCAAACGCCCACCCTCCCCGCGCCGTCAACCCCTGGACGCGTGAAGGGTGGGCTCCGCAACCGTTCTGTTATCCGGCCGGCACGACCGGCCGGCCAGGGCGACTACCCGGCCAGGACGACCGGAGTGCCCGCCAGGTCCACCCCCGCACGACCCAGCTCCCCGAGCGCGGCGTCCGTGGTGTCGGCGGCGACGCCCGCCGTGTAGTCCAGCAGGACACGGGTGGCGAACCCGGCCTTGACGGCGTCCAGCGCGGTGGCCTTCACACAGTGGTCGGTGGCGATGCCGACCACGTCCACCGCGTCCACGCCCTGGTCGTGCAACCAGTCGGCCATCGGCGTGCCGTCGGCGGTGAAACCCTCGAAGCCGCTCTTGGAGGCCGAGTGCGCACCCTTGAAGAACACCTCGTCCACGGCGCCGGACTCGACGGCCGGCGCGAACAGCGGATGGAACTCGCCGCCCTCGCTCCCCGCCACACAGTGCACCGGGAAGGAGTCGCGGAAGTCGGGGTTCGGGGAGAAGTGACCGCCCGGGTCGATGTGGTGGTCCCGGGTGGCGACCACCCGACTCCACCCGTTGCGGTCCGGCCCCTGAACGAGGTCGGCGATCGCCCGCGCCCGGTCGGCACCACCCCCGACCGGCACACTTCCGCCCTCGCAGAAGTCCTTCTGTACGTCCACCACGATCAGCGCACGGGTCATCGGCCGGCCTTTCCTCGGAAGTTCGGAATCGGCAGTTCGGAAACTGCGCCGCCCAGCTTGGCGTGCCCGTCGGGCGTGAACGAAGGAACCTGGCGACCGTTCACCCGAATGGCGTCGCTACGGGTCGGCGCGGGTTCGTCACTGCCATCAAGCGCGGCGGAGTTCCCAACTCCCGAACGCCCTTGCGCGAGAAGTCGGCCGGCCCGACTTCTCGCGTAACGACGACCCCGCCCCGCGGTCCCGCCGACGCCTAGTACTTGTCCTGGAGGTCAAGTACTCGCTACGGTAGTGCCATGGGCAGGCCGAAGAGCTTCGAACCGGACGTGGTCATCGCACAGGCGATGGAGACGTTCTGGACCAAGGGCTACGCCGACACCTCCCCCGCCGACCTCGCCGAGGCGACCGGCATCGGCAAGGGCAGCCTGTACCACTCCTTCGGTTCCAAGCGTGAGCTGTTCGCCAGGGCTCTGGACCTCTACGACCGAACCGCGGCAGAGGTGACCGAGGAGTTCCTGGCGCGGCCCGGCACCACCAAGGAACGCATCCGCGCGTACTTCGTCCTGCTCGTGGACATGGACCTGGACGGCCCGGTCCGCCGCGGATGCCTCGCCCAGAACACCGTTTCGGAGCTCGGCCGACGGGACGAGGAGGCCACCCGCGCGGTGCGGCGCATGGAGGAGCGCATGATCGGGCTGTTCACCGCCCGCCTCCAGCAGGGGCAGCGGGACGGTGACATCGACCGGGCCCTGGACGCCAGGGCGCAGGCGCTGTTCCTCCAGACCGCCCTTGCCGGGCTCCGGGTCATGGCCAGGACGTTCGACCGGCCGGTCCTGCACCAGATCATCGACACGACCCTGGCAGGCCTCTGAGGCACACCACCTCAAGGCCTCTGAACCACGCCGCCTCAAGCAACGGCGCTTTTTTGCGCCCTTATTTTAGACCTGCAGTTCAAGAATTCGTCATCCACGAACGGGGAAGTCATGGACCTCGGTATCAACGGCAGGACCGCTCTGGTCACCGGCGCGAGTCGCGGCATCGGCCTCGCGATCGCTCGGACCCTGGCTGCGGAGGGTGTCCGGGTGGTGGGTGCCGCCCGCACCGTCACACCCGAGTTGGAGAAGGTCGCCGCCGCGGCGGTGTCCGTCGACCTGAGCACCCGCGAGGGGGCGCGGTCGATCGTCGACCAGGCGCTCACCGCGGTCGGCGGGATCGACTTCCTCGTCAACAACGTCGGCGCGGGCGACGCGAATTCGCTGTCCCTCGGCGGGTTCCTGGACACCGACGACGAACAGTGGCAGCGGATGTTCGATCTCAACCTGTTCAGCGCGGTGTGGACCACCAAGGCGGCGCTGCCGAGCATCCTGGAGCGCAAGGGCGCGGTCGTGAACATCTCCTCGATCAACGCCCGCATGCCCACCGGCTCGCCGGTCGGCTACGGGGAGGCCAAGGCAGCGCTGACCCACTTCGGGAAGCGGCTCAGCGAGGAACTGGCGCCGCGCGGTGTCCGCGTGAACACCGTCACTCCGGGCCTCACCGCCAGTCCGCTGTGGACCGACCCGGCCGGGTTCGGCGGCAAGGTGGCCGCAGCGTCCGGCGTGGACCACGACGACCTGCTCGCGGCCCTGCCCGGGCAGTTCGGCATCGCCTCGGGCCGCCTCACCGCCCCCGAGGAGGTGGCGGACCTGGTCGCCTTCCTGCTGTCGGCCCGCGCCGCCAACATCCACGGCGCCGACCACGTCATCGACGGCGGCACCCTCAAGACCGCCTGACCGCGCTCCGCCGAGGGCCCGCCGCCTGAGCTCGCGAGCGCTGCCGCCGGAAATCCAAGCCCACACGGGTGCCGTGTCGCGAGAAGTCGGCAGGGCCGACTTCTCGCGCACCCGGCCTCCTCAGCGGCCGACTTCGCGCAGGCGGAAGTCCTCGACCGTCTCCCGGCGGATCAGCAGGCGGGCCCGGCCGTCGCGCACCGCTACCACCGCCGGGCGGCCGACCAGGTTGTAGCCGGACGCCATCGACAGCTGGTACGCGCCGGCGGCGGGCATCGCCAGCAGGTCGCCCGGGCGCAGGTCGGCGGGCAACACCGCATCCCGGACCAGCACGTCACCGGCCTCGCAGTGGCGGCCGACCACGTCCACCGTCGCCTCTCCCGCCTCCGAGCGGCGGCCGACCAACCGCACCGCGTACGGCGATCCGTACAGGGCCGGGCGCGGGTTGTCGCTCATCCCGCCGTCCACCGCGACGAAGCAGCGGCCGTCCGCTCCGTGCTTGACGGACAGCACCCGGTACACCGCCACCGCCGCCGGCCCGGCGATCGCGCGACCGGGCTCGACCAGCAGCCGTGGCACCTCCAGGCCCGCCTCGGCGCAGCGCACCGCCAGCCGGTCGGTCACCCGTACGGCGAACTCGGCCAGGTCCAACTCCGTGTCCCCCGACCGGTAGCGGATGCCGTGGCCGCCGCCCAGGTCCAGCTCGGGCAGTTCCACACCACCATGCCGCTCCCGGACCTCGGCCAGCAGCCGCACCAGCGCGTCCACCGCCCGCAGGTACGGCTGCACCTCGGTGATCTGCGAGCCCAAGTGGCAGTGCAGGCCCGCGAGTTCGAGCCCCGGCTGATCGAGCACCCGGGCGATCGCGTCGGCCGCCTCACCGCCCTCGATCGGGAAGCCGAACTTCTGCCCGCCGACGCCGGTCCGCACCGCCGCGTGGTGCCCGGCCGCGATCCCCGGGACGACCCGGACCAGCACCCTCTGCGGGGTGTCGGCGGCCACCAGCGCGGCCAGCCTCGCAATCTCCGCCGGGCCGTCGATGACGATCCGCCCCACCCGCAGCCGACGCGCCAGCCGCAGCTCCTCCGGGGACTTCGCGTTGCCGTGCAGCAGGATCCGCTGCGCCGGGAATCCGGCCGCGACCGCCAGCCACAGCTCACCGGCGGAGCACACGTCCAGGCCCAGGCCCTCGTCGGCGACCCAGTCGGCCATCGCGCTGCACAGGAAGGCCTTCGCCGCGTACAGCACCTCGGCGTGCGGCAGCGCCCGCCGGTACGCCCGGGCTCGGGCCCGGACCTCGCCCTCGTCCAGCACGTACAGCGGGGTGGCGAACCGCTCGGCGGCCTCGGCCAGCCCGACCCCGCCGACCAGCAGATCGGCTCCCCGGCCGGGCCGCGCCGAGGCCGGCCAGGGGGCGCCGAGCGCATCGGCGGCGGGTGCGGCGTGCCCGGCGGCGCGGGCGTCACCGACAACGGGTGGGGCGATGAGCTGGGTCATGGCGGCGCTCCTCGGTCAGTCTTCGAACTGCATCGCGATGCGGCAGTGGGCCGGGCGGCTACGGTCGTGGGCAGGCTCGGCCCCGGGCCCGGGTTCCGGCCTCCGGGCCGGCGGTTCCGGATCGGCCGGGCGGTCGATCAGCCGCACCACGCGCCGTAGCGGCGGCTCGACGGCGAGGGTGGCGTCGGTCATGGCGGGATCCCTTCAAGCGGTGGCCGTACGGCCGGACCTCTCCAGTGGAGACCCTCCGCACACCGACCGCACCCGTCATTGACGCAGCGCCTACGCCGTCGCCGCCGACCTTGACACTCTTCTGACGCTCCTTCGAACGCACTGTCAGGGAGGTGGTGCGCAGGATGGGCATCCGCGCGGTGACGGTCACCGGCGACGGCACCAACGCCCCCCGCTCGCCCAGGCAGACGTCGGCGTCGCCCCGGCAGAAGGTCGCCAGAAGGTCGTCAGGAGGTCGTCAAGATGCGTGTGACCGGCGTCATGGTCGTGTCAGCGCCGGTACGGAGGAGGCCGTTCCGGGGTTCACTGGAGTCATCCGAAGCGAGGAGCACCAACCCGGAGAACCCCACCGGACGGCCCCACTGGAGCGAACCCCAGAGAGCGGATCCGGAGCGAATCCGGAGAGACGGAGGCGAACGGCCATGACCGGGACCACCCGAGTGATCGTCGGCCTGAGCGGATCACTCAGCAGTCTGGCCGCCCTCTACCACGCCGTCGGCGAGGCGGCCCGGAACGAAGCTGTGCTGGTGCCCGTCGCCGCGTGGACGGCCGGCGAGCGCGACGGGCTGCGACCGCGCTCCGAACCGGAACACGCCGCCCGCCGCCGCCTCGACGTCGCCTTCGAGCAGGCCTACGGCGGCTACCCGTCCGGCCTGGTCATCCGCCCGCTGGTGATCAACGCCGGCCCCGGGGCCGCCCTGATCGGCACCGTCACCGGCCCCGACGACCTGCTCGTCCTCGGCGCCGCCACCCGCCGCCGCTTCGACCGCCTGCGCCACGGCTCCGTCGCCCGCCACTGCCGCCACCGGGCCGGCTGCCGCGTCGTCGAGGTCTCACCCTCAGCCCTCCTCACCCGCCTCGAACTCCCGGCCCGCACCGGCGCACCCCTCCCCCTCCTGGCCCGCTGAGGCCGGTCCGCTGCCGCCGTCGCGTGACCGGTGAGTCCCATCAGTACCGGCCTCCCCTCGCGCTGTGGAGTGCCGGTCGCGAAACCGGAGGTCCACACGCGGGGCGGTCAGGCCGACGTGGGTCGACGCCTTGCCGTACGGTCGGGTTCCGCAACTTCGACAACTCTGTCGAAGTTGTCATGTCCGGGCTATTCTGGCCCGAGGCGGCCTCCGGATTTCAGCCAACCAGCCTCTTGTGCACGCTCTCTGACGGTACGTCAACATCTATCCGGCGTTCACCACCAGGCCTGTCGGGGCGTGCCCCGCGCCGCCCGCCGCCGTTGTACGGAAGGTGAATCGCCGCGCCCGCCCGAACGCCCCGGCCACCCCGCCGAGGAAGAGGTTCCGCATGACGACGTCCCGGCTCCACCCGCGCCCCGGCGAGACCGCGGCCCTGCTCGCCGTGCTCGGCCTGCTCATTCTGGAGGAGATCGCCCTCGGCATGGCCGAGGAGGACGACCGGCCCGTCATCGGCGGCATCCTCATCGGTGCCTCCGGCGCCGGCCTGCTGGTCGTCGGCGCCGTACTCTTCAGCCGCTGGCTCGATGCCCGCCGCCCGCTCCCCCTGCCCCCGGTCGGACCCAACGGGCGCGAGTACAGCGCCCGCGCCCTCGAAGGCTTCCCCATGGAGGCCATCCGCCCCCTCCTGCTCGCCGAAGACGCGCCCCAGCTCGGTCAGTTGTACTCCGCCTGGATGCTCGCCAAGGCCGGCCGCCCCGCCCCCTGGATCGCCCGCCGCCTCGGCATCCCCCTCGACACCGTCCACCTCCTCGTCGACGCCGCCCGCTCACCGAAACTCGACCGGCGTCACTGACCGGGCACGGCATTCGCCTGCGCCACCAGGTACGGCACCAGCCCGCGCTCCGCCAACGCCACCCGCCAGGCGTTGCGCGCCCGCAGCAACTCCCCCGGCCCTTCCCCCGGCCCTTCCTCCTCCCCGTCCGCCGCCTCCGCCGACCGGGCCGCCGCACCCAGCAACCCCAGCCCGCCGACCAGCAGACTCACCGCCGCCACGCCGGCCGCGACCCACCCCGCGGTCAGCAGCCCGTGGGCCGGCACCTCCAAGTCCTCGGACAGCCCCAGCGCGTACCCGAGCAGCAGGAACGCCAGGGCCGCCGCCACCCCGATGATCGGCACGATCACCCCCAGCACCCCCCACCACCCCGACGCCCGCTCCCGCGCCGGCACGTCCACCGGCAGCCGCGCCACCGCGTCCACATCCGCGCGCAGGGCCGCATAACGCTCGTACTCCGGCGCCGCCGCGGCCAGCACGAACTCCGCGTTCTCCCGCGCCACCCCCCGCAACCACTCCACCCCGCGCGCGCCACCCACGGCATCCCGCAGCGCCTCCCGCACCTGCGGCGCGGCGAGCGCCCGCCCGAGCTCCGTCTCGAAGTCGGCCCGATCCTGCTGCGGCAGCCGAAGCGGCTTGTACATGGTGCGTCCCCGTTCACCGGTCGTTTATTTCTACAGCACTGTAGAACATCACGGCGCACCACAGCAGCCCTGATCACCGGCGGGGTCACACCTACGAGGGGTCGGCCAGGGGCACCCGGGCCAGGGCGTCGCCGATCCTCCGGGCAAGCTCCCCGTCAACTCCGACAACTCGATCGGGCCACGCAGGGAACGAGCGTAGGGCAGTCCGGGCTCAGGTCGTGGTGGCGAGGGTGGTGAGGGTGGCGCGTTTGGCGTCGGCGGCGGCGGGCGGGGTGGCGCCGAGGTTGGAGACGGTGGCGGTGAGGACGGCATCGGCGCCGGGGATCCAGTTGTCGGTGCGGACCTGGTATTCCCACTCCCAGCCGTCGAGGGTCCAGGTGGTGTCGAAGCGGGCCGCTTTGACCGGCGTCTCGGTCCAGGTGCCGGAGCCCTTGATCCGGTGCCGGACGGTGTAACCGCGGGCACCGTAGACCGGTTTCCACTTCAGGGTGATTCCGCTCGGTCCGGAGTCGACCCAGATCGTGCCCGGCGCGAGCGTCGGCCGGTCGGGGACATGCGCGGGGATGCTGATCAGTTGGCTGCCGAGACCGTAGCTGTCGTGCAAGGTGCGCACGAATGCCTGGGCGATCTGGTATTCGCCCAGGGCGTTGGGGTGCAGCCCGTCGTAGCCGGCAGGACAGCTGTTCCTGTCGCAGCTGTAGTTTCCCGCCCAGTCGACCAGGGCCACGCGGGACTTGCCGGTACTCCACGACGGGATCGCGTCCGCGAGCATGCTGTTGTACGTCGTGGTGTTGGCGGGCAGGTCGTCCCGGCCGCCGATGAACGTCCGCTGCGGAACGTTGGCCAGGGCGAAGTTGAGGTCCGGTTTGACGGCGCGGGCCCGGTCGACCAGCGCCCGCATGCTGTCCAGAGTGCCTTCCGGGCCACTGACGAACCAGCCCATGTCGTTGAACCCGAGCCCCACCAGCAGCAGGTCGGGCTGGTACTTCGCCACCTGTTCGGCGATCAGTTTCTGGTCCTGCGCCGCCTGCCGTCCCCAGACCGCGAAGTGGTCGGTGTCGAAGTCCGCCGCGACTCCGTCGGTGTACCCGCCCGAGGTGACGGGAGCGCTGTCAGCCGGTTGCGGGGCTTGCCCCTGCAGGGGCGGCACGGGCGGGGCCTGGGGGGACGCCTGCGGCCGGGTTCCCTCGTACGGGCCGACGAGATCGACGTCGATGTGCTCCTGCTTGAACCATTCCCACAGGCGGTAGCGCCAGGTCCAGTCGCCTTCATAGCCCTGAGTCATCGAATCGCCCACCACCATGACCTTCAGCGGCACCGTGGACTGGCCGACACCGCGGGAAATCCTTTGCAGGGCCTCGTACAGATTCGGCCCCATACCGTGGAGGCTGTCGGCCATGAATCCGAGGACATTGCCCATGTTCCCCAGCTTCGTCGCGAAGCCTCGCAGGCTCTTCTGAGCATTCGTCACCAGGGAGGACGTGCCCGTGGCAGCCCATTTCAGCAGCTGGCCGCCGAGGCCGCCGCTGACGCCGCCCCACATCGCGACGGCCAGCGCCTCCTTCCACACGTCGGCATCACCCAGCGAACGGTTGTCGTAATAGGCGTTCATCAGCTCACCGACGAGTGCGCCCATCGCCCCGCTCACCGCTCCGCACACCGGGGCCGCCGCCGGAGCCCCCACGTTGAACGCGAGCAGGCACACGGCTCCGGAGACGATGGTGACACCGAGGGCGACACCACCGGCGATAAATTTCTGCCACCAGTTCGCCGTGGTACCGACCTCCGCCTTGGGCACCACGAACACGAGGCTGTCCGCGACGGAGACCACGCGCCCGTCGTGTTCGGTGGTGGGGCTCCAGTCCTTCGGGGGGTAGATACCCACGCTGTTCTGCTGGAGCCGCTTGGCCACCGACTCGCCCACGCTCATGCCCGCGGCCTGGTCGGCACGTATCGAGCCGGCCCAGCTCGACTTGACCTTGTCCAACTGCTCCTGGCCCTCGGGGGGAACGTGGAAATCGAGGGCGATGATCAAGTCGTCATCGGCCTGCCCCAACTCCCGGAGCGTCCCGGCGTCACGGGCGCAGCCCATGCGGAGCGTCACGGGCGCGTCCTGTTCGACGGTGAAGGACGTGGCGTGCGCGCCGCACGCCTCGACAGGTCCCTTGCTGGGCCCCTGCGCCACGGCGGGTCCTGCGGACCCGACCATCAGCAGCGCCACCGTCAAGGTGAACGCAATGAGGCAATTGCCGCGCAGGCGCCTCTGCCGCCTGCGCCCGCCGGGACGTGTTCTCGCCATTCCTGATCCGGGCATGCTGCCCATCACTCCTCAACAGCAAAGGATCCCGGAACACGAAGTCACGTGCCGGGGCGGTGTTTCGGGCACTCCGCACCGCCTGAGGGGCGAAGAGCACCAATCGGGTGATCATTTCGTACCCGCAGAGTGCCTACAAGGGCTGAATTGCGAGCTCATGACAGCAGGTAGCTGAGGTTGCGTCACATCGACCGCAGGGATGCTTTTTGCTCGCCGAGTGGACACTGAGCGCGTCGAGGCCCAGGACGTTCACCACCGACGTGGTGAGAACCACACCGCTTCCCTCGCGCAACAGCGGCGCCAACGCCTGCACCGTGAAGTACGGGCCCTCGGCGTTGATGCCGAACAGCTCGTCCTACATCTCCTCCGTCGTCGAGTCGAACGGCGCGGACGCAGTGACGCCGGTGTTGACGAACAGCGCGTCCACTGGCGGAGGCGGCGACGGGGCCCGCCGACGTCTACGTCCGGGCCACCGGCACGTGACAGGGCCCGCCGCTCAGCCCCGGGGCTGAGCGGCGGGCCCTCCTGGAAGAACGGCTACCGCCGGGCGGCGGCGCGCTCGCCCCGGGCGTTCCCGTCCTCGCCCTGGTCGTCCTCGTCCCAGCCGTCCCAGCCGTCGCTGCGGTCGCGGTACAGGGTGAAGCGGTCGAACAGCACCGGCGTCGGGGCCGGGTTCGCGACGGTAGCCGGCACCGAGTGGTAGTAGGACACCGTGATGGTCGTCCGGCCGCCCGGGACCAGCCCGGGGTCGACGTCGAAGACGGCGACGCCGTAAGGGAATTGGGTGTCCGGGTCGGTGACGGCCGACCAGTGGGCCTTCTCCTTGGCGTCCGGGTCGGCCTTGAAGGTGAGCCGCTGGGTGCGCACGCTCGCCTCGCGGACGCCGTTCTCGTCGGCGGGCAGGTAGACGTCGTCGTGGCCGGCGGTGCCGCCGCCGCCCAGGATGAGGTGGACGGTGCCCTGCGAGGTGTCGATCTGCCGTTGGTCGTCGTCGGCGACGGCCGGGGTGAGCAGGCCGCCCGGTTCGGTGCCGCGCACCGGGTGGGTGCGCTCGTAGTCGTGGTCGTGGCCGGCGAGGACGAGGTCGACGCAGTGGCGGTCGAGCAGCGGCAGCAGCTTCTCGCGGATGCCCATGTCGCCGCCGTGGCTGGCGGCCGACGAGGACATCGCGAACTGGTGCAGGTAGACGACGATCCAGTCCACCGAGCGCCCGCCCCGGGCGCGTGACAACAGCCGGTCCAGCCAGCGGAGTTGGGCGCCCTCGCTGTAGTCGCTGATGTAGATGGACTGCCCGGTGGCCGGGTCGATGCTGGCGTCGTCCTCGACCGCGATCTCGTTGCCGTCCAGGCTCACGAAGAGCACCGAGCCGACCTGGAAGCCGTACCAGTTGCCGCAGTGGTCGCGGGTGCCGTTGTCCGGCAGTTCGAAGCGGGTCAGGTAGGAGGCGTACCCGAGGTCGCCGCCGCCTGCCTCCACTTCGTGGTTGCCGGGCGTGGGCATCCACGGGCGGTTGGCGGCCGACGTCGCCATGTTGTTCATGAAGGCGTTCCACGCCTGCGGTTGGCGCTGCGGGTTGTTGTTGGCGTACGCGAGGTCGCCGTTGAGCAGGTGGAACAGCGGTGCGAACTGCTCGACCTGCCGGACGGCGGCCGCGCCGTGGATCGAGGACTTGCTGAACACGTTGTCGCCGGTGCCCAGGTCGCCGAAGCTGGTGAAGCGGAACGCGGCCCGGCCGCGCGCGGGCGCGGTGCGGAAGGTGCCGCGCACCGGCTGGGCGCCGTCGTGCAGCACCTCGTAGACGTACGTGGTGTCGGGCCGCAGGCCGGTCAGTCGGGCGTGGTGGGTGAAGGTCTCGACCTTGTTGAGCCCGTCGACGTAGCTGCGGGTGCGCGCGTCCACCGTACGGCCGGCGCCTTCGCGCGGGGTCCCGATCCGCACCCGGGGGCGCTGTACGGAGACGGCCGTCGCCCAGGAGACCGTCATCTCGCGGGACGGCTCGGCGCCCCACTGCAGGTGGATCTGCTCCGGACCGGGGGTGCCGGCGACCGCCGGCTGCGTCCACAGCAGCGTGGACGCGGGCAGCGCGGCGAGCGCGCCGACCGCCGTCCCCGTCCGAAGGACCGTTCTACGGGAAGGACGTGTCGAAGAGTGTGCCACCACTGCCGCCTCCAGGGCTCCGGGAATCGCCCAGGAGGCTCCCAGCCGAACCGCACGGCCGGACCACACCCGACCGTGCGGACGGCGAACGGCAGCTGAACACCGGTCGGCCGGAAAACCTCGGTACACAACCTGCCGGGCGACCTCACGGGCGAACTGGCAGGCGGACTGACCGGCGAACCGACCGACGAACGCGGCGCTCAGCCGGCGACCACGCCCGGCAGGCCGGTGGCGACCCCGTCCAGGGCGTGCGAGCAGACGCAGTCCCGCTCGGCGGGCAGGCTCTCCAGCGCCTTGAAGAGCACGGTGCGCAGCCGGTCGACGTTCCCGGAGAAGACCTTCAGCGCCTCCGCGTGGGTGACGCCCTCGCCGCTCTCCACGCCCGCGTCGAGGTCGGTGACCAGCGCGAACGAGGTGTAGCAGAGGCCGAGTTCACGGGCCGGCACGGCCTCCGGGTGTCCGACCACCGACCACCGACCAGCCGTCGGCGGTGGACCAGCGGGATTCGGCGCGGGTGGAGAAGCGCGGCCCCTCGATCACCCAGCACGTAGAGCCCGGAGCCGCCGATCACGCCCAACTCGGCCCGTACGGTGCCCTGATCGATCGTCATCGTTCGTACTCTTCTTCGAGGAACGTCCCGGTCACTCTGGGGTCGGCGGGTGAAGGGGGGTACGGCCGGTTGGCCGCGGGCCGGCGGGGTGGTCCCGGGCGGCCGTGCGGGTGACTTGCCGGACGTGTCGGCGGCGCGGCGCCCTCAGTCGTGCGTCGGTGGAAGTGCGCCGCCTCCGGACGGCGCACGTCCTGTCCCCGAACCTGAGAGCCGCCGATGCCTGCCACCGCCTGTCTCCGTCGCCTCGTCCCCACCGCGCTCTGCGCCCTCACCGTGGCCCTCGCCGCCCCTGCGGCCCACGCCGCACCACCGGGCCGCGCCACCGGGTCCGACCCCGGCCGGCCGGGCGGCGACCGGTACGACTGGGACAGGGTGGCGGCCTGCGAGAGCAGCGGCAACTGGCGCGTCAACACCGGCAACGGCTACTACGGCGGCCTCCAGTTCGACCAGCCCACCTGGCGCGAGAACGGCGGCCTCGCCTACGCCCCGCGCCCCGACCTCGCCACCCGCGACCAGCAGATCGCCGTCGCCCAGCACCTCGCCGGCCGCCGCGGCCTCTCCCCCTGGCCGGTCTGCGGCGCCCGCGCCACCCGCCGCCACGACCGGGACGGCGCCCTGCCGCCCCCGGCCACCACCCCGCCGCCCGCAGCCGCCCGGCCTTCCCATTCCGCCCCCGCTGTCTCCGCCTCCGGTTCCGGTTCCGGTTCCGGTTCCACGGACGGCACCTGGACCGTCCGCGAGAACGACAACCTCGCCGACCTCGCCGAGAGCCTCCACGTGCCCGGCGGCTGGCCCGCCCTCTACGCCCTGAACCGCCGCACCGTCGGCGAGGACCCGGACCTCATCCAGCCCGGCATGGTCCTCGACCTCCCGTCCTGACCCGTCCTGCCCCCGTCCTGACCTGACCCCGTCCTGACCCACCCCTCCTGACCCGCCGCCCACGCCCTCCCCTCCCGGGCGTGGGCGGCGCCACGCCGTCAGACGGCCGGGAGCACCACCGCGAGCACCGCGGCGACCCCGGGAACGACGGCGGCCCGCCCGCTCACCGGGAGCGGACGGGCCGTGGTGCAGGCGCCGGGGGGGCCGAGGGGGTCAGGGGCTGCCGGTCAGCCGACGTGTACGCGCGGGCGGCGCGAGCGGTCCGGCTCGGCCTCGCGCAGCACCTCGCGGGTGACCGGCGCGACCTCGCCCTGTCCGAACAGGAAGAACCGCAGGAACTGGGCGAAGGGGTTGCCCTCGGTCCACTCGAAGTAGAGGTGCGGCCGCTGCCCGGTGCGGTCCCGGACGGTGAGCGCCAGCGCGGCGATCGCGTTGGAGATGCTGGAGCTCTCCAGGGTGAGCACCCGGTAGCGCCCGTGCAGGACCTCGCCCCGGACGGTCAGCGCGGACTCGAAGTCGGAGGCGTCGCGGACGGTCACCTCGACGAAGACCAGGTCGTCCTCGCCGGGGATGTCGTTGTCGGCGCGGATCTGGCGGATCTTGTCGCGGTACTCGGCGTTGTCGCGGTGGCTCGGCTCGTTGGCGATCAGCCGCAGCGGACGGTGCGCGTAGTCCCTGATGAAACGTTCCGCCACATCGTCCAGCTCCACGTTCGTGACCCGCAGCTCGAAGGCCCGGCGCAGCCGGGAGAGCAGCGAGACCAGGATGATGCCGGCGATGAAGCAGGCGCCGATCTTCAGACCGTCCGGCCGCTCCATGCAGTTCAGCACGGTGGTGTAGAGGAAGATCGCGGAGATCGCCGCGAAGGCGACGGTCCAGCCCCGCTCGCGCTTCTTGTGCGCGGCGATGGTGACGGCGATGGCCGCCGAGCTGATCAGCACCAGCACACCGGTCGCGTACGCGCCGCCCTGGGCGTCGACGTCGGCGTCGAAGATCCAGGTGACCAGGAAGCCGATCAGGGTCAGCACCATCACCATCGGCCGCACCGCGCGCGCCCAGTGCGGCGCCATGCCGTAGCGCGGGAGGTAGCGGGGCAGCAGGTTGAGCATGCCCGCCATCGCGGAGGCGCCGGCGAACCAGAGGATCGCGATGGTGGAGAGGTCGTAGACGCTGCCGAAGGCGCCGCCGAGGTACTGGTGCGCCAGGTAGGCCAGGGCGCGGCCGTTGGCGTCGCCGCCGGGCTTGAACTGGTCGGCGGGGATGAGCAGCGTGGTGATGAAGCTGGTGGCGATCAGGAAGCAGCTCATGATCACGGCAGACGTGGTGAGCAGCTTGCGGGCACCCCGGATCCGGCCGGTGGGCTTCTCCTCGGTGTCGTCGGGGTCGCCCTCGATGTGCGGCATCACCGCGACGCCGGTCTCGAAGCCGGACAGGCCGAGCGCCAGCTTCGGGAAGGTCACCAGAGCCACGCCGACCATCACGATCGGGTTGCCGTGCTGGACGGTCAGCGCGTCCGTCCAGTCGGTGACCACGTGCGGCGCCTCGATGATCTTCCAGAGGCCGACGGCCACCACGACCACGTTCAGCGCCAGGTACACCCCGACCAGGGCCACCGCCAGGCCGATCGCCTCACTGAAGCCCTTGAGGAAGACCGCGCCGAGCAGCGCCACCAGGACCAGCGTGATCAGCACCTGCTTGCCGCCGAGCATGCCGGTCAGGTGCGGGTTCTCCACCAGGTGCGCGCTCGCGTCGGCGGCGGACAGCGTGATGGTGATCAGGAAGTCCGTCGCCGCGAAGCCGAGCAGCGCGAGGACGAACAGCTTGCCCTTCCAGAACGACAGCAGCCGCTCCAGCATCGCGATCGAACCCTCACCGCGCGGGCTCTCCTGGGCCACCCGCCGGTAGACCGGCAGCGCGCCCAGCAGGGTGACGACCACCAGCACGATGGTGGCGATCGGCGACAGCACACCCGCGGCGAGGGCGGCGATGCCCGGCTGGTAGCCGAGCGTCGAGAAGTAGTCCAGGCCGGTCAGGCACATCACCCGCCACCAGCGCTGGCCGGCGTGCGCACCGTGCGCGGCGGATTCCCCCGCCGCCGCGCCCTCGTGCGACGCCTCCGGGCCGCCGGCCGCCTCGGACCGCTGCGCGGGCTTCTCCGCGCTCACGTCCTCCAGCAGCCAGCTGCGCAACCGTATTCGCGCCGACGGAGACGCCGCCACCGGCTTCTCAGTCGACCCCGTCGAACCCGACGAAACCACCTTGCACCTCTTGTTTAAAGACCCCGTAAAAGCGCCGTCGGGCGACGGCAGTGCGCCAGGCTATGCGACCACCGTTAAGGAGATGTCATCGGCCCGCGTTAAGAAAACGTCATGAAGGCGCAGGTCGGCGTGGGTGGCACGGTGCAGTGGTCCGGGTGCGGGACCCGGCGGCGCAGCGGGCGGACCCCGAGTCGCCGGGCGGCTCGGGGTCCATCGGGGCAGCTCGGGGTCCATCGGGGCAGCTCGGGGTCCGCCGGGGCGGCTCGGGGCGCGGGGGCGCCGGCGGACCCCGCGCTCAGGCCCGGTAGCCGAGGACGGTCATCATGCCCGCCTCCGCGTGGTACACGTTGTGGCAGTGCACCATCCACAGCCCCGGGTTGTCGGCGTCGAAGTCGACGGCCAGGGTCGTGCCCGGCAGCACGATCGCGGTGTCCTTGCGCGGGCCGTCGCCGGGCAGCGCGAAGCTGTGTCCGTGCAGGTGGACGGGGTGCCACATGCTCGTGCTGTTGCGGAACTCCAGCCGCACCCGCTCGCCCGCGGCCACCGGGTAGCGCTGCGCCGGGTCGTACCGGCGGCCGTTGAACGCCCAGTCGGCCTTCGCCATGCCGCCGGTGAGCTCCAACTGCACCGCGCGGTCAGGGGACTTGGCGGGCAGTCGGACACTCGGGTCGGCCTTGAGCTGCCCGGCGGTGACCAGCCGGCCGCCCAGCTCGGCCGGGCGCACCGAGGCGTCGGGCGCGGCGCCACCGCCGGTGCGCAGCACGGCCAGCGCGGTGGCGTTCTTGCCCTCGGCGAGCGCGGTCAGCGGGAAGACGCCGTCCTTGGCGGTGACCAGGACGTCGTAGCGTTCGCCCATGCCGAGCAGCAGCGCCTGGGTGGTGGCCGGTTCGACCGGGAAGCCGTCGGTGTGGGTGACGGTCAGCTCGTGGCCGCCGAGGGCGACCCGGTAGGCGGTGTCGCCGCCCGCGTTGATCAGCCGGATCCGGATCCGGTCACCGGGCTTGGCGGTGAAGGTCTCGGGCGCGGTGGCGAGGCGGCCGTTGACCAGGTGGAACGGGTAGGCGACGTCGCCGGCGTCGCCGCCGAGCAGGGGGCTCCGGGCGCCCATCAGCATCCGGGCGGGGCCGGCGGCTGCGCCCGCCGTACCGCCCGCGTCCGTCCCGGGCATCGTCGGCATCCCCGACATCCCCGTCATCCCCGACATGTCGTGGCCGGAGTTGCCCGAGCCGCCCGAGTGGTCCATCCCGCCCATGCCCTTGGCGAGTTCGGCGAGGACCGCGTCCGGGGTGCTGCCGTCGATGCCGTCCACCCAGTCGTCCAGGACGACGACCCACTCCTTGTCGTAGCGCAACGGCTCCTTCGGGTCCTCGACGATCAGCGGCGCGTACAGGCCGCGGTCCTGCTGGACGCCGGAGTGCGGGTGGAACCAGTACGTGCCCGGCTGGGCGAGCGCGAAGCGGTAGTCGAAGGAGGCGCCGGCCTTGACGGCGGCCTGGGTCAAGCCCGGCACGCCGTCCATGTCGTTGCGCAGCGCGAGGCCGTGCCAGTGCAGCGAGGTGGGCTGCGGCAGGTGGTTGGCGAGGGTGACGGCGAGCGTGTCGCCGACGGTGGCGCGGACCTCCTGGCCCGGCAGACGGTCGCCGTACGCCCAGCTGCGGACGGTGCGGCCGCCGAGGTCGAGGGTGGTCTCGGTGGCGGTGAGCATGATCTTCCGCTCCGGGCCGGGGTTGCGCTTCGCCTCGGCGGCGGCGACCTCGGGACCGTTCGGGGCGACGAATCCGGCGGGGGCGGCGGAGGCCGGGGCGCTCGCACCGGCCGTGGCGCCGGTGGCGCCGTGGTTCATGGACGCGTGGTCCATGCCCTTCATCGAGTCGGACGAGCAGGCGGTGAGCAGGCCGGTCCCGGCGGCGGCGAGCGCGGCGCCGAGGACGGTACGACGGGTGGGTGTACGCATGACGGAGTGCACCTCGTGCGGTGGTGGTGTGGGCGTGCAGGACGTCGCGTCAGCCGTTCCCCGCGCGGGCGCGAGCGCTTCGGAGCGCCCGCGGGCACGGGACGGCGGGCGCGCGCCTACTGACGCAGCACCGAGAGCCGGGCGAGGAGTATCCGGCCGCCCCCCGGCGGGGGCAGCGCGCGGACGGCCCGCAGCAGGCGGGCCCGCACGTCGGCGGCCGCGTCGCCACGGCGGCGCAGCAGCGGGCCGGCGGCGAGCAGCACCAGGGTCCAGCCGGCGAGGACGGCGAGGCAGACCGTCATCGGGTCCATGCCGCCGGCGGAGGAGGCCGGGTCGGCGGTCGCGGACCGGACGGGCTCGGCAGGTCCGGGCCGGCCGGCCATCACGTGGCGTTCCGGCGGCTGCTGCGCCGCGACCGCACGAGGCCCCGGATCCCCGTGCCCGCCGTGATCCGCGTACCCGCCGTGTCCGCCACGACCCCCGTGTCCACCGGTCGGATGGCCGAGCGTGTGCATCGTCACGACACCGAGCAGCAGCGCGGCGAGGAGCAGCAGGCGAAGCGCCCACGGCACCGGGGGACCGAACGGCTGCCGCTGCGCCATCCTCCGCCTCCCGACCGCTTCCGCTTCCACTTCCGCCCGCATGTACCCCCGCAGGGTATCGCGAACTGGGGCGGCGGGCCGACTCGGAGTCAACTCCGTTCACCCTCTTGGCAGGTGCAATTTCACATTGCTATGTTACGGCTCACTCGAGGGCGCCCCAACCCCGCAACGCCCGCCCTCGCCTCCCCTGGCAGTCCCGGGCCGGAACCCACGGCACTGCCGCCGCGCACCGCCCTGCCACTTCCCCTCCAGGAGATTCGGTGTCAACTTCCCGCGTTGCCAGGCGAGTCCTGCTCGCCTCCGCCATGGCCGTCACCCTCACTTTGCCCACCCTGCAGACGGCCCAGGCCCTCACCCCGACACCCCCGACCACCTCCCCCTCCGCCACTGCCTCCACCACAACGGCCGCTGCCAACCCCACCCCGGCCGGCCCGGCCACCCCGGCCACGGCCGACCAGCCCACCGCCTACGACGACGCCGAACACCTCGGCACCGCCACCGCCAAGCCCGGCGCCCCCGCCCCGGCCCCCGGCGGCGGCTCGCTCGGCACCGGCCTCGTCCCCGGCCTGCTGCCCGACCACGTCGGCGCCCCCGCCCCCACCGCCGACCAGGTGGCCGCCGCACCCTCCGCCACCGCACCGCGCACCGCCGCCGGCGTGCCCTGTACCGTCGACGGCTTCACCGGACTCGGCGCCGACCAGCTGACCGCCTTCCTCACCGACCCGGCCGTCACCGCCGACGGCTGCCTGCGCTCCGTCCTCTGGACCTGGGACGCCCGCTTCACCACCACCATGGACAACGCCCACGTCCGGGCGGTCGCCGACCGGATCACCCAGCTGTCCGCCACCGACGACGGCACCGGCGCCTCACACCTCTACGAGCTGTGGACGTATCTGCACGCCACGGCCTACCACGCCTATGGCCACCACGAGTTGAACCTCGGCGACCCGGCCACCCTCGGCTCCGTCCAGCAGGCGATCACGGCGTACGCGGGCAGCGCGCACGCCTTCGACCGCACGGACCTCGCCGCGAACATCCTGCGTGAGACCGCTATCACCGCCGGCGCCGACGGCCTGCGCCAGCACAACCTCGGCCTCGCCCGGCGCATCCTGGGCGTCCTCGCCCCCGGTACCACCGTCGCCGACAGCGGCCCCTGGGGCAACGCCGTCCTCCAGGCGCTCAACCTCAACTACCTCGGCATCTACAACCAGGACCCGGTCTTCCTCGCCGCCGTCGCCGCCGACGCCGACTACCGCGCCGCGTTCCGCGCCTACGCCTCCTGGGGTCACCTCAAGGGCACCAAGAACGCCTGGGCCGCCCGCGACGCCGTCGCCGAGTACGGCCGCTTCGGGCAGGTCCCGGCCCTGCGCGACGCCACCCTCGCCGACCTCGGCCCGGTGATCGCCGCCACCAAGACCGCCTTCGGCGAGTGGTCCGACCCGTGGGCCAAGGCCATCGGCTGGGCCAACACCTACGGCGTCTGCAAGCAGTACGGCGTCTGCATCTCCGACCTGGAGACGAAGCTCTTCCCGCACACGTACACCTACGACAACGGCGCCATCGAGGTCCGCACCGCCCTCGACAAGGCCACCGTCGACCAGATGTACTACGCGAGCAAGCAGGTCAAGAGCCAGTACTTCCGCGTCCTCGGCACCGACCAGCCGCTCGCCGGCGACGTCAACTCCACCCTGCACATCCACCTGTACGCCTCGCGCGCCGACTACGAGGTCTACCAGCCGATCCTCACCGGCTACAGCACCAGCAACGGCGGCATGTACATCGAGAGCGGCGCCACCTTCTACACCTACCAGCGGCGCGTCCCGCAGGACTCGATGCTCACCCTCGAGGAACTGTTCCGCCACGAGTACGTGCACTACCTCAACGGCCGCTGGGCAGTGCCGGGTTACTTCGGCGACCCGCGCTGGTACGCCAACGACAAGACCACCGCGATGGACGAGGGCACCGCCGAGTTCTTCGACGGCTCCACCCGCGACCAGGGCATCCTGGTGCGCAAGTCGCTGGTCCGCAAACTCGCCGCCGACGAGGCCGCCGGCATCCCCCGGATGACCATCGCCCAACTCCTGCACGCCCGTTACACCGACACCCCGGCGTTCCACTTCTACAACTACGCCGGCACCTTCTTCGAGTTCCTCTGGCAGCAGCACCCCTCGCTGCTGCGCGAGATGTACGGCTACCAGCGCGCCGACGACCCGGCCGGCTTCGACGCCTGGCGCGACCGCGTCGGCGCCGACGCCGCCCTGCAGGGCGAGTACTCCGCCTTCCTCGACGCGCAGATCAAGAACGTCGACAACCTGTACGTCCCGTCGACCTCCTTCATAGCCGACGGCGCTCTCGACCTCTCCGACGCCTCCGACGTCCAGGACGAGTTCGCCGACGCCACCGGAGCCACCCCCACCTGCAAGAACAACGGCGACTGGGCGAACAAGCCGATGCGCTTCATCTGCACCGGCAAGATCACCGCCAACCTCTCCGACGCCAAGAACCCGGACAAGGTCTTCAAGGACATGTCCGACACCGTGGACTACTTCATCCTCACCCGCACCAAGAACGTCGAGGAAGCGAACAACCTCAACGACATGAACTGCAGCTTCGGCAAGGTCGACGTCTGGACCAACGGCAAGGCCGGAACCGCCGACTACACCTGCGAGGGACCGCTCCGCCGGTAGCCGACGGTTCAGCTGATTCCCGGGCGCGGTACGGACAGTGGGATCCGTACCGCGCCCGGCCCACATCCCCTCAACGCCTCGCTCAGTCCCCCCGCGCCTGCCGGACCGCCGCTGCCAGGTGCTCGCGGAACCAACGATGGCCCGGATCCGCCGAGTTGCGCGGATGCCAGGCCATCCCCAGTTCCAGCGGGGCGAGTTCGAGCGGGATCGGGAAGGTGCGCAGACCCAGCGCGGCCATCGTCTGCGGCAGCCAGTCCGCCAGGCCGAGCGTGACCAGGTCACTGTCCCGGGCCAGCAGCATCGCACTGGTGTGACTCGGCACCACCACCGCCACCCGGCGGCGCAGCCCGCGCTCGGCCAGCGCGGCGTCGATCGGCCCGAGCTGCTTGCCCCGCCGCGAGATGCCGATGTGGTCGGCCGCGGCGAAGCGCCGGGCGGTGATCCGCCCCTCGAACAGCGGATGGCCGCTGCGGGCCACGCCCACCAGCGGCGCCCGGACCAGCGGCCGGGTGCGGATCTCCGGATCCAACTGCCCGAGCACCCCCACCTCGACGTCCACCGGCCCCTGTCGCAGCGCGGGCCCGCCCTCCAGCGCCTCCGGCAGGAACAGCACGTCGACCTTCGGCGCCTCCGCGCGGATCCGCTCGGTCACCGGCCCGGCCACCCGGACCAGCACCACATCGCTGGTCTGCACGGTGAACGTCCGCTCCAGGTGCACGGGCGCGAACCCCGCCCCGGGCCGCAGCACGTTCTCGCAGCCACGCAGCAACGCGCCCACCTCCTCCCGGAGTTCGAGCGCCCGCGGGGTCGGCACCATCCCCTGCCCGGCCCGCACCAGCAGCGGGTCCCCGACCGCGCGGCGCAGCCGGGCCAGCGTCCGGCTCACCGCCGCCGGCGAGGTGCCGAGCAGCTCGGCGGCCCGGGTCACACTGTTCTCCTGCAGCAGGGCGTCCAGGGCCCGCAGCAGATTGAGGTCCATCCATGGCTCCTGAGCTGCACTTTTGCGTTCTGGTCAACTATTCCCTGCCAATCCTTGCATGGTGTTGCCCGACCCGGGGCGCCGAGACTGGAAGCGTCCGCACGGAAACCCGCCGCAAGGAGCACCTGTGTCAACCGTCCGTACCGACCGTTCCCACCTCGCCGGTGACGTCCTCGCCGTCGTCAGCCAGAGCGGCCCGACCGTCTCCTTCTTCGACGCAGCCACCGACCGGCTCCTCGACACCCTCGAAGTCATCGCCGAGCCCCACGAGTTGTGCTTCGACCCGACCCAGCGGCTGCTCTGGTGCGCCACCGCCTACAACTCCGGCTACTACCACGCGCACAACGGCCGCCGCACCGAACTGACCGTGATCGACGCCGACACCCGCCGCGTCGTCGAGGTGATCGACCTCGCCCCCGAACACGGCCCGCACGGGCTGGCGTTGGACACCGAGCACCGCCGCCTCTACGTCAGTGTGGAGGGCGGCCCGGACCGCCCCGGCGGCGTCGTGGTCATCGACACCGAGACCCGCCGCCCGATCGGCCGGATCGACACCGGCGCCCCCGGCCCGCACTGGTTCGCCATCTCCCCGGACGGGCGCACCGGCTTCGCCACCAACAAGGAGGCCTCGTTCGTCTCGATCGTGGACCTCGACCGGGGTGTCATGACCACCAAGGTCGAGGTCCCCGGGAGCGAGGGCCTCGCCGTCTCCCCCGACGGCACCCGGGCCTACGTCGCCGGGCCCTACCTCGGCTACGCAGCGCTGCCCGACGCGACCCCCGGTATCCGCGTGATCGACGCCCGGTCGGCCTCGGTCGTCGCCACCCTCCCCACCGAGTCCGCCGCCCTCCCGGTCCACCTCACCTCCACCGGCAAGCTCCTGGCCGGCGAGGTCCGCTCCGCGCCCGACCCCGACTCCAAGCCGGCCCGCCAACTCCCGGGCCGCCTCACCGTCTTCTCCGCCGACGACCACCGCCGCCTCGGCTCCGTCGAGGTCGGCCTCTTCCCCCTGACGATCACCTCCTCCCCCGACGGCCGCCTCGGCTACGTCTCCTGCGTCGTCTCCTCCACCGTCGACGTCATCGACCTCGACACCCTCACCCCCGTCTCCCGCCTCACCGTCCCCAAGCTCGCCGAACCCGGCGCCCACGGCCTGGCGTACCTCCCCCGCCCGGCCTGACCCCACGGCACGACGGCGGTGCCCCGGCCGACGGCCGTCGGACCGGGGCACCGGCATGCGAACCGGCCGTAGCTGTCCACTGGAGGCCGGTCGGCGGCCGAGGCCGGAGCGGCCGCGAGCAGCCCGCCGCCCACGACGATGGCCAGCGCACCGGCGGCCGACCCGAGACGGCGCATGACCGGCCACCCCGGCCGTCCCCGACTACCCCCGGAGAAGTGGTGACCGTCCAGTTCGGTACCGAGCAGGGATTCCAGCCGCGCGATCCTCTTGGACAGTGGCTGCAGCTCAGGAACGCTCGGTGAACGGGAGCAGCGTCGTGCCCCGCCCGGAGGACCGTCCGAAACACTGCCACGGAGAGAAGGAGGACAATCCACAGTTCCTCGAAGTCGGCCCCGCACACGTGGCCCTCCTTGGCGGCTGCCGAGGCCGAAGGAACCCCTACCTGAGGCTGGCACCCGGACCGCCCCCTGAGGAACAACCCCTGAGGGCGTAGACACGCTCGCCAGTGGGCATGGCACGGTCGTAGTGCAACGCCATCAGCCGTGAGAAGGTGCCAAGTATGAGTGCGGTGAAATTCATTCTCAATGTCATCTGGCTGGTTTTCTGCGGAATTTGGATGGCCCTGGCCTATATTGTCGCCGGAATTATCTGTTGCCTGCTTGTCATTACCATCCCATTTGGCATTGCGTCCTTTCGGATCGCCGGCTTCATCCTGTGGCCGTTCGGGCGGACGGCGGTCGAGCGGCCGGACGCCGGGGCCGCGTCCTGCGTCGGCAACGTCATCTGGCTGGTGTTCGCCGGGTGGTGGCTGGCCCTCGCACACCTGATCACCAGCGTTCCGCTGTTCCTGTCGATCATCGGGATCCCCTTCGGCTGGGCGAACCTCAAGATGATCCCGATCTCCCTGATGCCGCTCGGCCGCGAGATCGTCCACACCGACCAGGAGTGGGGCGCCCGGTAACTCGCACGACCCACGGACGGCCGGCGAGGCGGAAAGGCCGCGCCGGCCGTCGGCGTTTTCGGACGTACGAGCAAGCGGCGGTGCCCGGGCCGTGAGCGCTGGGAGGTGTGCGTCGTCACCGCGAACGGCGACGCGTTCGCCGAGGTGCCGGGCAGCGTCTGCTGCGTCGGCCGAGCAGCCGTCAGCGGCGGGCCGCCGCCTTTCGGGCGCCGTAGGCGGCGGCGCCGAGGGTGAGGACGGCGGCGCCCCAGAGGACCGAGGCGGCCGGGAGGGCGAGGGCCAGGGTGAGGCAGCCGGCCGCGCCGACGATCGGGACGGGCCTTGCCGGGCGGCCTTCGGCGGGGGTGAGGGTCCAGGCGGAGGCGTTGGCGACGGCGTAGTAGGCGAGCACGCCGAAGGAGGAGAAGCCGATCGCGCCGCGCACGTCGCCGACGGCCGCGACGACGGCGACCACCGCGCCGACCGCGAGCTCGGCGCGGTGCGGCACGCCGAAGCGGGGGTGGACGGCGGCGAGGGGGTGCGGCAGGTGGTGGTCGCGGGCCATCGCGAGCGTGGTGCGGGAGACGCCGAGGATCAGCGCGAGCAGCGAGCCGAGGGCGGCGACCGCGGCCCCGGCGCGCACCACCGGGACCAGTCCGGGCGCCCCGGCGGCCCGGACCGCGTCGGCCAGCGGCGCCGCGGCGTGGGCGAGGCGTTCGGGGCCGAGGACGGCCAGGACGGCGAGTGCGACGGCGGTGTAGACGACCAGGGTGATGCCGAGCGCGAGCGGGATCGCGCGGCGGATCGTGCGCTGCGGGTCGCGGACCTCCTCGCCGAGGGTGGCGATGCGGGCGTACCCGGCGAAGGCGAAGAAGAGGAGGCCGGCGGCCTGCAGCACGCCGTGGAAGCCGGCGTCGGCACCGACCGCCCAGCGGGCCGTGTCCGCGTCGCCGCCGGTCAGGCAGGCCACGACCACGGCGGCGAGCACGGCCAGCACGACGGCGACGATCGCCCGCGTCAGCCAGGCCGCCTTCTGTACGCCGACGTAGTTGACCGCGGTCAGCGCCACGACCGCGGCGGCCGCGACGGCGTGCGCCTGGCCCGGCCAGACGTACGAGCCGACGGTGAGCGCCATCGCCGCGCAGGAGGCGGTCTTGCCGACGACGAAGCCCCACCCTGCGAGGTAGCCCCAGAACTCGCCCAGCCGCTCGCGGCCGTAGACGTACGTGCCGCCGGACTGCGGGTAGCGGGCGGCGAGCCGGGCGGAGGAGGTCGCGTTGCAGTACGCCACCACGCCGGCCAGCGCCAGCCCGATCAGCAGCCCGGACCCGGCGGCGGCCGCTGCGGGCGCCAGCGCGGCGAACACGCCGGCGCCGACCATCGACCCCAGCCCGATCACCACGGCGTCGAACACGCCCAGGTGCCGCCGCAGCTCACCCGACCCGGCCGCCGACCCCGGCGCCGCCCCACTCATCGACCTGCACCTCTCCTCGTCGGGCCCGGACGACGGCGCACGATACCGGAGGAAGTGGAACGGCAGTGGACGGGCGGGGGCGGGGACAGGGCGAAGGTGCAGGTGCGACGTCGATGCGGCGGCCAGGAGGTGAGGCGGCCGGTTGGTGAGGAGGTCAGTTGGTGAGGCGGGCCTCGAGCGCGCGGAGGTCCTTGGTGAGGGCGGTACGGACCTGGCGGGACATCAGCGGCGCGGTGAGCCGGTGGTGGACGGAGGTGCCGCCGCGGACGCGGATGCGGGCGAAGGTGCCGGCCTGGGTGGGTTCGAAGGTGTAGGTGACGTGCATGGGCATCGGCCCGGCGACGGAGACCATGTCGAGCATCTGCGGCGGGTGGTAGCCCGCCACCCGTAGCACGTAGTCGAAGCGCCGCCCGAGGAAGTGGGCGGTCCGGGTGACCTCGGCGCCGACGCCGAAGCCGCCGGTGTCGGCCTCCCGGGTGAGGGTGGCGTTGCGGATGCCCTGGGTCCACTCGTGGTCGTGGCGCCAGTCCATGGCGTAGCCGGCGACGGTGGCGGGCGGCAGGGGGATCAGGTGTTCCACTGTGACGTCGAGGGGCATGATCACACTGTCCCGCCGGGTGTGCGGGTCCGCTCTCCGGATCGGCCCGGTCAGCGGGCGCAGGGGCCGGCCGGCGCGGGGTCGGCGTCGCCGTGCCGGTCGACGGGGTGCCGGTCGACGGGGTTGCGGGCGCAGGCGGCCGTGGGTCCTGCCGGGTCGGCGAGGGCGGGCGCGGCCGGGTACGCGAGGGCCAGGGCGAGGACCACGGCGAGGGCGGCGTCCGCGAGTAGCGAGCGGACCGGGGTGTGAGCGGTCATGGCTGGACTGTGCGCACCCCGACGGTGCCGCATTCTCCATGGCCCGCTCTTCCACCCACCCGGACGAGCGCACACCACCGGCACGCGCCGCCCCGCCATGCGACGCACCACCGGCCCGACGCAACCACCGGCCCGACGCACCACCGCCCCGGGGCGTTACAGCCCCAGGATCCGCAGCGCCGCCTCCCGCATCTCGACCTTGCGGATCTTCCCGGTCACCGTCATCGGGAACTCCTCGACCACGTGCACGTAGCGCGGGATCTTGACGTGCGCGAGCCGGCCGGTGCAGTACGCCCGGACGGCCTCGGCGGTGAGCGGTTCGGCGCCCTCGCGCATCCGGACCCAGGCCATCAGCTCCTCGCCGTACTTCGGGTCGGGGACGCCGATGACCTGGACGTCGAGGATGTCCGGGTGGGTGTAGAGGAACTCCTCGATCTCGCGCGGGTAGAGGTTCTCGCCGCCGCGGATCACCATGTCCTTGATCCGCCCGGTGATGGCGAGGTAGCCGTCTTCGTCCATCACCGCGAGGTCCCCGGTGTGCATCCAGCGGGCGGCGTCGACGGCCTCGGCGGTGCGCTCGGGCTCGTTCCAGTAGCCGAGCATGACGGAGTAGCCGCGGGTGCACAGTTCGCCCGGCTCGCCGCGCGGGACGGTGCGGCCGGTGGCCGGGTCGACGACCTTGACCTCCAGGTGCGGGCCGATCCGGCCGACGGTGGAGACCCGGCGCTCGACCGAGTCGTCGACCCGGGTCTGGGTGGAGACCGGCGAGGTCTCGGTCATGCCGTAGCAGATGGAGACCTCGGCCATGCCCATCCGCCCGATGACCTCCTTCATCACCTCGCTCGGGCAGGGTGAGCCGGCCATGATGCCGGTGCGCAGGCTGCCGAGGTCGTGGCGCTCGAAGTCGGGGTCGGCGAGTTCGGCGATGAACATGGTCGGCACGCCGTACAGCGAGGTGCAGCGCTCGGCGGCGACGGCGGCCAGGGTGGCGCCGGGTTCGAAGGAGGGGGCCGGGATAACCATGCAGGCGCCGTGCGACGTGGCGGCCAGGTTTCCCATCACCATGCCGAAGCAGTGGTAGAAGGGCACCGGGATGCAGATCCGGTCCTGCTCGGTGTAGTTGAGCAGCTCGCCGACGAAGTACCCGTTGTTGAGGATGTTGTGGTGCGACAGGGTCGCACCCTTGGGGAATCCGGTGGTCCCCGAGGTGTACTGGATGTTGATCGGGTCGTCGGGGGCCAACTCGCCCTGGCGTTCCGCGAATTCCGCGGCCAGCGCCGGGGTGGCTTGTCGGCCTGCGGCGAGTGTGTCGTCCCAGGCCGGGCTGCCGATCAGCAGCACGCGCTCCAACTCGGCGCAGCGTGGCCTGACTTCCTCGACCATCGCGGCGTAGTCGGAGGTCTTGAACCGATCGGCGGCGACCAGCAAACGGATGCCGGCCTGGTTCAGCACGTACTCCAACTCGTGCGCGCGGTAGGCGGGGTTGACCGTGACGAGGACCGCGCCGAGCTTGGCGGTGGCGTACTGGGTGAGTGTCCACTCGGGGCAGTTGGGTGCCCAGATGCCGACCCGGTCGCCCTTGGCGATGCCGAGTTCCAGCAGGCCGAGGGCCAGGGCGTCAACGTCGGCGGCGAGTTCGGCGTAGGTCCAGCGGCGGGCGGTGGGGCGGTCGACCAGGGCGTCGCGGTCGGGGAAGGCGCGTACCGCGCGGTCGAGGTTCTCCCCGATGGTGTCGCCGAGCAGCGGGACGTCCGAGGTGCCGGAGGCGTAGCTGCGCGGGGTCGGCGTGGTCGGCACGTGGTGACTCCTGGGTACGGCGGGGCGGGTCGGGGACCATGGTCCCGGTCCACGGGCCACCCCGCCACCCCCGAACGGGGGTACCCGCGCACGACACGACGTGAGCCGGGCACGACGCGAGCCGGGCACAGCGCTGGGGCCGTCCGTCGTGCTCGACGGACGGCCCCAGTGCTCGGGTCACGCGTTGACGCAGGTGTTGCCGATGGCCGGGTTGGCGATGCCGAACAGGTTGACCGAGTTCCCGCAGACGTTGATCGGGATGTGGATCGGGATCTGGATCACGTTGCCGGACAGGACACCCGGCGAGCCGACGGCGACACCATGGGCGTTGGCGTCGGCGGCGGCGGTACCGGCACCGGCGAGCACGCACACCGCGGCGAGGGCCGGGGCGGCGAGGTAGGTGCGAAGACGCATTGCGTCACTCCTTGTGAGGGTGGCGAACATCCGTGTGACGATCACACTCGCACCGATCGAACTCGACGGCAGGCCGGGAGCGTCCGAATTGGTCACTCAGAGGGCGTGTCGCCGTCCCGCCCCGCCGGCGCGGGCCCGGCGGGCCCAGCCACGCTCAGTGATTCCAGCAGCTCCCGGGCCGGATGCAGCCCCGGCTCCGCCTCCAGGGCGCCGCGCAGCCGGAACCGCGCCGTCGCCTCGTCACCGGCCGCCAGGGCCTCCAGCGCCCGGTTGTAATCGATCCGACCGGCGTAACGCAGCCGGAACAGCGCGGACAGGTCCTCCCGGCAGGACGGGCAGCACAGACTCTGCGGGTCCGCCGCGACCTTGCACAGCGGGCAGGGCACCTCGAGGTCCGCCACGGCGCTCATCGCGGCCCCGCCTCCTCCGGGCGCACCGGGCCGAGCGACTCGGCGGCCGGCTCACTTCCGAGCTCGCGCTGCGCCTGCGCGTACAGGGCCAGCAGGTTCGACATGTGCTTGTTGACCTCCTCCATGTTGGGCGCCTCCACCGCGGCGTCCAGACCCCGCAGCTCGGCCATGATCAGCTGCCCCAGGGCGGGCGAGACCATGTTCTGGGTCACGTAGACGTTGCACATGGTGAGCATCCGCATGGTGTGGCCGAGCGCGTCGCACAGCTCGTCCGCGCGCTGGGCCGCGCGCATCGCGCCCTCCCAGTCGGCGGCCTCGCGGCGCAGCCGCAGCTCGGCGGAGACCGACCGGAGCCGGTCCAGGTCGCTCGGGTCGAGGTGCTTCTCGCAGTAGTGGATGAACAGGCTCAGGTACGCCTCCGAGCCGCGCACCCAGCGCTGGGCCTTGAGCTGGCGCTGGGCCCGCTCCAGCGCCTCGTCCACCGACTGGCCGCGGGTCTGGCCGGCCGCCAGGTCGTCCAGGGCGTCCATCAGCCGCTGGGCCTCGCGCATCTCGGCCTCGGTCAGCTCGCCGCCCCAGCGGTCGGTGAAGGTCTCGATCTGCCGCTGCTGCTCCTCGACCTGGACCTTCAGCTCGGGGTCCAGGGTGACCCGCTCCAGCTTGACGGTCTTCTCCGCGCCGCCCTGGATCCGTACGGACAGGGTGATGGTGCGGTCGCGGTCGAGGCCGAAGGAGACGTCGACCGGGGTGCGGCCGCCGAGGCCCTCGGGCAGGCGCAGGGTGAGGTGGCCGATCAGCTCGTTCTGCTGGGCGATCTCGTGTTCACCCTCGTAGACCGCGATCTCCAGCCGCTGGCGGCCGCTGCCGGAGACCACGAACTCCCGGCTGACCGGCGAACTGGTCGGGTAGCTGGAGTTCTTGGGGATGATGACGGCGAGGCGGCCGTCGTTGAGCTCGATGCCGAGGTTCTTCGGGGTGATGTCGAAGGGGTTGGTGACCTGCATCAACTCCCCGCAGCCGGTGCAGATTTCGCTGCCTGGCGGGCTGACCTGGCCGCAGGAGGCGCAGCGCAGGCCGACGTCCTCGGCGGCGGTGGAGATCACCTTGGTCTGGCCGGGGGCCGCCGAGTTGAGTGCCTCGCCGCACAGTTCGCAGGCGGTGACGCCGGGCGCGGCCGGGGTGCCGCAGCGCGGGCAGTTGTCGCTGCGCACCACGGTGGCGGCCTGCGCCTGCTTCGGGATGGCCGTGCCGCCGGCGCCCGAACCGGCCATGTCCTGGCCGCACTTGGGGCAGTCGGCGGCCTCGGAGTGGACCGGGATGTGGCAGGTCGGGCAGGAGACCCGGTCGCCGCCGAGCAGGGAGGTCGCGCAGTTGGCGCAGTTAGAGGCGGAGAGGTCGCCGGGGGCCCGGCACTCGGGGCACTCCACCTCGCCGACCAGCGCGGACTGCACGGCCGCGCCGAGCGCCACGCACTGCATCGGGTTGACGCCGCGCCGGATCCGGCGGGGGCCGAACACCTCGCCGAGCCGCCGCGCGACCAGCGGGATCGCGGTCGAGCCGCCGACCAGCACCACCTCGTCGATGTCCCCGACGGTCAGGTTGGCCTGCATGATGGCCTTGTGGGTCAGCTCGATGGTGCGCTCGATCTGGGCCTCGATCAGCTCCTCGAAGCGGGCGCGCTCGAACTCCGTCTCCAGCACCAGCTGTCCGGCGCCGAGGCCGGGCAGGATGACCTCGGAGGACTCCTGGTTGGACAGCTCGATCTTGATGGTCTCGGCGGTGGAGGCGATCTTCGGGCGGTCGCGCAGGTCGGGCTGGTAGTCCGAGCCGTACTCCTCGCGGATGTCCTCCAGCAGCGCGGTGGTGATCGCGCGGTCGAAGTCGTCGCCGCCGAGCAGGTTGTCGCCCTCGATGCCGAGCACCGAGACCGAGCCGGGCACCAGCAGCAGGATGGAGATGTCGAAGGTGCCGCCGCCGAGGTCGTAGACCAGTACGGTCTTGCCCTCGTCGCCCGCCTCCGAGGTGATCCCGTAGGCGAGCGCCGCCGCGGTCGGCTCGTTGATGATCCGCAGCACGTGCAGGCCGGCCATCCGGCCCGCCTCCTGGGTGGCCGCGACCTGCCGCTCGCCGAAGTAGGCGGGGACGGTGATGACGGCCCGGGGGAAGGGCTCGCCGAAGCGCTGCTCGGCGTCCTCCTTGAGCCGGTGCAGGATGATCGCGGAGATCTCGATCGGCGTGTAGGAGCGGCCGTTGAACCAGACGTTGACGTCGCCGTCGGTGCCCGCGGTGACCTTGTAGTCGACCTCCTTCAGGGCGGCCTGGACCTGCGGGTCCTTGAACTTGCGGCCCATGAAGCGCTTGACCGAGCGGATCACGTTGGCGCCGTCGATGGCGACCCGGCCGCGCGCGGTGGAGCCCACCAGCAGCTCGCCCTTGCGGCCGCTGCCGACCACGGAGGGCGTGGCCTCCTGGTTCTGCCGGTTGAAGATGATCTCCGGCTCGCCCCGGCGCAGGTGGGCGACCACGGAGTTGGTGGTGCCCAGGTCGATGCCGAGTGTGCGGTACATGTCGTTCCCCTCTTGCCCCTCGTGGTTCTGGCTACTTCTTGCGCTTGGCCCGCTTGCCCGCGACCGTGACCTTGCGACGGGCCCGGGGCGGGGCCGCCTTGGGCTGGGCGCGGACGGCTGGTGCGGCGGCGGATTCGGGCGTACTGGCGTCGGCGCTGTCGGGCGACACTGCCTCGGGCGTGTCCGGCTCGGCGGGTGCCTCGGGCACGGCCGGCTCGGCGGGTGCCTCGGGCACGGCCGGCTCGGCGGGTGCCTCGGGCACGGCCGGCTCGGCGGGTGCCACGGGCACGTCCGGCTCGGCGGGTGCCACGGGCACGGCGGGCTCCTGCTCCGACTCCGGTGCGGCGACCACAACCTGGGCCCGCCGCAGCACTTCGTTCTCCCAGAAGAACCCGGTGACGACCGTCCGCACCACCGTCTCCGGTGCCACCCCCGGCCGGGCCTCGACGCCGACGATCTCGGCCAGATCCGGGTCCGCCGTCATGCCCTCCAGCCGCATCGGGCGGACCTTGGCCTTGGCGAGCCGGCCGAGCAGCCGTCGCCGGGTGGCCTCGATGCCCTCGCCGCGCCCGAGCGCGACCAGTTCGCGGTCCAGGCCGAGGGCGGCGAGCGCGTCGTCCACGTCGACCAGGATGCCCAGCAGTTCGCGCTGCTCGGCCCGGGCGGTCTGCCGCTGCTCGGCCAGTTTGTTCCCCAACAGGGATGCCCGGAAGAGCAGTTGGCCGAACTTCTGCTCCAGGTCGACATCCTCGACGCCAGTGGGGAGCTCCAGCCGCTGATGGCCGTCGAGCAGGGATGCGGTCGTTGCGTCGGTCACTCGGGTACCTCGATCTGCGGCAGCACGGACAGGTCGGCCGCGTAGCGGGCGGGGACGGGCGGTTCGGGGTCGGCGCCGCCCGGGGCGGGCTCGGCGAAGTCGGCAGCCAGCTCGGCACGGTGCAGGGCCAGCAGGGCGGGGACAGGCGGCAGCGGCGGGCGCTCGATCACCAGCAGCGGTTCGGCGAGGGCGGGCGCGAGCAGTTCGGCGGCCTGGCCGACGGGCTCCGGCGGGAGAGGCTGTTGGAGGTCCGACTCCAGCCGCCGGTCCGGGTTCCGCAGCAGCGCGGCGGCCTCCTGGATCTGCTGGCGGGTGTAGCGGGCCGTGCGCATCGCCGGTCCGACGGCGAGGTTGATCTCGCGCACACCGGCCGTGAGCGGGATGCCCAGGACCTCGTACGGCGACGGTTCAGGCAGTGGCATGGCGGGCGGTCTCTCTCCTCACGGCGACGGGGTCGATCGGTACGACGGGGACGCTCGGTGCAGCAGGTCGATCGGTACGGCCGGTCGATCGGTACGGCTGGGACGACGGTCGGACGGGCCGGTGGCGCGCACGGTCTAGGACGACGGCAACTGCCCTGCGGTTGCCGCCGGTCGGGGTGGTCAGTAGAGCGAGTTGATCCGTCGCTGCATCGCTCGCAGCTCCGTGTCCTCCGGGCTGTACTCGACGGCCTTGCGGGCCAGGTCGCGGGCCTCCCGCAGCTGGCGGGCGTTGGCCCGCTGGACGGCGAACGAGCCGCAGACGATGCCCAGTTCGCGGTGCAGCTTGCCGGTGTCCTCCGGGGTGTCGGAGAGGCTGACCGCCTCCTCCAGCAGCCGGATCGCCTCGGGGTAGCGGCGGGCCTCGTAGTGGCCGATGGCCTCGCCGCGCCAGACGCTGACCATCAGGCGGCGGATGTCGGTCGAGTCGTCGTAGGACTTGGCCTTCTGCAGCATGGCGGCCTGGGCGGTGAACGGCTTGTCCTGCATGGCGTCCAGCACGTGGTTGGCGAGCATCACCGCGACCCGGCGCGGGGCCTCGCGCTCGACGTCGCCGTCCCACTCCGGGTCGGCGTCCAGCGCCTCGGCCATCCGCCGCACCGCGCGGACGCGGTCGTCGGCGAAGGCGGCGGAGCGGGCGAGTTGGCGCAGCACGAAGGCGAGGCCGAGCCTGTGGTCCGGGTCGGAGTTGAGGTCGATCAGCTTCCGCCAGGCGTCGGCGGCCTCCTCGAGCTCCGCGTCGGTCGATTCGGGGCGGCTGAGCTGGCCGGCCCGGTTGCCGAGGGCGGCTTCCAGGAAGTGCCGGGCGGTCGGGTCGCCGGGGACGAGCTCCATGCTCTTCTGCAGCAGGTCGAGGGCGCGGGTGTAGTCCTTGTCCTCGTTGTTGATCTTGCGGGCCCACTGGGCGTAGGTGGCGCCGAGGTCGCCGCGCACCTCCGGGTCGTCGGGGGCCAGCGCGAACGCCTTCTCCAGCAGCTCGGCCGCGCCGGGCTGGTCGTCGACGGTCTTCTTGAGCAGCGCGCGGGCGGCCCGCACGCCGGACTCGGCGGCGATGGCGGCGGCGTCGGCGGGCAGGACGGCGCCGGGGACGGAACGGGCGCGGGTGAGGCAGTCCAGGGCCTCGCGCCAGTCCTGGTTGCGGTGGTGCTCGCGGGCCTGGCTGACCAGGGACTCGCCGAGCAGCGCCTGCCAGCCCTCGCCGCGCTCGCTCTCTGCCACCGCGTCCAGGGCGGCGACGGCGGCCGCCTGCCGGCCCTGCAGCTGCAGGTAGCGCTGCGGGCCGAGGACGCCGAACAGGGCGAGGGCGCGGGTGGGCGCGGGGGCGTCGGGGCCGGCGGGCCGCCGCCAGGCCCGGACGGCCTGCTCGAAGGCCTCGCCCCAGGCGGCGAGTTCGGGCTCGGCGCGGAGCAGCCGGTCGAGCGTGGGGCCGGCCGTCAGGCGGCGGGCGGGGCGGCCGGGCAGGGCTATTCGGACGTCCTCGCCGGCGAAGGCGTCGGCGCTGTGGGCCTCCATGCCGAGGAGCAGCGTCCAGGCGCTCACCTCGTCGCCGCTGCGGCCGGCGGCCCGGTCGACGGCGCGCAGGTCGTCCCGGAGGCGGTCGATGAGCCCGGTACGGGCGGCGGCCAGCCGCTGCGGTTCGGCGGTGCGGCCGGTGATCCGGGCGGACTCGGCCCACAGCTCGGGCTGGTAGAGGGCGGCGACCAGGCAGCCGAGCGTCCAGGCCCAGACCTCCTCGTCCGCTGTCCCGGAGGCGGTGGTGGCGTCGTCGGCGGCGGCGGAGGCGGCGGCGGACGCGGCGGCGAGGCGGTAGCCGGCCAGGCCGAGGGCGTGCAGCAGCCGTGGGTGGGCCGGGTCCTTGAGCAGCAGCTCGCGGTAGGCCTCCCAGGCCTCGCGGTGGCGGCCCTCGGTGGCGTGCTGGTGCGCCTCGTGCTCGGCGAGCAGGACCAGGGTGCCCGCCGCCTGCGGGTGAACGGGGGCGAGGGCGAGGGCCTGGCGCAGGTCCCCCGCGGCCCGTCCGGGCTGTTCGGCGGCGAGGGCGGCGCCGGCCCGGCGGACCAGGACGGCGGCGCGGACGGCGGTGGCGTCCGGCGGTAGTTCGGCCAGCGCCTCGTCGTGGCGGCCGAGTTCGGCGCGCAGCAGGGCGAGGTCGAGCCGGACGGGCGCGGCGGCGGCGCTGTCGCCGAGCGCCGCCGCCCAGGCGGCGAGGACGGGTTCGGCCTGCTCGGGCGTGCCGACGCGGCGGGCGCAGTCCAGGACGGCGCGCAGCGCGGGGCCGGCGCAGCGGACGCAGCGGGGTGAGCCGGCGCCGTCGGGGGTGTGCAGGTGGTCGGTGCAGGCCTCGCGGCCGCAGCCGCCGCAGGAGCCGGTGGTGGGCCGGTCGCAGACCGCGCAGTCGCCGGCGGCCTCCGCTGAACCCGACGGGGCGGTGCCCGGGGAAGGGGCGGTGCCTGCGGTCAGGAAGTGTCGGTACCAGTCCAGTGCGGCGGCCCAGTTGCCGGCCCGTTCGGCGAGCAGGGCGCGCAGCCGGGCGATCGCCGGGTCGCCGGTCGGGTCGGGCGGGCCGAGCAGGGCGATCGTCTGTGCCGGGCGGCCGGCCAGCAGGGCGACGGCGGCCAGGTGGTAGCGGTCGCGCAGGCCGCCGGCGGCGTCCAGCAGGGTGGTGACCGTCTCCGGCGTGCCCTCGGCGAGGGCGAGGGCGGCGCGCAGCCGGGCCTGCCGGTGGGTGAGGGCGCCGGGCAGGGTGTCGGCGAGCGCGAGCGCGGCGGTGGCGCGCTCGCGCTGCCCGGGGCGGTCGCGGCCGGTGACCAGCAGGTGGGCGGCCTCGCGCAGGGCGGCTTCGCGCAGCGCGGTGCGGTAGCCGGGGGCGGCGGGGTGTTCGGCGGTGGCCCGCTGCCAGAGTGCGCGGGCGGCGACCGGGTCGGTGGCCAGGCGGGTGCGGGCGAGCGTGTCGCGGGCCAGGGCCTGGCGCTCGCGCAGGTCCGCGTCGTCCAGGGGTTCCCAGCGGGCGAGGGCGCCGGCCGGGTCGTCGGTGCGGGCGAGGGCGAGGCCGTGGTGGAAGGCGGCGATCCGGGTCCAGCGGGAGCCGGGTTCGGTGTCGGATTCGGCGCGCAGGAGCGGCTGGGCCTCCTCGGCCTGCCCGGCGGCGAGCAGGGCGGCGCCGAGCCGGACCCGGGCGGGGCGCCAGTCGGGGGCCTGGCCGAGGCCGGCGCGGTAGTCGGCGGCGGCCTCGGCGGGGCGCTCGGCCCGTTCGTGGACCAGGGCGAGGCCGAACCGGGCCGGGGCGAAGGAGGGTTGGACGGTCAGGGCGGCGGTGAACTGTTCCCGGGCCTGGTCGTCGGCGCCGAGCAGCAGGGCGAGCCGGCCGAGGGCGTAGCGGGGGCGGGGGTCGGTCGGGTTCTCGACGGTGGCGGACGCGAAGTCGGTCCAGGCGGTCCCGGTGGCGCCGAGCCGCTGCCGGGCCAGGCCGCGGAAGAGCAGGCTGTCGGTGCGCAGCGCCGGGCCGCGTCCCCATGGCGAGGGCTCGCCGGGGTCGCGCCGCAGCGCCTCGTCGAAGGCCGCGATGGCGGGTTCGTCCCGGTGCAGGGTGTACAGCTGGGCGCCCCAGCGGAACCAGAGTTCGCCGCTGCCGGCGGGGGCCGCGGCGGCGAGCAGGGCCTCGGCCTCGGCGGCCCGGTCGGTGTCGCGGAGCAGGGCGGCGCGGGCGAGCACCGGCCAGTCGCGGCCGGGCAGGGCGGCGAGGGCGCGGGCGGTGGCGTCGTCGCGCTGCCCGGGGGCGCCGTCGCGGCACCGGCGCTGCAGCCAGTCGAGGGTGCGGGCGGCGGCGTCGGTCTCCTCGCCGGGCTCGGCGCCGGCGGCGGTGGCCTGGAGGAAGGCGAGCAGCGGTCCCAGGTCGCCGTCCGGGGCCTGTATCCGTTCCTCGGCGAGGAGGCGCAGGCTCCACCGGGGCAGTTGGCGGGCCGGGTCGGGGAGCAGTGGGAAGGCCTCGCGGTGCAGGGCGAGGGTGGCCTGCTGGTCGCCGGTGGGGAGGGTGGCCTCGGCCTGGCCGATCAGCGCGAGGCCGCGCTGCGGGCCCAGTTCCGCGGGCCCGGCGGCCAGTTGTTTCGCCAGCCGGGCGTAGCGGCGCCGGGCCTGGGCGGCCTTGCCGGCGGCGAGCCGTTCGGCGGCCGTGGCCAGGGCTTTCGTCACCGTCGCGGCGTCCAGGGCCCGTCGGCGGCGCGCCAGTACGACGGCGGCCGCTCCGGCCAGTGCCACCACGATCAGCAGCACCGCTAGCAGCGCCATGCACCGTCCCCCTGTGTCAGGATGTCGCCCACTCCATGATCAATGAGGTTCGACCGATCATGAGTTGACGTTGTGTCGTGATGTTGCTCGGGCGCCATCAGAATAGGCCCTCGGTCGGACAGACGAACAGCGAAGAGCACTATCCTGGGCAACGCGTCAGCAGGACGTGAACAAGCGCGTCAACTGCGGTCGGAAGCGGCGGGCGGTCAAAAGCGCCGAGCAGTCGGAAGCGTCGAGCGGTCAGCGTCGAGCGGTCAGAAGCGTCGGGGGTCCTGTGTCCGAGTCTCGTTGGGTACCCGGGCTCCGGTTCGGGCCGGAGTTCGACCCCGAGCAGTACGAACTCCTCGAATTCCACCACCGGGGCGGCGAGGCCGAGGTGTGGCGGGCGGTGCGCACCGGCCACAACGGCCGCAAGGAGCTGGTCGCCGCGAAGATCATGCTGGAGCGCGATCCCTCCGAGGTCCGGCGCTGGCTCGGGCGCTGGGACGACGTCTCGCACAACGCGCACCGGCTGGACGTCACCGACCTGGTGGTGCCCAGCTTCCTGCTCGGCCCCTCCCCGCACCGGCCCGGCGCGGTGCCCTCCGGCGCGCTGCTGGGCTACCAGATCTCGCCCTGGGTCGAGGGCGTGCCGCTGCACACCTGGGCCCGCTCCCAGCGCGGCGGTCCGGCGGCGGTGGCCGAGGTCCTGGCCGGGCTCTGCCGGATCGTCGACGAGCTGCACCGCAAGCGCTGGGTGCACCGCGACATCTCCCCCGCCAACGTCCTGGTGGACGGCCAGGGCAACGTCAAGCTGATCGACCTGACCTTCCTCGCCCCGCTCGACCACACCCTGACCGTCGCGGTGTTCACCCCCGGGCACGTCCCGCCGGAGGCCGAACAGGTCGGCGGTTTCCCGACCACCGCCAAGGACCTGTTCGCGGTCGGCACCCTCGCCCGCACCCTGCTGCTGCCCGACCACGGCCGGCTCGACCACCGGCTCGCCGCCGAACAGGCCCGCGCCGAACTGCTCGCGGCCGGTTACGGCGAGGAGCTGGCGCGCTGGGCGTGCGAGCCGCTGGCCCGCGCCCCGGAACGCCGCCCCTCCCCGCTCGGCCCGTGGGCCGGCCGCGGCCGCGAACTGCTCCGCGCCCACCGGCCGGTGGCCCGCACCGCCGGCCTGGCCGTCCTGCCCGACCGGGCCGGGCGCCCCCTGGTGGTCACCGGTGGTGGTGACGGCACCGCGCTGGCCGGCCCCGGCCGCGCCGGGCACCGACTGCCCACCGGCCAGGGGCCGGGCGCCGTACGGGAGTTGATGGCCGGCTGGGCGGGACGCCAGGGCGAGCTGGTGGTCTGCGCCGAGGACCGCGGCAACACCCTGTGGATCGGCACGTCGGCCGGCTGGTGGGAGGCCGCGCGCGGGGTCAACGGGCTGGCCGGAGCGGTCGGTCCGGCCGGGGAGATGACGGTCTGGACGGCCGTCGGCGGCGCGCTGCGCTCCTACCGCTGGGCCCCCGGCCTCACCCTCACCGGCCAGGAGCTGCCCGGCTGCCCCGCCGACCGGGTGCTCGCGGCCGTCGAGGAGCGGCCCGGCTGGTGGCTGGTCCTGGTCGAGCACCGCGGCCGGGTCCTGAGCTGGCGGCCCGGTTCCGCCGAACCGCCCGCCCCGCTCGGCCCGAACGGCGCGCCGCGCGCCGGGGCACTGGCCCGCACCTCCGCCGGATCGCAGGCCGCCACCCTGCGACCCGACGGCTCCGTCCAGTTGCACACCCTCGGCACCGCCGGGCCGGGCACCGAGATCGGCGACGGCGAGCCCTCCCTCGGCATCGCCATGGCGGGCCACCGCGGCGGCCCGACCATCGCGCTGGCCGGTGCGGGCGGCGTACGGCTGCGGCTGCCGGCCGGCGGCGCCTCCCGCCGGCCGCGCTGGTGGCGGCCGACCCTGCGCCCGGCCACCCGCGTCGCGCTCGCGATGGGCGACGACTGGCGGCTCTGCCTGGCGGCGGTGGTGGAGGGCGAGTTGCAGGTGTGGCAGGAGGACGCGGCCTACCGCTGGCAGGCGGTCGAGCTGCCGGAGGAGCCGTAGGGCCGCCCGTCTGCTCAGCGGAGGTCGGCCGCGTCGTTCACCGCGCCGAAGGCGGCCCGGGTCGAGGCCCGATCAGGCCTCCGGCAGGACGTGGACCGGGCCGACCGCACTCACGTACGCCTCGCCGCCGACCGGCCACGGGCGGTCGGCGGAAGCGATCAGGCCGTCCGGCAGGTCGACGGCCTCGGGTCGCAGTTCGACCCGGTGGTCGTGGCCACGGAAGTCGCTGCCGAGCACCTTGGCCGGGACGGCGCCCGCCACCGGTGTGGCGGTGAGGCGGAGTTGGGCGGGGCGGAGCAGGGCGAGGGCACTTCCGGAGGCGGGGGTGGCGAGCGGGAGGACACCGAAGGCGGTGCGGGCGTCGACTCCCCCGGCCTCGGCGGGGATGAGGTTCGCCTCGCCGAGGACGCCGGCGACGGCGGCGTCGGCCGGGCGGTGGTAGAGCTCGTCGGGGCTGCCGGACTGGGCGATCCGGCCATCCCGCAGCACGGCAATGGTGTCGGCGAAGGAGAGCGCCTCGTCCTGGTCGTGGGTGACCAGGACCGCCGTGGTGCCGGACTGCCGCAGGGTACTGGCGACTTCGCGGCGCAGTTCGGCCCGCAGCGCGGCGTCCAGGGCGGCGAACGGCTCGTCGAGCAGCAGGAGTCGGGGGCGGGGCGCCAACGCTCTTGCCAGGGCGACGCGTTGCTGCTGGCCGCCGGAGAGCTGGTGCGGGCGGCGTTCGCCGAGGCCGGGCAGGCCGACGAGCTCCAGCAGCTCCTCGACCCGGGCACGGCGCTGCGAACGCGGCAGTCCGAAGCCGATGTTGGCGGCGACGCTCAGGTGCGGGAACAGGGCTCCGTCCTGCGGGACGAGGCCGATGCCCCGGCGTTCGGCGGCGAGCCGGCTGCGGCCGTCGTCCAGGACGCGGCCGTGCAGCACGACCTGCCCGGCGGCGGCCGGATGGAAGCCGGCCAGTACGCGCAGCAGGGTGGACTTGCCGCAGCCGGAGGGGCCGAGGACGCAGGCGAGGGCGCCGTCCGGCACGGTCAGGTCGATGCCGTGCAGGACGGGGCTGCGCCCGTGGGCGGCGTGCAGGTCGACGACGGACAACCCGGTCATCGGGTGCTCCCTAGGCTTCGACGGGTCAGCAGCAGGACGGAGGGGACGGACAGTGCCACCATCAGCGCCGCGTACGGCGCGGCCGCCCCGTAGGCGAGGCCGCTGGTGTAGACCCAGAACTGGGTGGCCAGGGTCTGGGTGCCGGTCGGGCGCAGCAGCAGGGTGGCGGTGAGTTCGGTGGAGGCGGTGAGGCCGACCATGGCGACGGCGGCACCGAGGCCGGGCAGGACCAGTGGCAGGGTGACCCGGCCGAGGACGGCGAGGGGCCGGGTGCCGAGCGAGCGGGCGGCTTCCTCGACGCCGGGCGGTACCTGGGCGAGGGCGGCGCGTACCGCGGTCAGGGCGAGGGGGAAGAACAGCAGGACGTACCCGAGGATGAGCATCGGCGGCTGCTGGTACAGGGGTTGGGCCCAGCGGACGGCGAAGAACACCACCGAGAGGGCGACCGCGATGCCGGGCAGCGCCCGGGTGAGGTACGCGATCCGCTCGACGGCGCGGGCGGGCCGGGTGCCGCGCCGCCAGCCGTACAGGGCGACGGGGATGGCGCAGACCGTCGCGACCAGGGCCGCGCCGAGGGCGTACCCGAGGGTGGCGAGGGTGGCACCGAGGACGGAGGCGGAGGGCAGGGTGGTGGAGCTGCCCTTGACCAGCCAGTACGCCAGCGCGTACAGCGGCACGCCGAGCGAGACGCCGACCAGCGTGGCCAGTGCGACCAGGGCCGGGAGCGTCCAGCCGCCGAGGCGTACGGGTACGGCGGGGCGGGCGAGGGCGCCGTCCCGGGTGATCCGGGCCTGGCGGCCGGCCCAGGCCTCGAGGGCGACGAGCAGCAGGGCGAGTCCGACCAGCACCAGGGTGAGCAGGGAGGCGGAGGCCGCGTCGAAGCCGAGCTTGTACTGGGTGAACACGGCGGTGGCGAAGGTGGTGTAGCGCAGCATCGCGAAGGCGCCGTACTCGCCGAGCAGGTAGAGCGAGACGAGCAGGACGCCGCCGGCCAGGGCGGGCCGGGTGAGCGGGAGGGTGACTCGCCACAGGGTGGCGAGCCGGCCGCGGCCGAGCGAGCGGGAGACCTCCTCGGCGGCGGCGTCGCCGTGCCGCAGGGCGGCGGCGACCGGGAGGAAGACCAGGGGGTAGAGCGAGCAGGTCATCACCAGGACCGCGCCCCAGTAGCCGTGGACGGAGCGGAACAGCGAGACCCAGGAGTAGCCGCGGACGAACTCCGGTACGGCGAGCGGCAGGGCGAGCGCGACGGTCCAGGCGCGGCGGCCGGGAATGGTGGTGCGTTCGACCAGGTAGGCGGCGCCGAAGCCGAGGACGGCGGTGGCGAGGGTGACGGCGGCGGCCAGGCCGAGGGTGTGCCCGAGCAGGGTCGCGATCAGCGGGCGGCCGAGCAGCCGCCGGGTCTGACCCCAACCGGCTTGGGCGGCTTGGGCGATGACGAAGCCGAGCGGCGAGGCGACAACCGCGACGACGGCGACGGCGACGGGTGCGAGCAGGCCGGTGGCCCGCCACCGCCGGAGCGGGGACGGGCCCTTGGCGCGAAGCGGGTCGCGGGGGAATGTCACTGGAGCAGTCCGGCGTCCTGCAGCAGGGCCAGGGCCTGCTTGCCGTCGCCGAGCTGGGCCGGGTCGGCGACGGTGCCGAGGCCGTCCAGGGCGGGCAGTTCGGGCTTGCCCTGGACGCCGGGGACCAGCGGGTACTCGTAGCTGGCGGAGTCGGCGATGACGGTCTGGGCCGGGGCGGAGGCGAGGTAGCCGAGGAAGGCCTGGGCGGCGGCCTGGTGCTTGCCGTGCTTGAGGACGCCGGCGCCGGAGACGTCGACCAGCGAGCCCGGGTCGCCCTTGGGGAAGTAGTGCAGGGTCGCGTGGGTCTCGGCGGCGCCCTTCTCGTCGCGCATCCGGTAGAAGTAGTAGTGGTCGATGACGCCGCCCTCGACCTCGCCGCTGTTGATCGCGGCGGAGAGGTCCTCGTTGCTGTCGTAGACCTTGGCGTTGTCCTTGAGGCCCTTGAGCCACTGCTTGGCGGCGTCCTCGCCCTTGGCCTTGAGGACCTGGGTCACGACGGGGGCGAAGTCGGTCTCGCCGGGGGCGATGCCCAGGCGGCCCTTCCACTCGGGCTTGGCCAGGTCGAGCACCGAGGCGGGCGGCGCGGTGTCGGCGCCCTTGCCGGTGCCGGCCAGGAAGGCGGAGGTGCGGGCGGAGATGCCGACCCAGTCGCCGTTGCCGGAACTGTCGGCGGCCGGAACGGACTTGAGGGTGTCGGGGGCGACCTTGGAGAGCAGGCCCTTGTCGCCGAGGACGGTGAGTGCGGGCGGGTTCTCGGCGTAGAAGACGTCGGCCGGGGAGGCGCCGCCCTCCTGGAGGATCTGGTTGGCGAGCTCGGCCTCGTCGCCGGAGCGCAGCTCGACCTTGATGCCGGTGCGCTTGGTGAAGTCCTCGGTGAGGGCCTTGACGGTCTGCTCGTGCTGGCCGCTGTAGACGGTGATGGTCTGGCCGGCCGACGCCGTGCCGGAGTCCGTGGGTGTGTTCCCGGAGCCACTGCTGCCGCAGGCGGTGAGGGCGAGCGCGCAGGCGGCGAGGAGGGACAGGGCCGCGAGGGGTCGGACGGTGCCGGGCAGGGTGGTTCCGGGCATGGTGAGGGTCCTCCGAGGGTGGCGGGGGTCGGCCGTACGGGCCCGCGATCGACGCGGGGGACCGGGCTGGCGACACCAGAACCTAGGGCAGGGAAGGCTTGCCTAACAAGTGTCGGAGCGTCACATCTCGGTCCGGTCGCGACAGGGTAGGACTTTGGTGAGCGCTACCCCAAGTGAACGCAAAACACCCTTCAAGAACAGGCCGGAACGGGAGGAAGCGCCCACCTGGGAGGAGTCGGCCGGCCATCGCCCCCCGCTACGGTGCGTAACGGCAGCCCCGAGACCCGGCGGCCCGGCAGCCCGGCGGCCCCGGACGCACCGAGGCCCCGGAACCGGTGTCGGTTCCGGGGCCTCGCCCGCAGGAGTCGGACTCAGCGGAAGCGGCGGAGCCGGAGGCTGTTGCCGACCACGAAGACCGAGGAGAAGGCCATGGCCGCCCCCGCGATCATCGGGTTGAGCAGCCCGGCGGCGGCCAGCGGCAGCGCGGCGACGTTGTAGCCGAAGGCCCAGAACAGGTTGCTCTTGATGGTGCCGAGGGTCTTGCGGGAGAGCCGGATGGCGTCCGCCGCGGCCAGCAGGTCGCCGCGGACCAGGGTGAGGTCGCCGGCTTCGATCGCGGCGTCGGTGCCGGTGCCCATCGCCAGGCCCAGGTCGGCCTGGGCGAGGGCCGCGGCGTCGTTGACGCCGTCGCCGACCATCGCGACGACCTTGCCCTCGGCCTGCAGCCGCTTGACGGAGTCGACCTTGTCCTGGGGCATGACCTCGGCGATCACATGCTCCGGCTTGATGCCGACCTCGGCCGCCACGGCCTCGGCGACCAGCCGGTTGTCGCCGGTCAGCAGCACCGGGGTGAGGCCCAGTTCGCGCAGCTTGCGGATCGCCTCGGCGCTGGTCGGCTTGACCGCGTCGGCGACCTCCAGGACGGCCCGCGCCTCACCGTCCCAGCCGACCGCGATCGCCGTACGGCCGGCGGCCTCGGCGGTGCGCTTGGCCTCGGCCAGGCCCTCCGGGAGGTACTGCGACCACTCGTTGAGCAGCGCCTCCCGGCCGGCCACCACCGCATGGCCGTCCACCACGCCCTGGACGCCCAGGCCCGGGACGTTCTCGAAGCCCTCGACGGCGGGCAGTTCGCCGGCTTGGGCGGCGGCGTTGGCGACGGCCCGGGCGATCGGGTGCTCTGAGGCGTGCTCCAGGGCGCCGGCCAGGCGCAGCACCTCGGCCTCGGTGGTGGTGCCGGCGGTGTGGACGGCGAGCAGGGTCATCTGGCCGGTGGTGACGGTGCCGGTCTTGTCGAGGACGATGGTGTCGACCTTGCGGGTGGACTCCAGGACCTCCGGGCCCTTGATGAGGATGCCGAGCTGGGCGCCGCGGCCGGTGCCGACCAGCAGCGCGGTCGGGGTGGCCAGGCCGAGGGCGCACGGGCAGGCGATGATCAGCACGGCCACTGCTGCCGTGAAGGCGGCGGTCCAGCCCTCGCCGGTGCCCAGCCAGTAGCCGAGGGTGGCCACCGCGAGGGTGATCACGATCGGCACGAAGACCGCGGAGATCCGGTCCGCGAGGCGCTGCGCGGCGGCCTTTCCGTTCTGCGCGTCCTCGACGAGCTTGGCCATCCGGGACAGCTGGGTGTCCGAGCCGACCCGGGTGGCCTCGACCACCAGTCGGCCGCCCGCGTTGACGGTGGCACCGGTGACGGGATCGCCGGCCCCGACCTCGACCGGGACGGACTCGCCGGTCAGCATCGAGGCGTCCACCGCGGAGGCGCCCTCGACCACCACGCCGTCGGTGGCTATCTTCTCGCCCGGCCGGACCACGAAGCGGTCGCCCACGGCGAGTTCGGCGATCGGGATGCGAACCTCGGTCGCGCCGCGCAGCACCGTCACGTCCTTGGCGCCCAGTTCCAGCAGCGCCTTGAGCGCGGCGCCGGCGGTGCGCTTGGAGCGGGCCTCGAAGTAGCGGCCCGCCAGGATGAAGGCGGTGACGCCGGCCGCCGCCTCCAGGTAGATGTTGGACGCGCCGTCGCTGCGGGCGATGGTGAATTCGAAGCCGTGGCGCATGCCGGGCATCCCGGCGTCGCCGAAGAACAGGGCCCACAGCGACCACAGGAACGCGGCGCCGGTGCCGAGCGAGACCAGGGTGTCCATCGTCGCGGCGCCGTGCTTGAGGTTGGTCCAGGCGGCGCGGTGGAACGGCCAGGCGGCGTAGGTGACCACCGGGGCGGCCAGGGTCAGGGACAGCCACTGCCAGTTGTCGAACTGCAGGGCCGGCACCATCGCCATCGCGATCACGGGCACGGCGAGCGCCAGCGCGGTGAACAGCCGGGCGCGCAGCGGGGCCAGGTCGTCCGCCGGCTCGGCCGGCTCGCCGGCGTCGGCCCGGCCGTCGGTGGCCGGGGGCTTGGGCAGCGCCGCGGTGTAGCCGGTGGCCTCGACGGTGGCGATCAGGTCGGTGACCTCGACGCCGTCCTCGAAGGAGACCTTCGCCTTCTCGGTGGCGTAGTTGACGCTGGCGGTGACCCCGTCCATCCGGTTGAGCTTCTTCTCGATGCGGGCCGCGCAGGAGGCGCACGTCATTCCGCCGATCGAGAGTTCCACCTCCGCGGAGGCGGGTGCCTGCGTAGTCATCGTCGCTCCTCGTCACAGTCGTCGTGCGGTTCGTTCGGCGGCCGGGCCTTCATACCCAGGAGGGGTAGCGGGCGGTGCCGGGTTCATTTATACCCCCATGGGGTATCGAGGGCAAGCCCCGGTGGATACCCCTGGCAGGTATTTCTCGAGGCGCCCGACTGCTTGACTTGATACCCCATGGGGGTATTCACTCGAGGGTGTCGAGCCGGGGCCGCGCAACCCCGCGCCTCCTGCACCCCCGCACACCCCGCCGGAATCCCGAGGAGGACCACATGGCCGGCTACCGCACCGAGAAGGACCAGCTCCTGCGCAGACTGCGCCGCGTCGAGGGCCAGATCCGCGGCCTCCAGCGCATGGTCGACACCGACACCTACTGCATCGACGTACTGACCCAGGTCTCGGCCGCCACCAAAGCCCTCCAGTCCGTCGCACTGCAACTGCTCGACTCCCACCTCGCCCACTGCGTCCACGACGCCATCACGGGCGGCGGCGACGAAGCCGACGCGAAGGTCGCCGAGGCCTCCCAGGCCATCGCCCGGCTCATGCGCGCCTGAGCCCCTTCCGTTCCGTCCGTACGACCGCCGACACGACCGCCCGAGGAGAACCCGCCATGAACACCGCGCTGCGCATCACCGCCTTCACCGCCGTCCTCGCCGCCGCCTTCGGCCTCGCCCTCGGCGTCGGCAACGCCACCGGCAGCGGCCCCTCCCCCAAGCCCGCCACCGCCGGGCACGCGGGCCACGCGGATCACGACGCCGGTCAGACTGCCGAGCACCTGCCGGGCGGGCTACAGATCTCCGAACGCGGCTACACGCTCAGCGTCGAGAACCCCTTCGTCACCGCCGGCTCCCCCACCGACCTGCGGTTCCGGATCCTCGGCGCGAACGGCAAGCCGGTCACCGCCTACCAGCAGCAGCACGACAAGGAACTGCACCTGATCGTCGCCCCGCGCGACCTGTCCACCTTCCAGCACCTGCACCCGACCCTCGCCGCCGACGGCACCTGGAGCGCCCCGACCGCCGTACCCGCCGCAGGGGAGTACCGCGTCTTCGCCGACTTCACCCCGGCCGGCGACGCCGAAGGCCTCACCCTCGGCGCCGACCTGCACGCCGCCGGCGACCTGAGCCCGGCCCCGCTGCCGGAGGCCGGACGAACCGTCACCGTCGACGGCTACACCGTCACCCTCGGCGGCGACCTCACCCCCGGGCGAAGCGGCCGGCTCACCCTGAACGTCAGCAAGGACGGCACGCCGGTCACCGACCTCCAGCCCTACCTCGGCGCCTACGGCCACCTCGTCGCGCTCCGCGCCGGCGACCTCGCCTACCTCCACGTCCACCCGGACACCACCACCCCGGGCCCGGAGATCGGCTTCACCACCACCGCCCCGAGCACCGGGAGTTACCGCCTCTTCCTGGACTTCCAGCACCAGGACACCGTCCACACGGCGGCCTTCACCGTGACGACGAACGGCACCCCGACCGCCCCCACCCACCCGACCGAGGCGGCCGGCGCCCACCAGCACTGAGCAACACCCGCACGAACAGGGCCGGGCGATCCACACGGGATCGCCCGGCACCGGCGTTTACCCGAACGGGTGTCGGGCGGCTTGCCGGAGCACCGAGCGGAGAAGGGCTTCCGGGTTACCCGGGGTGGCCGCCCAGAGCTGTATCTCGGCGTGGGCGGCCTGGCGGCGGGGGCTGACGGCCCGGACCGGACGGGAGAACTGGGCACTGAGGCACCACCACATCTCGATGCGGGCCCAGATGGGGCGACGGATCACTCGGGGGCCGTCGCGCACAGGCAGATCGGGTGGGCGGACTCGACGCCGATGAAGGCGATCGCACGCACCTCGCCGAACTCGACCAGCTGGTGGGCGATTCGGGCTTCGGAGGCCGGGGAGAAGTAGTCGGCGAGGTAGCCGGCCTGATCGTCGTCCAACGGGAGCCGGGCCAGGCTGGTCCGGATGGCGTCGAGGGCGTCGGCGAGCTTGGCGAAGGTGGCGACCTTCGTAACGCCCTTGATCTCGACGATGACGGGGAAGGGGAGTTCGACACTCACTGCGCGCCCCCACCGATCAGCGCCCACATCACCTTGCCGACGCCACCCGCACGCGGGCAGCACCCCCAGCCGGACGCCAGCTGGGAGACCAGCCAGAGCCCGCGCCCCGTCTCGTCGTACTCGGCAGCGGGGTGCGGCACGGGCGGCCGGTTGGCGTCGGCGTCGTGCACCTCGATGCGGAGCGAGTCGGGGCACAGCTCGAACCAGATGAAGATGAGCCGCCCCGGCGGGGTCTTGGCGTGGAGGACTGCGTTGGTGACGAGCTCACCGAGCACCAACTCGCCGGTGTCGAGGAACCGTTCACCATCGAGCTGGTTGGTGAGGAAGGTTCGGAGCAGCCGCCGGGCGAAGCCGGCGGACTTGTGGTGCCTGGGCAGCCACCAGGAGTACGGATTGGTGGGAGCGGGCGGCTTCTCCAACGTTCCGGGCATGGCGGGGCCTCCTCCGGGAGTGGTGGGAAAGTTCGCGATCCGAAGGGCGGCGGAGGGCAAAGGGATGCCCGAGCGATGAGCCGCGAAGATCACGCTGTGTAGCTCGGTTCACTACGCCAAGTAGCATGCCCCTTGCGGATGTCATCTCGCAACCCTGAACGTCAATTCGCATATGCTCTTTCAAATCTGATGTGACGACACTCCGTCCGTCACGCCAAACTGTGATGCAACGACAGAACGCGATGAGGGGAGGCCGGAGCGTGACTGCAATGCCGACGGTGCGCCGCCGAATGCTGGGTGCGAAGCTCCGGAAGATTCGGGAGGACCTGCGCCTCACGGTTGACGAGGTGTCGGCCCGGCTCGGCTGGCACCAATCCAAGGTCAGCCGGCTGGAGAACGGCCGCTATGGCGTGCGCGCGAACGAGGTCGGGATGCTGCTCGACGTCTACCAGGTCAGCGATCCCGAGACCCGCGAAGCTCTCGCGACGTTGGCACGCGAGGGCAAACGCAGGGTGTGGTGGCAGCCCTACTCCGATGTGATCACGCAGCACTACGCTTCGTTCATCAGCTTCGAGGCGGAAGCCGTGGCGATTCGGAACTTCGAGTCGTCGCTCGTGCCGGGGCTGCTCCAGACTGCCGACTACGCGCGTGCTTTGATCCGACAGCTTGAGTCCGACGCCACACCTGACGAGATCAACGCACTGGTCGATGTGCGTTTGGCTCGCCAGAACGCGACACTTCGGCGAGAGAATCCGCTGAAGCTATGGGCGATCGTGGATGAGGCCGCGCTCCGGCGCCTGATCGGCAGCCAAGCCACCATGGCCAAGCAGTTGCAGCAGCTCATCGCCGCCTCCCGCGAGCCACACGTGACCTTGCAGGTAGTGCCGTTCTCTGCTGGGGCTCACGCTGGCGTCCATGGGTCGTTCGCGACTCTGGAGTTTCCTGTTCGGGGAGATCTCGACGTGGTGTACACCGAGGCGCTGACGAGTAGCCTCTATCTCGAACGAGATAACGACGTCGCTGCCTATGATCAGGCGTTTGATCGGCTGCGGGCAGCAGCACTCGACGTTGCGCCGTCACGGCGGCTTATCGCGCAGATCGCAAAGGAACTTGAGTGATGATCATCGACCAGAGCAGCCAGGACCTGCACCGCGCCATCTGGCGAAAGAGCAGGTTCAGCGCCAACCAGGGGAACTGCGTCGAGGTCGCGGACGGCTTCGTTGACATCGTCCCGGTCCGCGACTCCAAGGACCCCCACGGTCCGGCGCTCATCTTCCCCCCCGACGCCTGGACGGCCTTCGTCGCCGCGATCAAGACCGGCGAACTCCCCAGCACCTGAACGCCTCTGTGTGAGAAGTCGGCCACGCCGACTTCTCACACATGTCGTCCGCGCTCAGTGAACAGGCGTCGAAAGCTGCTGATCTCCGAAGTGGCAGGAAGCTATGGACACGGTTGACCTGACAGGAGCGGCGTGGTTCAAGTCCAGCCGCAGCAACGGACAATCCGCATGTGTTGAGGTCGCGTTCCTCAACAGCGGCATCGTTCCCGTCCGTGACTCAAAGGACCCCCACGGTCCGGCGCTCACCTTCCCCACCGACGCCTGGACGGCCTTCGTCACCTCCATCAAGACCGGGGATATCCCCAACGCCTGAACGCCCCTGCGCGAGAAGTCGGCCAGGCCGACTTCTCGCGCACGTGTTGTCAGTGGTGGTCGTGACCCGCGTGCTCGCCCGCATCCGGGGCGCCGCCCATCATCCGTAGCATCGCGGCGCCGCCGGTGCGGAGGAAGCGGATGAGCAGTCCCAGCGCCAGGAGCAGGAAGGCGATGTTGAGCCAGGTGGTGTAGTTCCACTCCACGCCGGACATCGGGATCTCCGCGTCCCGCTGGTCCGGCACCAGGCCGAGGCCGCCGAAGAGGAACTCGACGGCGTACCCCGCGAGGACCATCGCGACGTAGAAGGTGCCGAGCAGGAAGAGCGCCATCCGGGGGCCGTAGTACTTCCGGTAGATGTTCAGGATCGGCAGGATCAGCAGGTCCGCGAAGATGAACGCGACCACCCCGCCGAAGCTGATGCCGCCGTTCCAGAGCACCACGGCCAGCGGCACGTTGCCGATCGAGCAGACGAACGACGCGATCGCCACCAGCGGGCCGACCAGCGGGCCCCAGAGCTTGCCGGCGAGCGGGTGGTCGACGAAGAAGAAGGCCTGCCAGAAGGAATCCGGCACCCAGGCGGCGATGGCGCCGGCGATGAGCAGACCGATCACCAGGTCCCTGAGGATCGCCGCCCACTCCATCACGAAGACGTGCGAGACCGAGGTCAGCCCCCGGCCGGACAGCAGTCGGCGGGCGAAGGAGCCCTCCCCGGCCACCGACATGTCCATCGCCGCGTGCCCTTCCATCGACCCCGCCCGGCCGTGCTCCGCCTGTTCGCGGGCTTCGCGCAGCAGCCGGTCCCGCAGCAGCAGTCGGAAGAGGACGGCGAGCAGCAGGATCATCACCGGCCCGCCGACGAATTCGGCCGCGGTGAACTGCCAGCCGAGCAACAGGGCCAGGATCACGCCGAGTTCGACGACCAGGTTGGTCGAGGCGATCTCGAAGGCCATCGCGGCGGTGAAGTTCGCGCCCTTGCGGAACAGCGAGCGGGCCAGCGCGACAGCCGCGTACGAGCAGGAGGAGGAGGCCATGCCGAGACCGGCGGCGACGGCGAGGGTGCGCGGGCGGTCGTCGCCGAGCAACCGGACGACGGTGGACTTGCGGACGACGGCCTGGACGACGGCGGAGAGCAGGAAGCCGAGGATCAGGGCCCAGGTGATCTCCCAGGTCATCGACCCGGTGATGGACAGCGCGTGCAGGATCGCGTGCATGAGGGTCCGCCTTCCCGTGGTGCCGGTGCCGGAGCCTACGGCTGTGCCGTGGGGCTCCGATGGGCGCTGATCACGCTATACCCGCACGGGGTATGGAGAGCCCTGGCACGCCCAGCGCCCGGAGCGGCAACGACCAGCCGGGCGTCGCACGGTCTCACCCGACCGTCGCGGACTGCGCCTCAGCAGCCGAGGCGGCCGCAACTCGCTGACCAGGCATGCGGAACGCGCGCTCCGCACGCCGGTCCACGACCCGGCGAGAACGGCGCGGGCATACCCTAGGGGGGTAATGTTTATCCATAGAAGCCCAAGAGCCCAAAGGCGCATCCGGGTAAGGGTATCGCCCCCGCACCCCGGCGGACGGGCGTCTATGCTCGTCGATCGTGCTCGTTCGATCACGGCGAGCAAGGGCCTTCATGGGGGGAGACCAACTGATGACCGGCACCTTGGGGTACACCGTCCAGCCCGGCGCGCTGGATGGCGTAGCGACAGCACTCGAAAACGTCGCGACCGACCTGGCGTCAGCCGACCTTGCCTACACCGGGCTGGTGACCTACGAGTCCAGCGCCTTCGGCGAGTTCGGGATGGACCAGGCGTGGTCGGCCTTCGACGGCAACTGGTCGAAGGAACTGCACGTCACCCAGCGCGCCGTGACCGAGCTGGCGCAGAAGGTGTCCAAGACCAGCGGCAACTACCGCGCCGCCGAAGCCGAGGTCGCCTCGTCGATGACCCCCGAGCACGCCTGATGAGCAAGGTCACCGAGCTCAAACAAGCCCAGCAGGCCATGAAGGCGATTCAACCGCTCAGCGGCGGTGGCGCCGCCGAGCTGATGAAGGCCATCCAGAAGGCGCTGGCCGTGCCCGGGCCGGTCGGCGCTCCGGACACGATCCGTGACCGGGCCAAGGACTACGCGAAGGCCGCCAAGGCATACGAGAAGGCATCCGCCGATCTCGGCACGGTCGCCGACGCCAGACTGCCGAGCGTCTGGACCGGCGCCGTCGCCGAGCACGCAACCGAAGCCGTGCGGGCGCTGGCGAACGAACTGGACGTCTCGAAGAAGACCCTGGAGCTGGCCGTCACCTGGCTGAACTCCTGGGCAGAAGAGCTGAGTACGGCCCGGAACTACGACGAGATCGGCGTGCACGACCTGAATCAGGCGCTGAAGTCGATCGCTTTCAGCCCCTTCGCCGCCGCCGGCCTCACGGACGCCCTGGACGGGGTGTCGTGGCGGCTCATGGGCGCCGAGCGGGCGGAGATGTGCGGCACCCGCACCGCGAGCATGCTCAACCAGTTCGCCGCCCGGGCCCGCGCCGAGCGCGCGGGGCAGGGCAAGACCGATCCGCTCGCCGCGCTGGTCCTGGCCAACGAGAAGGGCCCCGGTGGCACGGACGACGGCGATTACATCCTGACCCCCGACCAACTCTCGCGCGCGAACGGGTTCCTGGCCGGACTCAACGCCGATGACCAGGCCGCGTTCCAGGGCATGCTCTCCGGCGCCAAGTCACCGGAGGAGGCCGCCTACCTCTGGAAGGCCATGGCCGCCGGCCACACACTGGCCGAGGTCCAGCAGTTCGGAGCACTGATCCACCCCCACGGCGACGACCCGACCTGGCTGGCCCAGCACCTGGTCCCGGCCCTCCGTACGGACGACGCCGGCCAGGAGTCCACCACCGACGTCACGGGACTCATCTACCAGGGCAAGGCAGTCCCCACCTCGGGCGTAAGACTCGGCAGCGGCGGCGGCTCGTACAGCCAGGGCGGCGTCGGCGACTGCGTCGCCGCCTCCACCGTTGTCGCCGCCCTCAAGCTGGACCCGGTCACGATGCTCCGGATCACCACCGGCAACACACCCGACGTCCCGGGAGCGGATTCGTCGGCCAACTTCGAGCATCGGCTCCAGCAGCTCTACATCTCGCAGTACCAGCAGGGCCAGACGGCCAACGGCGACGAGAAGATCTACCCGCAGTCGAACGCGGGAGTCGGCCCGAAGGGAAACACGTTCCTCGCCAACCAGAACCTCGGAAAGGCGACCGGCGACACGTACGAATACGTCAATCTCAGCACCGAGGACGACCGACGTGCGGCCGTTGCCCGGATCGAGAAGGCCGTGGACGAAGGCAAGCCCGTGCCGTTCTGCGCCCTCGACCCCACCAGCAAGGACGATCCCAAGGCACACCAGATGGTGATCACCGCCCGGGACGGCGACCGGCTCCAGGTCTACAACCCCTGGGGCCAATCCGAATGGATAACGGAAGACCAGTTCATCCACAGTCATGTGAACGACGGACACCTCACGAACAACGCCGCCATCAACATGCCCTACGGTGCGGAGCTGCCGAAATGACGACCGTCCGACTGGATGCCGAGCTGATGACCGGCTACGACGTGGAAGCCGCCGTCACCCGCGGGCTGCTGATCGACGGCACCCCGCGCCGGGTGCTCTTCGACGAGGCCGCGATCGCCGCCTCCTACCAGGCCGAGGCACTGCTCATCGGCCCCCACCCGCTGGGTTTCCTGGCCCAGTACGTCCGCGCCGGCGGCTTCACCGCCGCGCTCGACCTGCCCGAGCCGGTGATCGGCCGGGCGGCGGGCGAGTTGGTCCGTGGCTGGCTGCGCGCGGCCGCCGCCACCGGGGCGGACCTCCAGCGCGAGGTCCTGTTCGCCCGTTGGCTGGCCTCCGTGGCGCTGCTCATCGCCATGCGTCGCCGAGTCCGGGAGGACGGGAACTGATGCGTCGTTTCATCGCCGGTGCGGCGGCCCTCCTGGCCGCCGTGCCGCTGCTCGCCGCCTGCTCCTCCGACGGGCCATCCCTCTGGGCGCCGGTGTCCGGTTCGCCCACCGACCGGCCGACGACGCAGAGTGTCCCATCGGCCGTCCGGCCGGATCAGGAGATCGCCCTCCCCTCCCGGGCCGAGGCCTTCCAAGCCGCCTCCCCGTACCCGCCCAGCACGGTGACGCTGGCCGTCGGGCAGCGGCTCGGCGTTCCTGGAAGTCTGGTCAGCGTCACGGCCGTGACCTGGACGCTCACCTCGCCGGGCGACGGTGCCGTCCTGCGGCGCGGCCCGGACTTCGTCTCCGACCGGTGCCCGGCGGACTCGGTCGGGTGCGACGCGGGGGGCGGCGAGACCTTCCTCGCGCTCGCCCCCGGCAGCACCACGCTGACCTGGGCACTCCACGACCGGGGCCGGTGCCCCGAATCGCGGACGCCGCCGAATCCGGCGTGCGACAGCGTCACCAAGAGCATCCAGGTTACCGTCCGCTGACCCGCTCTCCCCGCGCCGCCACCGGGGAGGCTCAGTCGCCCGCCGGGTGGGGGTGGGGGTGGGGGTGCCGCGTTTCCCGTGAGACCTGCACTGCCCTTCATCCAGAGGCTCGCGCCACCCTGCGATACCCTAGGGGGGTATAGTATATTCAAGCGAAGCAGCCGACCGGGGCAACTCCGGGCGGCGTCGGGTACTGACGACAGGAGCACAGCCATGAGCGAGACCACCGTCACCGTCGAGTCGGCCACCACCGAGGGCGCCTCCTGCTGCGGTTCGTGCGGCACCGGCGCCACCGAGGCCCCCGCCGCGACGTCGAGCCAGAGCCTGACCTCGGCCTTCCAGGTCAAGGGCATGACCTGCGGCCACTGCGTCACCTCGGTCACCGCCGAGCTGAAGAAGATCGACGGCGTCACCGACGTCGCCGCGGACCTCGCCTCCGGCAAGGTCACCGTCGGCAGCACCCGGCCGCTCGTCGACGCCGACGTGGCCGCCGCCATCGACGAGGCCGGCTACGACCTGGTCGGCCGCCTCGACGGCTGACCTACCGCCATCGGCCCGGACGCCCCCTCGGTCCGGGCCGACTCCCCTGCTACCGCGCCCCGGTAGAGTGAGAGCGCTCCTCACCGCACAGGAACCGGAGACGGCCATGGCCAGCTACAGCCTCCACAAGGACGACTTCCTCAAGCGGCTCCGCCGCGTCGAGGGGCAGATCCGCGGCCTGCAGCGCATGGTCGAACAGGACACCTACTGCATCGACGTCCTCACCCAGGTCTCCGCCGCCAGCCGCGCACTCCAGTCCTTCGCCCTCCAACTCCTGGACGAGCACATCGAATGCTGCGTCCGCGACGCCATCGCCGAGGGCGGCCAGGAGGCGGGCACCAAGATCCGCGAGGCCAATCAGGCCATCGCCCGCCTCGTCCGCTCCTGATCCGGCGAGGACGGCATCCGGAGGACGGCACCCGTTCGACGCGTGGGCCCAGCAGCGAAGTCTGCTGGGCCCCACGCTTGTTCACCACCCGCGGGTAGGGGGTGGGGGTATGCTCAAGGCCCGCCGGACGGGCGGGACGACCGGACGCCGACCGGGCAGGACAGACCGAACAAGGGGGGATCCACCGTGTCGACGATCGAATTCGTCCGCCGGCTGGACGGCCTGGTCTACCGCTTCCACGCGGACGGCACCTTCAACGGCAGGCCGTCGTTCAAGCGGACCGACCTCGACATCTGGTGCCGCTGGCTTCCCGAGCGCGGCTGGTGCACGGTCGACGCCGACGGGGTGCCCAACTCCGCGCCGCTGCCCGGCGGAACGGCTGAGGAGCCGTTCCCGCCGCTCTGCCCCTGGCGCAGTTGGAAGGCCGGCAAGTCGTACCTCTACGACCTGCGCCGCAGCGGCCGGGAGCCGTAGCGCCAGCGCGCGGCCCGAAAGTGGCTCGCGCCCCCCGGAGCCGTGGCTCTTCAGACCCGGTCGAGCGCCCGGTGCGGCCCGTCCGGCAGCTCGACCGCGATCGCGTCGCCGGGCCGGATCGCGCCGCCCGTACGGACGATGCCCATGATTCCGGCGCGGCGGACGATCGTGCCGTCCTCGGCGCGGCCGACGACCTGCTTGAGCAGGCCCGTGCGGTAGTTGTCGATCTGCGCGCACGGGTTGCGCAGGCCGGTGATCTCCACCTCCGCCCCGGTGCCGATCCGCAGCACCGCGCCGACCGGCAGGCCGAGCAGGTCCACGCCCTCGGTGGTGATGTTCTCGCCGAGCGCGCCCGGCGCCACGTCGAAGCCGGACTCGGCGAGTTCGGTGAGGAGTTCGCGGTGGATCAGGTGGACCTGGCGCAGGTTGGGCCGGGTCGGGTCCTGGGCGACGCGCGAGCGGTGCTTGACCGTCACCCCGGCGTGCACGTCGCCCTCCACGCCGAGTCCGGCGAGCAGCGTGATGCCGTCCCGGTTCGGCTTGGTGAACGAGTACTCGGCGTTGCTGCTGACTGCCACCACGATGCCGCTCATAGCTCGGACCTTCCACGCGGACGTACGTTCGATCGGCCCCGAGCATAGGCCCCGCGCGCAAGCCCTGATCACGGCCCCGACCCGGTCAGCCCGTGGTGGGCGCCTTCAGCAGCGGCAGCACGACCTCGTCCAGGATCTCCGCCACCACGCGGTCGGACGGTACGACCCCGCCCACCAGGAACGCGTCCCGCAGCAGGTCGAGCGGGAGCGAGACGACGCGCGGGGTGATCCGGGCCGGGTTGATCTCGCCCCGGTCGGCGGCGCGTCGCATCATCACGCCCAGGCTGCCGACCGGCCCTTCGGCGGTCAGTCCGCCGGTGAAGCCGGCGCGCAGCTCGGGGTCGCGCAGCAGGTCGACCAGGAAGCCGTGGACGGCGTCGGTCGGCAGGTCGTCGAAGCGGTGCAGCAGGCTGCCCAGGAAGCGCGCCAGGTCCGCGCGCAACTCGCCGGTGTCCGGCGGCTCCTGGTAGTCGGGGGCGTTGCGGCCGAGGGCGGCGATGACCAGGGCGGCGCGGTTCGGCCAGCGGCGGTAGAGCACCGGTTTGCTGGTCCGCGCGCGGGCGGCGACGCCCTCCATGGTGAGCCGGTCGTAGCCGTGGTCGGCGAGTTCGGCCCAGACGGCGTCCAGAATCGCCCGCTCCAGTTCGTCGCCGCGCCGCCGCACCGGCTTGTCGCCCACCGCCGAGTGCCCCGCCGAGTCCCCCGCCGAAGCCCGCACCGTGTCTCGCACTGGTCCCGCACCCGACTCTCGTAGATACGTTGCGTTTCTTATCAGGGTCAGTCTACAGTCGAAGACAAGAAACGCACCGTATCTTATGGCCGGACGGCCAGGGGGAGATCCGTCATGCGCACTGCTCACACCACCCACACGACTCATGCCACCCAGATGACTCACACCACCCGTACGACCGAGGTCCTGGTGGTCGGCTCCGGCCCGGTGGGCCTCGCACTCGCCATCGGGCTGGCCCGCGCCGGAGTGGGCTGCCGCGTCATCGAGCGGGAGCCGCGGTTCCGCGACCGCGGCGTCCGCGGCAAGGGCATCAACCCGCGCACGCTGGAGGTGTTCGACGACCTCGGCGTCGCGGAAGCGATCCTCGACCGCGGCACACTCGACCTCAAGGTCCGTACGTACGGAGGGAGTCGGCTCCTCGGCGAGGCCGACCCGGCGACCGGCCACCGGCCGACCCCCGACCGCCCGTACGCCGGCATGCTGCTGCTCGGCCAGCACCACACCGAGGAGGTGCTGCGCGGACGGCTCGCCGACCACGGCGTCACCGTCGAGACGGACACCGAGCTGCTCGACTACACCCGGGACGCGGACGGCGTGCTCGCCACCGTCCGGCGCGGCGGCCGGACCGAGCGGCTGAGCGCCCGCTTCCTGGTCGGCTGCGACGGAGGCCGCAGTACCGTCCGTAAGCTGGCCGGTGTCCCCTTCCTCGGCGAGACCTGGGAGGAGGAACGGTTCCTCATGGCCTCGATGGACGTCGACGGCCTGGACACCGACGCCATGCACATCTGGAACGACCCCCGGCTCGGCGTCGGCGCACTGGCGATGATCCCGATGCGGGCGGACACCAACTGGGCCGTACACGCCGCCGTCGACCCGGACGAGCACGGCGAAATCCCCGCCCCGACTGCGGAAACCTTCCGCCGCCTGTTCGCCGAACGCGCCGGACTGCCCGGAGTCACGCTGCACGAACCCATCTGGTCCAGCGTCTGGCGGCCGACGGTCCGCATGGTCGAGCGCTACCGCGACGGCCGGGTACTACTCGCCGGGGACGCCGCGCACTGCCAGTCCGCGGCGGGCGGCCAGGGCATGAACACCGGCATCCAGGACGCGCACAACCTGAGCTGGAAGCTGGCCGCCGTCCTGCGCGGCGCGCCCGACGCGCTGCTCGACAGCTACCAGGACGAGCGGCTGCCCGTCGCCCGCGCCGTCCTCGCCGCCACCTCCGCCCAGCACAAGGCGCTGTTCAGCGCCGACGGCGCCCGCGCGCTGACCGACCAGTTCGTCAACCCGGCCGCCACGGGCACCGACTTCACCGGACTCTCCGTCGGCTACCGGGGCGGCCCGCTCGGCCGCGACCTCGACGACACCACCGGCATCCGGGCCGGCGACCGCGCCCCCGACGCGCCCTGCACCACCGCCGACGGCACGCCAACCCGGCTGTTCGACCTCTTCCGCGGCCCGCACTTCACCCTGCTGACCATCGGCGAGCACCCGTCACTCACCGGCCTGCCCAGTGAGGCCGGCCTGCCAGGTAACGCCGACCTGCCCGGCAACGCCGGCCTGGCCACCGAAGCCGGCCTGTACGCCGTCCCGGGCCTGCGCCGGTCCGCCGTCCTCGACCCCGACGGCCACGTCGCCCGGGCGTACGGGCTGCGCGGCGACGCCGTCGTCCTGGTCCGGCCGGACGGCTACGTCGCACTCACCGGCGCCACCGCCGACCCGGGCACCATCGCCGGGCACCTGGGGGGCTACGCCCCGGTGGCGTGAACCCCGCCCGACGCGGACGAGCGAGCCCGCTCGTCCGCGTCGGCGAGCCAGAAGTAGACGGCCGGCAGCCCGAGTTCGATCGCCATCAGCACCACCTGGAACCAGTGCGGCCACCCGTCCGCCGCGATGGACAGCACCCGCCCGAGGCCGCCCAGCAGGAACACCGCCGCCAGCCACCGCACCACCCGCGCGGGCACCGGCGTCTGCCGGGCCGTCCAGATCCAGGCCACGCCGTACCCGGCGAAGATCGCGCCCATGAAGCGGCCGAAGCTGTCGACCGTCGGGCCCGCGTGCGCGGCCCCGGGGATCGCGACGTTCCCCAGCAGGAGGTGGAAGAACCCGATCGCCACATCGGCGACCCCCATCATCCATGCGAGCACCCGCAGTGTCCTGGCCATGACCCATCCACCCGTCGTCGGTCCGGTCGGCGCGTGCCCCGATGGACATGCGACCCAGCTGACCCGCGCCTTGGTTGACGCCGCCTTAGTTGACACGCGTCTACTAAGCCAGTGAAAGCCCACAAGTAGACACGTGTCAAGTACCCTGGCGCGCATGTCAGTCCACGAACGGCGCCGCCGGCTCGCCCCCGCCGAGCGACGCGCCCAGCTGCTCTCCGTCGGCGCCCGGCTCTTCGCCGCCCGCCCGTACGAGGAGGTGCTGATGGAGGAGGTCGCCGAGCAGGCCGGGGTCTCGCGCGCCCTGCTCTACCGTCACTTCCCGAGCAAGCACGACCTGTTCGCGGAGGTCTACCGGCAGGCCGCCGACGAGTTGCTCGCTCGGTCCCGGTTCGACCCCGCCGACAGCCTGATCGAGCAGCTGGTCGAGGGCATGGACGCCCACCTGGACTACTTCATCGCCAACCGGCACGCCGTGCTCGCCGCCAACCGCGTCCTGGCCGGCGACCAGGTGATCCAGACGATCATCACCGAGGAGCTCGACGCCCTGCGCGGCCGCCTGCTCGGCGTCCTCCCGCTCGCGGACGAGACGGCGCGGCCGGCCGTGTCGCAGATCCTGCGCAGCTGGCTGGTGTTCGTCCGGGTGCTGGTCATCGACTGGTTGACCGAGGAGAGCTGCACCCGCGACGAGCTGCGCGACGCCTGCATCGGCGCCGTCCTGGGCGCCCTCCGGCCGTTCCTGCCCGCCGGTCCGGCGCCCGACCGGGGGTGGTGACGCATACCATCGGTCCGTAACGGGAAAAACCGCAGAAAGCATCCAACTACGGCCGAAAATATGACAGTTGGATGTGAAGGCCGCACCCACCCCGAAGGGACCCATGGACTCCGTCGCCGACACCCGGACCGCCCTCCCCCCGCTCCACCGGCTCGCCGTCTCCCCCGTCCGACCACCCCACCCGACCACCCTCCCCGACGGCACCCCCGCCTGGCTGGTCACCCGCTACCACGACGTCCGGCAGGTCCTCGGCGACCCCCGGCTCACCCGGTCCGACCTGCACGACGTCGGCACCGCGGGCGCCACCGCCGACGTGGCGGCCAACCCGGCGTCCCTGTTCAACCAGGACGGCCCCGCCCACCGGCGCCTGCGCGGCACCGTCCAGCGCGCCTTCACCCCGCGCGCCATCGCCGGCTGGCAGCCCTGGGTCGCGGCCGCCGTCCAGCAGTCCGTGGACGCGCTGGTCGCCGCCGGACCGCCCGCCGACCTGGTCGCCGCATTCACCCGGCCGGTGCCCTTCGCCGTCACCACCCGGCTGATGGGACTCGACGGCGACGGCCCGGACAGCCTGGACGAGGACCGGCTGCACCGCTGGACGCTTGCACTGCTCGCCCAGGGGGACGGCGGTGAGGCCTCCAGCGACGACGGAGCCGAGAACGGAACCAAGGCCGGGGGCGGGGCCGATACCGGAACCGAAGCCCGGACCGAGGCCGCGGCGCACGCCGAAGCCCTCGCCGAATACGGCGCGTTCACCACGGAGTTGATCGAGCGCCGCCGCCGCGATCCCGGCGACGACCTGGTCAGCCGGCTCGTCCAGGCCGCCGACCACGACGGCGGCATCCCCGAGGAGTCACTCGTCCACCTGGTCGCCGGGCTCACCGCGAGCGGCAACGAGAGCGTCGCCGGCGCCCTCGGCAACGCCCTCGTCTACCTCCTCGGCGAACGCGCCGACCACTGGCCCCGCCTCGCCGACCCGGACACCGCCGAACGCACCGCCGAACGCCTGCTCCACTTCATCCCGCTCGGCGACGACGAGGCCACCATCCGCCGCGCCACCGCCCCGATCGAGCTTGGCGGCGCCACCATCCCGGCCGACGCCGTCGTCGCCATCAGCCTCGGCAGTGCCAACCGGGACCCCGACGTCTACCCCGAGGGCCTCGACGCCGACCTCGACCTCCCCCTCGCCGCTCCCACCCTCGCCTTCAGCGCCGGCCCCCACTACTGCATCGGCGCCTGGCGCGTCCGGCTCGAAATGCGCGAGTCCCTCCACCGCCTGGCCGCCGCCCTGCCCCGCCTCCGCCTCACCACCCCGGTCGCGGACATCGCCTGGCAGCTCGGCAGCACCACCCGGAGCCCGGCCCGAATCCCCGTCGACTGGTGATCAGCGGGCCGTGTCGCTGGTGCCCAGCGGACCGTGCCGCTGATGCCCAGCGAGCCGTGCCAACTGCTGATCAGCGGGCCGCGCCGGGAGGGTTCACCCGAACAACCCCTCCCCCAGCACGCCGCCCTCCGTCACCCCCGGCAGCACGTACACCACCGCCGACGCCGTGTGCTCCAGGAACGGGTTGACCGCGTCCCGCGCCGCCAGCCGGTTCTGCACCCGGGTGAACTGCGCCGGGTCCCGCACGAAGGCGCAGAACAGCAGGCCCCGGTCGCCCGGTCCGTCGTCGTAGCTGTAGCCGCGCCGCAGCATCCGGGCGCCGCCGTCCAGTCGGGGGCTGGAGAGCCGGACGTGGGCGGTGGCCGGGATGACGTACGAGCCGTCGGGGTTCTTCGCGTAGATGTCCGGCTCGTCGTGCTCGGCCGTGCCGGTGAGCGGGGCGCCGTCGCCTTCCCGGCGTCCCATCGCGAGGTTCCGGCGGTCCTCGGGGAGGGCGGTGAAGGCGGCGGTGTCCATCCGGATCCGCCGGTAGACCAGGGCCGTCCCGTGCTGGTGCGGGCCCGGCGGGCCCCAGACCCACTGCCGGGCGGCGTCCTCGTCGGGGTTCGCCGTGCCGTCCTTGAAGCCGAACAGGTTCCTCGGCGTGGTGCCCGCGGCCGTCCGGGGCAGGAAGCCGGACTGTGTCCACCGCACGGCGGCGCCCGCCGCCGCGGCCGCCGCGCCGACCTGTTCGGCGACGACGGACAGCGGCCACCGGTCCGCCGCGCACAGCTGGACCAGCAGGTCGCCGCCGCCCCGCGCCGGGTCGAGCCGGTCCCCCGGGAAGGCGGGCAGCTCCGCGAGGACCGGCGCCGGAACGTTCAGCCCCAGCCGGGAGGCGAGCCCCGGCCCGACCCCCAGCAGGCTGCTGAGCCGGGCCGGTTCGCCGCCGCGCAGGCGCGCGTCCGCCGACGTGCCGCCGACGGCTTCGGCGAGCACCCGGGTCAACTCTCCGAGCAGGCCCCGCAGGGCGGTCCGGCCGTCCGAGGTCACGGCGGGCGCCAGGTCGAAGGCGAGCAGCTGGGTGGCCGGCTGCTGCGGGGCCGTCACCCCGGACTGCCGCTCGCCGTGGAAGGGGACGGACGGCTCGGGCGGCGGCGCCGCGGCCCGTCCGCCGTCGCCCCCGCGGGCCAGCGCCGTGACCCCGGCGCCGACGCCCGCACCGACCCCGGCGGCCAGCACCGCCCCGCCCGCGAGCAGGGCCCTGCGGTCCACGCCGCTTGGGACAGTTCGGACAGTTCGTGGCCGGTTCTGCGCCTTTCCGTTTTCGGCATGCATGGGCGACATTGGAGACGATAGAACACGCCTTATGCAACTTTTGACCACACGTCAATTTCGCTCGGCCACAACGTCCACCGAAACGCCCGCTACGACGCCCGCCACAACACCCCCACGGGGAGCCGCGCTCCGCCACCTCCTCCCCGCCCTGCTCACCGCCGCCGCGCTCGCCGTCTCCGGCTGCTCGTCCACCGGTTCGACCTCGTCCGATGCACAACACCCGGAAGGCACGGTCGTTCGCGTCCCGCAGAACTTCCCGACCATCCAGCAGGCCGTGGACGTGGCCCGCGAGGGCGACACCGTCCTGGTCGAGCCGGGCACCTACCGCGAGAGCGTCCGGATCACCAAGCCCCGGATCGTGCTGCGCGGCACCGACCGCAACACCGTGGTCCTCGACGGCGGCGTGCGGCTCGTCAACGGCGTCACCGTCACCGGCCCGGGTTCGGTGGTCGAGAACCTGACCGTCCACGGCTACCTGGCCAACGGCGTCCTGTTCACCGGCGTCACCGACGAGAAACTACAGCAGCGCGGCGCCGGCGGCTCCGCCTACGACCCCCTGGACACCGCCCGATTCCCCGTCGTCCAGGGCTTCCGCGCGACCCGCGTCACCGCCTACAACAACGGCCTGTACGGGATCTACGCCTTCGACGCGCGCGGCGGCGTCATCGAGGACTCGTACGCCTCCGGGCAGGCCGACTCCGGCATCTACGTCGGCCAGTGCAAGCCCTGCGACACCCTGGTGCGCGGCAACACCGTCGAGCGCAACGCCGTCGGCATCGAACTCACCAACGCCTCCGACGGGTTGAGCATCCTCGGCAACCGGGTCACCGGCAACCGCGTCGGCGTCACCGTCAACTCCAACGACCTCGAAGCCCTCGCCCCGCAGCACGGCGCGGTCATCGCGGGCAACGCCGTCACCGACAACAACGCCGCCGACACCCCCGAACAGGCCGACGGCGGCTACGGCATCGGGATCGGCATCGGCGGCGGTACGGCGAACCAGGTGCAGCGCAACCTCGTCCAGGGCAACCGCGCCGTCGGCATCGTCATCACCGACCCGCCCGGCCACCCGGCGAGCGGCAACCGCGTCGAGGGCAACCGCGCCACCGGCAACGGCACCGACCTCACCATGGCCTCCGTCGACCCGGGCAACTGCTTCACCGGCAACCAGCCCGCCGTGCAGAGCCCGGAGAACCTGGAGGCCGTGGCCGGCTGCGGAGTCCAGGGTCGCGGCCCGGTACCCGCCGGCCGCACCACCCCGGTCCAGGCGCCGCCCGGCATCCCGTTCAGCCAGGTCCCGGCCCCGCCCGCCCAGCCGTCACTGCCCGACCCGGCCGCCCCCGGCCGCCCCGCGACCGACCTCCCGGGCACCGTCGACCCCGCCGCCTACCCGCTCCCGGACACCGCCGACGCCGTCCCGAAGCACTGACCACCCCCACCCGCACCACCCCACCGGGCGGGCCCGCCGCCACCCACACACCCCGGGCCCGCCCCGACAGCCCGCCGCTCTGGCCGGCCGGGAACGCCGTCAAGGGTTCGCAAACCGGCAGGACAGTCCGGACAGCTCGGGACGACCCCGACTTCCTTGCCGACACGGGCAGTTCGGGACACCACGGGCAGTTCGGAATCCGCCCGAAAGACCCTCCGCGGACATGACATACTGCGTCGGTGACCGCAGCAGACCTGGCCGAGAAGCCACCCAAAAGCCGTCCGCAACTGGGCCGGAAGTTCACCCTGCTGTGGTCCGCCTCGGCGATCTCCTCGGTCGGCGACGGCATGCGGGACTCGGCCCTGCCGCTGCTGGCGGTGGCGGTCTCCGACTCGCCCAGCGCGGTCTCGGTGGTCTCCGTCGCCGCGTCGCTGCCCTTCCTGCTGATGTCGCTGTACGGCGGCGTACTCGCCGACCGGGCCGACCGGCGACGGCTGATGTGGACGATCGACGCCCTGCGCGCCGTCGTCGTCCTGGGCTTCGCCTGCTGGGTCTTCCTCGCCACCCCGCCGCTGGTCGCGCTCGCCGCACTGGCCTTCCTGCTCGGCTGCGGCGAGACGGTCTTCTCCAACGCCGCCACCTCGGCCGTCCCGGAGCTGGTCCGCCCCGACCAGCTGGACACCGCCAACGGCCGGATGCAGGCCAACATGCTCGTCGGCGGGAACCTGATCGGCCCGCTGCTCGGCTCGGTGCTGTTCGCCGTGGCCGCCGGCTTCCCCTTCACGGTGGACGGCGTCTCCTTCGCGCTCGCCGCCGTCCTGGTCGCCGCGACCGGCCGCTCCACCGCCGCCCGCGCCAAGGCCGGCCGCCCGGTGCTCACCGAGATCCGCGAGGGCGTCAGCTGGCTGTTCCGCCACCGCGAGGTGCGGATGCTCGCCGTGCTCTCCACCCTCGGCGCGCTGACCTGCTTCATGGGCACCACCATGATGGTGCTGATGGTCACCAAGGTCGTGAAGGCCCCCGCCGCCTCCTACGGCATCGTCCTCGCGGCCGGCGCGATCGGCGGCACCGCCGCGAGCACCCTGGCCGGCCGGCTCAGCAGCCTGCTCAGCCGGGGCACCCGGATCGCCCTCTCCTTCCTGCTGATGGGCGTCTCGCTGATCCTGATGGCGTTCAGCACCTCGGTGTTCGAGATCGCGGCGCTGTACGGCGTGATCGGCTTCGGCATCGTGACCTGGAACATCCAGGCGCTCTCGCTGCGCCAGCAGGCCATCCCGAAGGAGCTGCTCGGCCGGGTCAACAGCTGCTACATGCTGCTGAGCCGACTCGGCATCATGGGCGGCGCCGCGCTCAGCGGGTGGATCGCCTCCGTCACCAGCATCCGGACCCCGCTCGTCACGGGCGGCACCCTGCTGCTCGTCCTCCTGGTCGCCGTGCTCTTCCTGCTGCCCCGGATGACCGCGATGGAGGCCGCTCAGGCCCAGGCCCCCGAGCCGGAGGCCGCCGCCGCTCCCGCCACCACCTCCGCTCCTTCCACCACCTCCGCCCCTGCCGAAAACGAGGCCAAGGACGAGGTCAAGTAGCCCTCGCCCGGGGGAGGCGGCTCCTCCCCCGGGCGAGGTACGGCAGCCGGGCCTGGGCCTGGCCGGGCCTCAGCTTCCGTCCTCGGCAGAGGCCTTGGCCCACGCGGCCTCGCGCAGCAGCCGCAGCCCGTTGAGGCCGACGATGACGGTGGAGCCTTCGTGGCCGAGCACGCCGAGCGGCAGCGGCAGGGTGGCGACCAGGTCCCAGACCACCAGGGTCGAGATGAACACCGAGGCGATCACCAGGTTCTGCACCACCAGGCCCCGCGCCCGCCGGGAGAGCGCCACCACAGCCGGGACGGTGGCGAGTTCGTCGCGGACGACGACCGCGTCGGCGGTCTCCAGGGCCAGGTCGGAGCCGGCCCGTCCCATGGCGACGCCGGTGTGCGCGGCGGCCAGCGCGGGCGCGTCGTTGACGCCGTCGCCGACCACCAGCACCTTGCGCCCGGCCGCTTCCTGTTCCCGAACGGCGGCGACCTTCTCCCTCGGCAGCAGCCCGGCCCGGACCTCGTCGATGCCGACCTCGGCGGCGACCCGGGCGGCGGCGCGCGGGTTGTCGCCGGTGAGCAGCACCGGCGTGCGGCCGGTGAGCCGGGTCAGCGCGGTGACGGTGGCGGCGGCGTCGGGGCGCAGCCGGTCGGCGAGTCCGAGCAGGCCGACCGGGATGCCGTCGACCTCGACCAGGGCGGCGGTGCGGCCGGCTTCCTCCAGTTCGGCGGCGAGTTCGGCGGCTTCGGTGGAGGCGGTGTCGGTCCGGTCGTTGATCAGCCGCGCCGGCGCGCCGACCGCGACCACCCGCCCGCCGACGGTGGCGGTGACGCCGGCCCCGGGGACGGCGGCGAAGTCCTCGGCGGGCGCCGGGGTGAGTCCTCGGGCGCGGGCGGCGTCGACGACGGCGCGGCCGAGCGGGTGTTCGCTGGCGTGTTCGGCGGCGGCCGCGAGTGCGAGCAGGTCGTCGTCGGAGAGACCGGATCCGCTCAGCGGGTGGATGTCACTGATCCGGGGCGTGCCTTCGGTCAGGGTGCCGGTCTTGTCCAGGGCGGCGGCGTCGGTCTGTCCGAGGCGTTCCATCACCACGGCGGACTTGACCAGTACGCCGTGCCGTCCGGCGTTGGCGATGGCGGAGAGCAGTGGTGGCATGGTGGCCAGGACGACGGCGCACGGCGAGGCGACGATCATGAAGGTCATCGCCCGCAGCAGTGAGCCGGTGAAGGCCGCGCCGAGGGCGAGGGGCACGGCGAAGACGGCGAGGGTGGCGATCACCATGCCGATCGAGTAGTGCTGCTCGACCTTCTCGATGAACAGCTGGGTCGGCGCCTTGGTCTCGGAGGCCTCTTCGACCATCGCGACGATCCGGGCGATCACCGAGTCCGAAGCGTCCCGGTCGACCGTGACGCGCAGCGCGCCGGTGCCGTTGAGGGTACCGGCGAACACCTCGTCGCCGATCTGCTTGGCAACGGGAAGTGGTTCGCCGGTGATGGTGGCCTGGTCGACGTCGCTCGCGCCGTCGAGCACCCGCCCGTCGGCGCCGATCCGCTCTCCCGGCCGGACCAGGACGGTGTCGCCGACGGCCAGTTCCCCGGTCGGCAGGGTCTCCTCCCGGCCGTCGGGCAGCAGCCGGGTGGCGGTGGCCGGGGCGAGGTCGAGCAGCCCGCGCACGGAGTCGGCGGTACGGGCGGTGGCGAGCGCTTCCAGGGCGCCGGAGGTGGCGAAGATGACGATCAGCAGCGCGCCGTCCATGACCTCGCCGACGGCGGCGGCGCCGAGCGCGGCGACGATCATCAGCAGGTCGACGTCGAGGGTCTTCTCGCGCAGCGCCTGCAGGCCCGCCCAGGCGGGCTCCCAGCCGCCGGTGGCGTACGCGAGCGCGGCCGGCGGGCCCCAGGCCCAGGCGGGGGCGCCGGTCAGCTGGAGCGGCAGGGCGATCAGGAAGAGCGCCGTCGCGGTGGCGGCCCAGCGGGCTTCGGGCAGCGAGAGCACCCGGGTGCGCCGCCGGGGTGCGGGGTCCGGGCGCCGGGCGGCCGGGGGTGCGGGGCGCTCGGTCAGGGTGGAGGAGGGCATGGCGGGGAGGACCTTCGGGGCAGGGCGAGCCAAGGACTCATCCACCATACATGAACATATGAACGCTCCTTCATGGATGAGTTGTAGTATTGGCCGCATGGGTCATGGAGCCGCCCCCGCCACCGCCGTCCAGCACACACGCCTGGACGCCGTCAGCGCTGCCCGGGTGGCCACCACCCTCCAGGCCCTGGCCACCCCCTCCCGCCTGCTGATCCTCTCCCGCCTCCGCGAGGGCCCCTGCGCCGCCACCGAACTCGCCACCGAGGTCGGCCTCGAACAGTCCGCCTGCTCCCACCAACTGCGGCTGCTGCGCAACCTCGGCCTCGTCGTCGGGCAGCGCCAGGGCCGCTCGGTGGTCTACGCGCTGTACGACAACCACGTCGCGGCACTCCTCGACCAGGCCGTCTACCACATCGAGCACCTGCGGCTCGGGCTCAGCGACGCACCGGACACCACGGAGTAGCGCACGAACGAGTAACACCCGAACGAGTAACGAGTAGCGCGCGAACGAGTAACACCCCAAGAGACGACCGCTACGCGATGGCAGGGCCATGCTTCGGCCGCCCGGCGGGCCCGGCCGGGCGGCTGGAGTCGGGCTGTGGGTCAGGCCACCGATCGGCGCTCGCGGTCGGGGCGGTGGGGCATCCCCCGGGCGGCCACCGCGCCGAGCGCGACGACCGCGATGCCGAGGAACGCCGCGAGGCCGATCAGGAGTCGCACGGGGCCTCGGCCTTCCCGTGCTCCCGAAGGAGGGCGAGCAGGTTCAGGACAGTGCCGGCCGGGGCGTTGCCGAAGCGGACGAGCACGCGGCCGTCCACGACGCTGTCCGTGGTGGCGGACGGCCAGAGCAGGCCGAACTTCCGGCCGCGCTCCTGGAGTTCGGCGATCAGGTAGGCGACCTCCGGCTCGGTGCAGGTCCGCATCAGCGGGTCGGCCGGCTCGATCGGGCGGCCATCGGCGGCGGTCACGCGGCGGCGTCCAGCTCGAACCAGCAGGACTTCCCGGACTTCCGGGGCCCGGTGCCGAAGCGGTGGGTGAGGAAGCGGACGAGGTGCAGCCCCCGGCCGGAGACGGCGTAGGGGTCCGAGTCGTCCCGCTGGATCGGGAGGACGGGGCTCGCGTCGCTGACGGAGACCCGGAGGACCCGGTCGAGCACCACGATCACGACGAGCGGCGACGGACTGCCGCCGTGCCGCCAGGCATTGACGAAGAGTTCGAGCAACGCGAGCTCCGCGTCGGCGCCCAGGTCGGACTGCCACCCGGCGCGCGCCGTCGCCTCGCGCAACTCCTCGCGCGCGGCCGACCAGTCAGGGGGAAGTTCGAGGGAGAACACGAAGAGACCTCCACTCGCATATATACAAATCGAACCTGAATTCGGCGGCCCAGGCTGCCAGTTGTTGGTAGCGCTGGTGCCGTTCACACAGGCAGACTGGTCAACTGACAGCTCAGGAGGGGACAACATGGCAGTCTCGACCGTTCGGCGGCGGAGGCTCGGCGGCATGCTGCGGAAGCTTCGCGAGGAACGGAAGCTCACCGCAGAGGTGGTCGCAGAGGCCACCGGGATGAGCCAGCCCAAGCTCACTCGGATCGAGACAGCTCACACTGCGGCCAAGATCGAGGACGTCAACAAGCTCCTCGACTACTACGGATGTGACGACGAGGACTTCCGGGCCGGACTGATCGCCATCACCAAGGACGGGAGCAAGCGAGGTTGGTGGCTGAGCTACCGAGACGTCCTTCACGCGACCGCAACGGATCTGATCCTGCTGGAGTCCGACGCCTCGACGCTGAGGACATACGAGCCGGCGTTCATCCCCGGACTGTTCCAGACTCCCGAGTACGCCCGCATCGTCATCGACCGGCTTCGAACCGAGTCCAGCGGCACGGTCGAGGACATGGTTCAGGTCCGGATGGCGCGGCAGTCGATCCTCACCCGGCCGAATCCCGTCCAGGTCTGGGCCGTCATTCATGAAGCCGCACTCCGGACGAATGCCAACTGGCCCGACATCATGTCCGGCCAGCTGGACAAGCTGATCTCGTTGAGCCGCCTGTCCAATGTCAACATCCAGGTCATGCCGGCAGGAGCAGCAGTCCATCCCGGCATGGCCGGTGCGTTCGCCCTGCTCGGGTTTCCCCAACGTGCGGACCTGGACGTCGTCCTCGTCGAAGCTCTGATCAGCAGCCTTTGGGTTGAGGAACCAGCCGACGTCGAGCTCTACCGAGCGAAGTTTCAGGAGATCACGGCCGAGGCCCTGTCAGTCGACTCATCGCTCGACTTCATCACCGCACAGAGGGACGAGATCAAGTGACTCACCACCACCCCGACGCCTCTACCACCGGGTTCGCCTTCAAGAAGTCGAGCTACAGCGGGGGTAACGACAACTGCGTCGAAATCGCCATCCCGAACGAATCGACCACGTGCATCCGTGACTCGAAGGACCCGAGTGGCCCCGCCCTGTCCTTCGACCGCGCCGCCCACTCCGCCTTCGTCAACGCCGTCGCCACCGGGGAGTTCGACTTCGGGCTCCTCTGAGCAGTCCCGCTGAGCGGTGCCTCGCCCGGGTCGGGCGAGGCACCGCCTTCTCATGGCGTTCTGAGGTCGGGTCAGCAGAACTGGACCCTTGCGTCGTACGTCGCACCGGTACGCTGGGCTGCCCCGGTCGCGTCAGTCATTGACAGTCAGGTCAGTCACCTCAGTGACGTCAGAGGAGTTGCGATGGATGAACGGCTGCTCCACAGCTCGTCGTTCGGCGCGGCGGCGGGCGCCTACGCCGAGCACCGCCCGGACTACGCGCAGGCCGCCGTGCGCTGGGCGCTCGAACCGGCGCCCGGGCCGCGGGTGCTCGACCTCGGTGCCGGGACGGGCAAGCTGACCGGCACGCTGCTCGCGATGGGCGTCGACGTCGTCGCGGTCGAGCCCGACCCGGCGATGCTGGCCGAGCTGCGCCGCGGCCTCCCGGCCGTGCGCGCGCTGCCGGGCAGCGCCGAGGCGATCCCGCTCCCGGACGGGTCCGTCGACGCCGTGGTGTCCGGCAACGCCATGCACTGGTTCGACATGGACCTCGCGGGCCCGGAGATCGCCAGGGTCCTCTCCCCCGGCGGGGTCCTGGCCGGGCTGTGGAACGTCTTCGACGACGGGGTCGACTGGGTGGCCGGGCTCGCGCGGGTCAGCGGCAGCGCGGCCGTCGGCCCGCGCGACGTGCCCGCCGGCTGGCGTGCCGAGACGGCCGGCCTGCACCGTCCCACGGCGGGTGGGGACGCCCGGTTCGACTCGCCGGAGCAGGCCGAGTTCCCGCACGGGCAGCGCCGGACCGCCGACTCCCTCGTCGCGACCCTCGGGACGAAGGCGGGCATGCTGGTCATGCCGGAACGGGAACGGGAGGCCGCGCTGGCCCGGACCCGCGCCTACCTCGCGAGCCGACCGGAAACCGGCGACGGCGAGTTCACCCTGCCCATGCTGACCGGCGTGCTGCGCGTCCGGCGGATGTGACGCCCGATCCTCGGGGCGCCTCGGGCGAATTCTCGGGAATCAGCGCCCGGCCTGCGTGAATCCGCCACCGAGGTAGCGGAACTCCGGGTCGTCTGCGGGCAGCTCACCGAGCTTCGCGATCAGCTCGGCGGCGAACACCTCGGCGTCGTCGAGCGGTTGGTAGCCGAGCGCCCGGGCCGACGCGAGGTCCCACCAGGCCCGGGTGTTGGCGGAGATGCCGTAGGCCACGGTGTGGCCGGCCACCGGCCCGGTGAGCGCGGCGTGCACCAGCCGGGCGCAGTCGCCGGGGCTGAGCCAGGTGGCGAGCATCCGGACACTGCGGGGCTCGGCGGTGAAGGAACCGATCCGCAGCGAGACCGTCTCCATCCCGTGCCGGTCGGCGTACAGCGAGGCGAGGTTCTCGCCGAAGCACTTGGAGAGCCCGTAGTAGGTGTCGGGCCGCTGCGGGGTGTCCACCGGCACGGTGGCGCCGTCGGCGGGCCGCTCGGTGAAACCCACCGCGTGGTTGCTGCCGGCGTTGACGATCCGCCGCACGCCCGCCGCCCGGGCGGCGTCGTAGAGCCGGTACGTGCCCTCGATGTTGGCGGCGAGGATGTCGGCGAACGGCGCCTCCCCCGGGATCCCGGCCAGGTGGACGACGGCATCGACGCCGTCCGTCGCCGAGGCCAGCGCCGCGGAATCCCGCAGGTCGGCGATGATCGCCTCGGGTTCACCGGGCACCGGGGCGCGGTCGAAGCAGCGCAGCCGGTAGCCGTAGGCGGGCAGGAGCTCCCGCAGGCAGGTCCCGATACGGCCGGCGGCACCGGTCAGCAGCACCTCGCGCGGCTGGTCCACCCTCTGTTGCGCGTCCATGGTTCCTCACAGACTCTTCGAACTGACGCTCGGATTTCAGCGAGGTGCGACGATACCTGATGGAACGACAGAGGTCCTTGCAGTAAACGGAGTCCGTGCCAACACGGCGGAGTCAGGTACGGCGCTGCGAAGGGCGCCTGGCGCTGGTGGAACGGCCGGGGCCGCCCTTTGCACTGCGCGTGCGGGCACGCGCTGCGTCAGTAGTGGAAGCGGAGCCGGATCACCAGGCAGTCCCCCGGCAGGGTCTCCAGGTAGTCGTCCGCGAACCGGTGGTAGTCACCGGACCGGCCGAGTTTCCGACCCCAGTCCTCGACGGTGCCGTCGATCCACTGACCGTCCAGGAGCAGCAGGCAGTTCGTCGGGATGACCCGTTCCGTCTCACGGCGGACGAACTCCGCCAGGTCGCCCCGGAAGTGGTGGAGCGGGTCGGTCAGGCGCGGGAAGAGGCCGCAGACCTCGGGCGAGTCGTTGGCCGCCCTGATCAGCGGCTGCTCGTAGTAGTCGGCGCGGGCGCGGGCGACGGGGTAGCCGACGAGGTCCTGGCGGGCGCGTTCAGCGAAGACCTCGAACGGCACGGCGGGCGGGAACCCCGCGGCGAACGTCTGCCATGCCCGCCCGCGTTCGGCGGCGCGCGCGGCCACGGGGGCCCGGGCGGCGCCGTTGCACGGCTCACCGGCGTTGTTGCCGAACACCGGGACGGTGTAGACGGACTTGGTCTCCGACTTGCCGGCGCTCCAGTTCGGCAGACGGTTGTAGGTGAACGAGCCGCTGTTCAGCGCGGTCGACCAGGTCGACGCGGAGGACAGCGGGGTCGCCTTGTAGTCGCCGCTCGGCCCGGAGCTGCCGGTCGTGGCGGCCAGCACCATCGCCCCCGGAGCCGACGCGAGCCGCATCGACCCGGCCGGGGCGCTGGTCAGGGCGTCCGCGGCCACCGTCTGGCGCTCGACGTCGTTGCCGCCCGGCAGCGAGGTCTGGACCCGGCACTCGGGCCGCTTGGGCGTGGTCAGCGCGCACTCGGGCAGGCGCACCAGCTTCAGCCGCGAGCCGAAGCCGGAGCCGGCCGCCTGGGCGAAGGACGAGTAGTCGACGGCCAGGCCGCTGTTCTCGTCGGCGCCGGAGACGGTCAGCAGCACGCCGTGGATCCCGGCCTTGGTGGCGGCGTCCTGGCCGAGCAGCTCGACCTTCGCCTTGCCCACCGAGCCGGCGGAGGAGACCGCGACCGGCAGCGTGCCGGCCTTGACCGCCTTGCCCTTCTCGCCGGGGACGTCGACGGTGGCACTGCCCGCTCCGGGCGGTTCGCCGTGCTTGCCGTCGACCTTGCTGACGGTCGTGTCGGCCTTGCGCCCCTTGACCTTGGCGTCCGAGCCCTTGACCGGCTTCTCCGGCCGAACTGCACGCCGCCGCCCGCCTCGTAGGGCTGCGGAACACCCGGAGGCCCAGGAGATGTGCGAGGTGCAGGTCTTGTCGCCGTCCGCGCAGCGCTGGTTCTCCGGCTGACCGTTGACGTACAGCACCAGCCGGTCCGCGAAGGCGTCGTAACTGACCGCCAGGTGCGTCCAGTTCTCCAGGACGGAGGAGGCCGGGGTGTGAGTGGTCAGGGTGCGCACCGCGCCGTTGGCGTCGGAGTCGCGCACCTCGGCCTGCCACTGGCCGGTCGGCTGCCCGTTGGCGTCGTTGCCCAAGGCGTGCCAGCGCAGGGTGACCGCGCTGTTGTTGGAGCCGGCCACCGACAGGACCGTCATGTCCCGGGTGGGGATGCCCGCGGTGTTCGCCCAGCCGGCCAGGGTGAAGCTCCGGCCGGTGTGCAGCGGGACGGCGCCGGTGGCGGCGTAGCCGGTGGAGCCGTCGAGCAGTAGGGTGCCCGGGTTGGGCAGCACGCCGCCGTCGGCCTTGATCGAGGCGCCGCCGCCGAGCTGGGCACCGGCCTTGGCCGGGCCCTCGTCCGGAGTGGTGGCCGGGGTGCCGGTGGCCGCGTTGAGCTTCCAGCGGCCGGCCAGCTGCGGGCGCTGCTGCACCATCGCGGTGGCCTCCGGGCTGGTGACGACCCGGTCGTAGAGCCGCACGTCGTCGATGTCGCCGCCGAAGAACTCGGCGTTGACGCCCTCGCGGTTGACCGCCCCGATCTGCAGCGGGCCGGGGTTGGCCCACGGCGCGTTCTGGGTGTAGTCGGACTCGCCGACCAGGTAGCCGTTGATGTACAGGCGCAGCTTCTTGGCGGCGGTGTCGGACACGCCCAGCAGGTGGGTCCACTCGCCGGTGGTGCCGGCGAAGCACGGCACGCCGTTCACCTGGGTGTTCGGGGTGCAGTCGGCCTGCCAGGTGCGCACCAGGGTGTCGGCGGAGGCGTCCTCCTTGTAGCGGCCGAAGATCCAGCGCTTCCAGTAGGGCGAGTAGTACAGCGAGAACTCGTTGTTGTGCTGGCCGATCTGGGTGACCGCCATCTTGGGGTTGGTGTCACCGGCGGTGGGCGCGGGCAGCTTGACCCAGGCGGAGACGGAGAAGTCCCGGCTGCCGTCCACCTGCGGGCGGGTGCCCCGCAGGTAGTCGTCCACGCCGTCCAGGTGGGTCCACTGGTTGAGCGCCACCGGGGTGTCCGAGTAGGCCGGTTCCAGCGTGTAGACGGCGTTGGTGTCCTAGCTGGAGGTCCACATGGCCCACTTGCCGCCCATCAGGCCGAGGGCGAAGCGAGCAGCGAAGTTGCCGTTCTCACTGACCGCGACCCGGTTACGGGTGGTGTCGGCGAGGTTGACCCAGGCGGACACGGCGAAGCCCCGGGTGGTGTCCAGCACGTTGCCCTGGGTCTCGGCGTAGCCGTTGGGGGTTCCGTCCAGGGCGAGGGCCTCGCCGAGGTGACCGGGTGCGCCCGGGGTGGCGCCGGAGTCGGGGGTGGCCTCGAAGCCGCCGCCGGCGCCGGAGTCGGGGGTGGCCTCGAAGCCGCCGCCGGCGCCGGAGACGCTGGTGCCGCTCGCGTCGTCCATCGCCCAACCGATGCGCTGGGTCTGCCCGGAGAGCACGCTGAAGTAGTACGTCTCGGACTGCGAGGCGTTGCCCGCGCCGTCGATCGCCTTGGCGGAGAACATGTGCACTCCGGCGGTCTGCGGCTGGACGCGCACGGTCTGCGCGGCGCCGCCGCTGGTCGCCACGTCGGTCGGCACCGAGCCGTCGAGGGCCCACTGGTACCTGACCACGTCGGTGGCGGCCGACTTCAGGGTGAACAGGCCGTTCTTGCCGACGCCGTCGGTCCACGGCAGCATCGCGGTGGCGTCCTTGGAGCCCGGGTAGGCGTCCGAGGTGATCGCCGGGCCGCCGACTTCGGGTATGTGGACGAAGTTTGGAGCGGATTTTAATGGAAATTTAAAAGGACTGTCAAAGGTAAATCAGAAGACCCTGACGGGGCTGGCCCTGATACCGCGCCATCCAGAGGTGGATCAGTCCTGTTAAAAACGGATGAACCCCCCCCTTGCGCCTTTGAGGAAAATCACGCAGCAGAAAGGTTTCGCCAGGGCCATCACCCCTGGCCATCAAGGGTTTCAATGACGCCTGCGGCGCACCCTTGCTCGGCCTCACCCACGGAAAATCACGAAAGCCCGAGTTCCCGACAATTGATGTGACATCAAGAACTGACGAAACCTCATTTACCTTATCCGGCACGCAGATTCTTCTTTTCCACCGGACCGGACTGCAGGGCTGATGCGTTCTCAGCTGGCGGGATGGACCGATTCGTCGGCTCTGGTGCCTGATGGGTGGTTTGCCGGAGTGGAAGCAAGAGACGCGACG
>NZ_JBVIRY010000038.1:0-80038 GCF_055575795.1 Kitasatospora sp. NPDC034023
CGAGCCGGTGGAGCTGGTCGAGGACCAGGCCGTGCCCGAGCTCGTGGTCGACGTCGCCGAGGAGCCGGCCGAGCGCACCGCCCCGGTGGTCGCGGTGGTCGAGGACGAGCTGCAGGTTCCGGTCGCCGACGTCGCCGAGCCGGTGGAGCTGGTCGAGGACCAGGCCGTGCCCGAGCTCGTGGTCGACGTCGCCGAGGAGCCGGCCGAGCGCACCGCCCCGGTGGTCGCGGTGGTCGAGGACGAGCTGCAGGTTCCGGTCGCCGACGTCGCCGAGCCGGTGGAGCTGGTCGAGGACCAGGCCGTGCCCGAGCTCGTGGTCGACGTCGCCGAGGAGCCGGCCGAGCGCACCGCCCCGGTGGTCGCGGAGTGGGAGAGCCTGCCCTACGGCGAGCTGTCCGACGGCGAACTGTCCGACGTGCTGGCGTACACCACGGAGGCCGCCGACACTGCTCTGCAGCAGGCCGTCGCCCAAGAGGCACGCGCCGCCGAACTTGCGGCGGACCTCGCGCCCGGCGGTGAGATCGAGCAGCGCGTCGCTGCCCGCGCCGAGCGGGTCGAGGCGATCGTGGAGAGCCGCACGGCCACCGTCCTGGTCGACCAGCTCACCGCCGAGATCGGCCAGTTCCAGCACCAGGCCGCGGCCGTCGAGGCCCGGCTGGCGGAGACCACCCGGCTCGGTCGGCCCGCCGTTCGCGGCGCCGACCGCGAGACTCTGGAGCAGCAGCTTCTCGGCCTGCGCACCGCTGTCCAGCAGCGCGACCAGGAGCTCGGTGCCACCCGGCACAGGCTGGAGGAGAGCGCCCGCGCCGCCGGGAACCCAGCCGAGCACGAGGACGTGCTGGCGGCCTGGCAGCGCGCCGGCGGCAGCCGCGAGGCCGTACTGGAGCGGACCAAGGCGTCCCGAGCGCGTGGTCTGCAGGCGACCCAGGCCGAGGCCCTCGCCGCCCGCGGCCGGGTCACCGAACTGGACGGCGCCGCCGCTCAGATCCGCCAGGAGATGAACAGGCGCGACGCCCAGCCGTACGCCGCCCGCATCGCGGAGGACGCCCAGCGCATCCAAGCCGCCCAGCTTGCCGCCGAACAGCAGCGGCAGCAGCGGAACCAGCAGCAGCCCGGCCCGGACGTGAACCGTGGGCAGGGCCGCAGCGGACCCGAGCTGTAGTCCCTGTGGGAAGGGCAGAACAGCGAAGCGGGGCCCGGTTGTCCGGGCCCCGCTCAGTCCAGGTCGCTGCTGCTTAGGTCTGTATCGCGCCCGCCTGCTCGGGTTGGCCACCTCGCGGTCGCCTGCGCAGACTGGCCACCTGGCGGTGCCGGTCCTGCGTTCTCACGGCGGCCAGATTGCAGGGGCCGACGCCTTCTCCCGGACGATAGCCGAACTCGTCCCTGCAGCGCGGAGAGCCGCGCTTTGTCGTGGTCCGTGCGGGTGAACCGAACCCCGTACCGGGTGAACGGAGGGCCCCCTGGACCGGTACCTTTCGGGGCTATGGCGACAGACGAAGGCCGCACACTGACGGCGACCGAGCTGGCGGATACCTACGGAACGGAAGCCGCAGGATGGCCCGACCTCGGGCTGACGGTAAACCAGGAGCCGGACGCCGGGGCCAAGGCGGTGCCCGCCGCGAAGGTGTTCAAGGACGGCGAGCAGATCGGCTACATCATCGAGTCGGACCGCTTCCCCGGCCTGCCGGTGTTCTCCGTGCTGATCACCGCGGGGTGGCCCATCGCCTTCCCGCACGGGTTCATGCCTCCCGACCCGTTGCGGGCACGGGAAGGGGAGCGGGTGCGCTGGCTGCCGCCGCAGCACCCGGACCACCCGTAAGGGACATCGCCGGTGCGCGTGCTCGGCGGCGCCGGACGGCAGAAACGACGGAGCGGGGCCCGGCTTTCAGCGGGCCCCGCTCCCCTTGTGCGAGGTCAGACGGACTGGTTCTCGTTCCCGGTGGGCCAGGCCTGCTCGCTCGGCAGCACGATGGCCAGCTGGCCGTCCGAGCCCACCCGGGCCCCGGTCTTCCGGTCTCGGCGCTGGTCGTCCACCACGGCGAAGCCGTCCACGAGAACCTCGGCGGCGGGGGGCGCCGAATCCGCCGGCGGCTGATCGGCGGTCGCCGCCCTGGCCGCCTGCTGCTGGGCGACCTTCACCATCGGGTGGTCCGCGAAGCCGCCGCGGTCGCGCTCGTACCCCTTGCCCGCCACCGAGTTCTTCGACCACCGGCCGTGCGCGTTCGCGGCGGTTTCCGAGGCCCCGGCCGCCACCGATGCGGACCGGCCGGAAGCCCGCCAGCCGTGCGCGGTGAAGTCGTTGCCCTGCAGGTCCTGCTCCAGGCCGACCGCCGCAACCAGCTGCTTGGAGATGTCGTTGACCGAGCCGGGGTGCAGCTTCTCGGAGACGCGGCCCCAGCGGTCCACCTTCCGCAGCAGCCGGCCCTCGGTGATGCCCAGTGCGGCGAGCATCCCCCGCCAGGCCAGGAAGGACTGCAGCGGACAGAGCGCGTCCCCGCGGGCGGGCAGGAACGCCTTCTCGCCCTCGCCTTCCTGGTCCGTCTTGGAGGAGGTGAAGAACAGCCACAGTCCGGGGGCCTCGGGGTCGGTGCTCACCGTGCAGTCCACCAAGTTGAGGCCGGTCAACTCGCTCCGCCGGGTCCAGGCCGCGAACGAGAAGCTGACGATGACCCGGTTCCGGCAGCCGGTCAGGGTGGTGGGGTCGATCGCCTCGGCGACGTCGAGGGCCTGGTCCGCCGTGATGACCGCACTCTTCTTCTCCTTCCGCCCGGCGTTGGAGAGCTGCCGCCCGTGGGCCTTGATCAGCTTCCGGGCCTGCCGGGTGCCGGGCATCCCGTCGAACCCGACCTCGGTGTGCACCGCGCGGACGGCGGCCACCGCCTGGTCGAGCGAGGGGACGCCGAGCAGCTTGCCGGTGCGGTCCGAGACGGTGTCCGTCAGCACCCGCACCCACTCGGTGAGCGTCTCCGCCGTCATCGGCAGCGGAACACGGCCCGCCGTGACACACCACGAGGCAGCCCGGTCCCACCACCGCACGTACGCGCGGAACGTCTCGGCGGGCACGGCCTGCTGCAGCTTCTCGCGGGTGCGCGGGGAGAGCGTGAAGTCGGCCTCCGTCCAGGCGGAGACGTCCGCGATGATCTGTACCGCGCCGGGCGGCACCCGTTCCGGGAGGGCCGGGACCAGGCCGCCGTTCACCGGGCCGCCCCCTCGGCCGGGACCGGCCGCCCGCAGTCGACCAGCAGGTCCTCGGGCACGCCGTGCTCCAGCCACCGCAGGCACGCCGCCGAACCGCGCTGCAGCAGCACCTCCTGATCGCCGATCAGGGCGGAGGCGGTGCGCGGCTCCACTGGCAGCCCGAGGTAGGCGGTGCCGGGCGGGGTCCAGGCCGGATCGAGTGCGATGGTCGCGCCGGGGGCGGAGTACCAGGCGTGCCGCAGCGGCACCAGGCCGTTGTCGCGGGCCACGCCTTCGACGTAGGTCCCCCGGGCGGTCGCCCGGTCGAGGGCCTCCGCGTAGCGGTTGGACGGTGTGCCCGGCTCGCCCGGCCAGAAGGTCGGGGTGAAGAGCCGGCCGACGTCCAGCAGCAGCTCGGCCACGCTGCCGTAGCGCCAGCCCGGCCGCCGGTCCCGGGTTGCGGCGTCGCACCGCAGTACGTCCACCAGGTGCCGCTCGGCCGCGGATAGCCCGCCGGTGTCAGCGGATCGCTGACGTTCAGCCAGGGGTGCAGAAGGGCCTTCGATTTGGGTCACTTTGTCTCCCACGGTAAGGAGCATTATCACGAGTGAGCCGAACCTTATCAGGGAGATCCGACCTAGCGTCAGCGTTCCGCTGACGCTAGGGAATGTCAGGCCGCCCTGACATGTTGACCAATGTCAGGATGGCCTGACAGATGGATTGCGTCAGGCTATCCTGACAGTGCTCTTGCGTGTCCCGGCCGGCTCGGCGTCCGCCGTGCCTCAGAGAGGAAACCGCAGCATGAACGAGCCCTACGTCCCCCGGCTTCTCGCCAGCGCTGGCGACCGCCCCGACCGTTCCGCGGAGTTCGGTCTCCCCGCGCTGACGCTCGACGCGATCCGCCATCTCGTGGACGACCTCCGCGACCGTCGAGGGGCCGGCGCCTCCATGAACCTTGTCGTCGCCCTGCAGCGCGCCTATGGCGACGACGCCGTCCGCACGGCCCTGACCGAGGGGGCCGCAGCATGACGGACGCCCCCGCGTACGACCCCGACGCGGACCGCCACGGCTACAGCCGGACCGCTCTCGCCCGCCTCGCCTACGCCGACGAGCTCGCCGAGCTCGCCGAGCAGGCCGCCGCCCACATCCCCACCGTCAGCGACTCGTTCAGCAATCGCGGCGAGATGGTCGGCGAGGCCGCCGCCCTGGTCGCGCTGGCCGAGGCGGCGCTGGCCCGCGCCGTGGTCTACGAGCGGCAGCGCGGCGCCAGCTGGCAGCAGATCGGTGACCAGCTCGACATCGCCCGCCAGTCCGCCCACGAGCGCTACCGCGAAACCGAGGAGGAATGGCGGCTCGCCCTGCTGGAGCCGCTCTACCCGGCCCGCCCGGCCAACATCAACGGCCAAGTACCGGTCCGCGATCTGCGACTGCCCGACGCGGCGTACTCGCCGACCCCGGCCGCCCGGCGACTCGACCAGTGGGTACGCGACCGCCTTCCGCGCTACCGCGACACCGAGCACCCCGTCTCCGGTCACCTGTCGAAGCTGACCACCGCCGAAGAGCTCTCCCAGGTCCTGAACGCCATCGCCCACGTGCACCGCAGCGGCGCCGACCCGATCGAGCGCGCCGCCGTCATCGAGCGCAAGGCCGCACTGCTGGACCGGATCGCCGTCGAGGAGGGCAAGCCAGAGGCTGCCCAGCAAGCCATCGAGGCCCGCGCCTACGCCGCCCAGCTCCGGGCCGAGGTCGAGGCCCGGCCGTGACCACGCCCGCCCGACGCTCAACTGCCAGCACAGCGTGCCTGTTCAACTCCGCAGTGTCAGTGACCGATGGGACGATCGCCGCATGAACAGCCCTGCCTTCGAGCCGTTCGAGCTCGCCGTTCAGTACGACTGGACCGTCTCACCCGACAACCGCATGATCCCGGCGGTGATCTCCTGGTGGTACCACCCCGACGCGGGCGACCCGCAGGCCCAGGAACTCGCCCGCCAGTACCGCGGGTTCATCCAGCACCAGCGGATGAACGAGCACATGGCGCACTACCTGGCCGGCCCGGACGGCGCCACGGTGCTGGAGTTGACCGGCACCTCGGGACGGCTGGTGAACCACCCGCTGGACGCGGCGTTGGAGTCCGGCGACCCGATCCCCGTTCCCTCCCCGTTCCCCCAGTCCGTCGGGCACGCCCTGGTCCACGCCGACATGGGCATGTACGTCCTGGTGGCGACCCCCCTCACCCGGCAGCCGACCATGGACGACCTGGCGCGCCTGCCCGCCGGGGCGGTCGGCATGGCCCGCATCCAGGTGGCGGCGGACGAGGCCGCCCGCGCCGCCTACGCCGAGCCGGCGCCGCTGCAGAAGCACGCTCTCAGCGACCTGTCCGCCGGTCCGGACGAGGTGGACCAAATGCTCGCCGACGACCCGGACCGTGCGCGAGCGAGTGCCCTGCGCTTCGCGCTCGGGCGGCCGCTGTACTGACGGCCCGCCAGGCCGGGAACGGCAGAGCGGCCCGCCGCCGGCGGGCCGCTCTGCCGTTCTGTCGCTCAGGCCAGGTGTTCGGTGCGCTCCAGGTAGCCGACCAGGAAGCCCACCAGCTCGACCACCTCGGCTCGGCCGATCAGGACGCCGGTCTCCGCGCCGTCCCGCCTCGCCGACGCGCCTTCCAGCTGCGGTAGGTCGCGGGCCCACATCACCACGCTCCCGCCGTTCACCGTCGTGAAACTGACCTGCGGCTCAGGGGTCCTCCCCTTGCCACGGCCGTCCACGCGCAGATCCAGCCGCGCAGTGCCCGCCGGGGTCGGCTCAAGTTCCATCGGATGCCCTTCTCCATGTTGGGGTACGGCGCGGTTCGCGCACGGGTGTTCGGGCCCGCGTTGGCGGACCCACCCCGCCAGGGCGGGGACCAGTGCCCGCCGAGGCGGGCCGTTCCCCGAAGGCCGGGGCGATGGATCAGTGGAGAGAGCCTATCGCCGGCCGGACCCGAAGGCGTCAGCGTTTTGGTGACGGTTCCGCGCCGGTGGGATGCTGACGTCCATGGACTACGAGGCCCGCGAGGCGAACAAGCGGCTGCTGCGCGAGCGCTACGGATGGAACGGTGCCGACCCTGTTGACGCCATGCGCGCAGTCCGCGCGGCGGCCTACCCCTCGGCCTACTCCCATCTGCTCACCGAGGAGTCGAAGCCGGTACCGGCGGAGGACGTCCTGGCCGCACTGGCCCTGATCGAGGACGCCAGGGAGCGGCTCGACGGGCTGGAGCTGGACCTGATCCGCGCGGCCCGCACCCGCACCACCCCGTGGAGCCGGATCGCCCTCGCGCTGGGCCTGAAAACCCGGCAGAGCGCCGAGAACCGCGCGCTGCGGCTGGAGCGCTCCATGAAGTACGACAGCGGCCGGAAGGTCAGCGACGAGCGGCTCGACCGGGCGCGTCAGCGGGCCGCCGCGGCCTGGTGCGAGGCGAACGCCGGCCGGATTCAGGCGGCTGCCCAGGGCCTCGCCGCTGTTCTGGCCGAGGCGTGGCCACAGCTGGAGGACGACGTGCTCGCGGTGCTCCCCGTCAAGGGGCTGCACGAGACCCTCGCGGCGGAGAACCCGCCGATCACCGTGCTGGCCGGCCACCTGCAGCGCATCGGGTGGCGGCTCATGCCGAGCGGGGCAACGGAGCCCCTCGCCCCCACCGGGCCCCGCGCCGCCGAGGCCGCCGCCGCCTGCTCCGTGCTTCTCGACCTGCTCGGTGAACTGACGGCCGTTCGCTTGGCGGTCCGTACGGCCGCCGACGTCGAGCCGCCGAAGCCAGCGGCGGCTCCGCTCCAGGCCGACGGGACGGCGCGCTAGGCTGCTGCCTGCTGGACACGCACCGCCGATCGTCGCTGCCCCACCGGCCCACGCCTGGTCAGGGCGCCGTTCGACCAAGGTCTTCCGAGGCCCGTGCTGACCCCACCGTGTCCTCAGCCGGCGGGTGAGCGTGGGAGACCCGCCAGGACGTGAGAGCACCGTGCCCAAGCACCAGTCCACCGCCGCCCAGCACGCCCGGCGTGCCCAGCAGGCCAACCCCCAAGTCCCGTACACCGCCCTGTTGCGCGCGGCCCGCGCCGAGCCGGCCGCCCCAGCCGCGCCCGCCCTGCTGGTCTTCGCCGGCGGATGGCGGGTGGAACTCACCGACTGGCATGTCTGGTCCGCCGATCTCAGCTGGAACAGCGACAACCCGCGCGTCAACCTCCGCGGCTTGGTCGACCGGGCCGTTGAGACGCCGCCCCACCAGACCGGCCGCCTGGTGCGGGTCGAGCTCCCCGGGGCCCTGCCCCCGCTCGCGGTCACCAGGGCGGTGGTCGGAGTTCAGCGCTCCCGGCTCGCCGACGGTACCGATCAGCTGGGCGTCGTGTGGCCCCTCCGTCGGCAGGACCCGTACACCCCGCCCGCGGACGGCTCGCCGCTGTGCGAGTCCTGCCACGAAGGTCCCGCCGGCGGCTACCTCTGCGAACTCTGCGTCGAGGAGCGCCGGTTCGCCGCTGCGGCCACCGAGCAAGGGTTCGACGCCTGGACGGTGGACTGACCGGTCCGGCGCCGGAACGCAGAACGCCCCGCGATTCGCGGGGCGTTCTGCCTGCACCGGCTCAGGTCCGGGCGCCGGTCTTCGCCCGCGCGGCGGCCTCGGCCCTGGCGGCCGCCGCGGCGGCCGCCAGGCGGTTGGCCTCGGCCTGCGCCGGGTGGTAGGCCCGTTCCTCCATCCACTCGTTGTCGCCTTCGTCCAGCCAGTCCGACAGCCCCTCACCGGTCGGGGTGAAATCGTCGTCCCAGCTGCGGTGCCCGTCCGTGCAGGACGGGGCGGCCAGGCGCGGGGCGAGGGTGTGCAGCCGGGTGATCCAGTCGATCTCGCCGAGCGTCCCGGTCTTGGTCGGGTCGCCCGCGTAGGTGCGCACCCACCCGAGGTAGAGGGCCGTCAACACCTCCAGCACCCGCCGGTGCCGGTACCAGCAGCGGGGGACCTCCCGAGTCATCTCGTGGGTGGTGATCAGCCAATCCACCCACTCGGCGAGCTCGACCAGGCGCTGCTGGCGCTCGGTCAGGTCCATCGCCGACCACACCCAGCGGCGGGGCGCGCCGGCCGGGGCGGCGGGTGCGGCCTCGGCGGCCTGCGCGGGGACGGCGGTTGCCTCGGACATCGTTCTCCTACGGGGTGGTCTTGGTGAGGGTGACCGGCGCGGACAGCGGCAGGGCCTGCGTGGGCAGCGCCGCGAGCGCCGGGTCCAGCGGGCGCGCCAGCCAGGCCATCACGTCCGGGTCGCGCCAGGTCAGGCGCATGTTGACCCGGATCGGCGGCCTGTTGAAGTAGAGCGCGATAGCGGTGTAGTCGGGGATCTCGCGCAGCTGGTGCACGGGCAGCAGGTCGGACTCCACGAAGGACGTCGAGGTGGAGTCCCGGCCGTCCGAGTTGGTGGTGCTGGTCCGCTCGACCAGCTCCTTGCCGAAGAGGTACGAGAAGTAGCGCAGGGTCTCGTCATCGGCCAAGCCGGGCAGCAACATCCGCAGCGTGGACGCCGAGATGATGGTCCGCGCGCCTTCCCGGCCCATCCGCTCGACCAGCTGGGAGTAGGAGTGCCAGATGGTGAACATGGCGATGCCCATGCCGCGGCCGGTGGTCAGCGTGTTCGGCAGCCGGGGGTAGCGCAGCATGTTGCCCGCCTCATCAATGAAGCAGCCCAGGGTGCGCTCCGGGTGGCGGCCGGCCTTCTCGTACTTCGCCTCAGCTTCGTGGATCACCGAGGCGATCAACGCGGTGAAGAACGGCGCGAACCGCTCCGCGTTGCTCGGGCTGGCGATGATCACCAGCGTGCCGTTCTTCGCCAGGAGCTCCTCGGCGGTGAAATCTGTCTTCTCCGCCACGGCCCGGATACCGGTGTTGCGGTAGACGGCGGCCAGCACGTTGAGGGTGAACTGCACGCTTCCCGCGCCTTCTTCGTGGAGCTTGAGCCAGGGCTGCGCGTAGTCCAGCTCCGCCTCCGGGTACGGCTTTTTCAGGATGCTCCGCACATGGTCGACCGCGTCCGTGCCCAGGGCCAGCCAGCGCCGGAAGTCCGCGATGCCGCCCTTGGAGACCTTCGCGGCCAGCAGCACGCCGGTGACGATGGCGCGGGCCTGGATCAGCCAGGGCTCGGCCTTGGGGTCGTACGCCTTCTGGGCCGCGTCGGCCATCCACTCGGCCATCAGCTCGGCCTTGTCGGCGTCGGTCGCGTAGTCCACCGGCGACCAGTGGGCGGGAATCCACGGCCCGTCGGGAAGGCCAGCGGGTGCGATCGCCCACACCGGGCCGAGGTGGGCGCGGGCGTTGTAGATCTCCTGCAGGTCGGCGACCTTGGTCCCGGTCACGATCGCCGGCCCCTGCCACTCGGCCGCGTTCGGGGCCAGAAGGCCGGTGGTCTTGGAACTGCCGGGCGGTCCGAACGCCACGCCGGAGGCGCTGCGCTCGATCACGCCGACCACCTTGCCGGTCTCCTGACCGCGTCCGGCGGTGATCCGGTCCGGCCGCTCCTTCGGGGCCTCGGCCAGGCCCATCTCCTTCTCCACGGCCGCGCCGCCCCACCGGGCGCCGCCTGTCGGTACCCGGTGGCGACGGCGGCCGCCGCGGCGGACCAGGGCCACGACGGCCACCAGGAGGAGCACGACCAGGAGGCCGAGCACCAGCCAGAACAGCCAGGTCGGCGGGGCCGGGGAGTAGACCGCCCCGGGGCCCTTGACCACCGACATCAGCACCGTCTCCGGCACGCTGGCCGTCATCCTCGGCAGGCCGCCGCCGGACAGAAGGCCGGCCAGGGCCCCGGCGGCGAGCACCGCAGCGCTGCCCGAGACCACCGCGCCGGCGCCCAGCGCCCACAGCAGGGTGCTGTCGTCCATCCGGCTGTCGGCCATCAGATCACCATCTTCTCGTCCGTCTCGAACAGGGTCTTCTCGATGTGGCTGAGCATCAGCTGCACCGCGTGCGAGCCGCCGCCGCGGCCGACCTTCCACAACGCTCGGCCGCGCTGCCCGGCGCCCCAGGAGCCGATCAGGTCGCACTCGGCATCGGTGAGGCCGATCGCCTCGCGGGTCATCCGCAGCGGCTTGGTGTCCTGCGCGAGCTGGATGCGGGTCTCGCACGAGGCGATCAAGTCCTTGGCGATGGCGACCGCCTCGGAGCCGGCCGCGCCCACTGCCTCGAAGTCGCTGAGCCTGTGCGTGGCCAGGAGCTGGATCGTGCCGGTCGCCCGGCTCAGCCGCAGGTCGGCGTCGATCTTGCGGACCATCGCGGCCCCGCCCGAGCGCATCTGGCGCCACAGTTCGTCCCGCACCACGATCCACGGCCGGCCCGGCCGGTCGATGGCCGACTGCGCCCAGGAACTGACGCAGGTCAGCACCATGGCCACGGTCTCGTCCCCGTACTGCTCCAGGGCGGAGATGTCGACGCTCTGGATCGGCGCCTCCCAGTCCAGGCTGATGCTGGTCCTCTGGTCGAACAGGCCGCCGAGGTGCCCGGTCACCATGCCACCGAGCGCGGAGCGGATGCTGGCCATCTGCTCGCGCGCGGTCTGCACGTCCCCCCCGCGGACCCGCAGTTCCTTGGCCATGGCCTCGGTCGGGTCCTTGAGTACCCCGTAGACCAACGGCAGGGTGGGCGTGTCCAGCCGGGACTCCCCGGTGCCGGCCAGCTCGCCGGTCACCTCCCGCACCGCGACGTCCAGGCACTCCTCTTCCTGCGGCAACAGGTTGCGCTTGAGCTGCAGTTCCAGCAGCGCCTTGACCAGGGTCAGGCGGCGGCGGTGGATCTCGGTGAGCCGGGACTGCAGCTCGGCCCGGCCCTTGATGAGATGCAGGTCCTGGCCGAGCGGCCCGGCGTCCAGGGGATTGAGGCGACCCCGCAAGCCGGGGCCGAGCCGGACCGGCTCGACCCCGAGGTGCTCGCAGAGCCTGCGGTACTCGCCCTTGACGTCGCCCGCGATCAGCGTCCTTTGGCCGAACGCCATCAGCCGGAAGCACAGCGCCTTGATGTGCGCGGACTTCCCCGAGCCGGGGATGCCGGTGATCATCACGTTGGGGTTGGTGGCCAGGCCCTCGCGGACCCAGGCCGCCGGGTGGGCGCTGAACGCCTGCATCGTCAGCGTGTTCCAGCCGATGTACGGGCCGACCGGCGGCAGGCTCGCGGCGTGCAGGAACGGGTAGATCCCGCTCGCGCGGCCGGTGTCCGCGCGGAAGACCTCGGCGCGGGCATGGCTGGCGGCGCGGCCCGCGTAGGGCTGGTGCCACCCCTTGCGCGGGGCGATCCGCATCGCCGCGTCCGGGTCCTCCAGCAGCCGGGCGCGCCGCAGCTCGCGCGGGGTGAGCGCGCGCTGACGGGGCACCTGCTCGCCGGGCCCGAGCAGGTCGGCCAGCGAGGCCGCTTCGAGGGAGGTGTCGCCGGCGGAGCGGCGACGCAGGAACGGGAAGCTCACAGCGCTGTCCTCCGGGGCGGCAGGCCCATGCCGAGCGGGAGCGCGGCGGCGGCGAACGCCTCATCCATCGCGCCCCAGCACCTGCGCAGTTCGAGCCCCGCGTCGGAGGCGTCGGCCTGGAGCTCGGCGCACGCCGTTTCCAGCTGATCCAGGTTGGTCACGGTGACCGCGATCAGGGCGACCATCCGCACCACGCCTTGGCCCGAGGCGCGGGCGATGTCCTGGTCCCGGGCGAATGCGTCCTCGCGGCGTTCGTCCTCGGACTCGGCCCGGCCCGTCTTCTTGCGCAGGATGCCGGCGGCCTGGCGCTTGGACCTCTCCCGGCTCAGTTCCCTGCGGGCCTTCGCGGGGCCGACCGGCTCGTACACCAGCGACATCGAGCGCCGCGCGTTGGAGCGCGGCCGCAGGAGCGGCTGCAAAAAGGTGGCGAACACCTCGGACTGCGGGAACCCGCGCACCTGGTAGGTGACGGTCCACGCGCCGTCGTGCTGGTACAGGCCCCAGGTGGTCTCGGCGGCGGCCGGCCCGGCGAGCGCCGGGTCGAGGCCCGGCGCCGTGCCGGTCCAGCCGTCCGAGCCCGCTGCCGAGGTGCGGGCAGCGAGCATCTGCTGGGAGTCCGGGTCGAAGGCCGTGCGGATCACGGCGGCGACCCGGCGCGGGTCGAGCACCTCCACCACCTGCAGTCCGGCGGAGGACAGCGTGCCGGTCATGGCGTTGAACTCGCGCACGAGGACGGCGGCCGCGCCGATCTGGCCCCCGCCGGCCCCGCGCACGGCTAGCCGTGCGCGGGCCGAGGAGAGCGTCACCGACAGGTACGTCTCGCGGATGGTCGCCGCGGGCCCGGCGGACTCCATCAGCTCGCCGAGCGCCTGGACGGCCACCGGGGGCGCGTCCGGGCTGATGTGCCGGGTGGTCCAGGAGCGCAGGGCCTCCCCGTCGTCGGGCAGAGAGCGCTGGTGGACCTGCAGCCGGACGATCGCCCCGTCTTCCTTGCACTGGGAGCGCAGGAACGTCGCCCACTGCCGTACCCGGTTGTTCTGGCGGTCGGTGTCGACCAGTGCGAGGCCCGGGAAAGTGACCCGGGCGACCAGGGTGTACGTGTTGTCGATCGGGTTGTGGACGACACCCAGCTTGCCGCCCTGGCCGTCGGATGCGGTCAGCACGCGCAGGCGCGCCAGCACACCGGGCAGGTCCATGGGCTGGTTCCCCTCTTTGTCGGCGGGGGCGTAGACCCCCGAGTAGAACAGGTTCCGCCGGGTGGCCACGGCGATCTGGTGCCGGACCGCGAGGAAGATCCACTCCTCCGCGGCCAGGCCCATCACCCGCCCGTAGGCGAGCAGGAGCAGGAGAGCGGCCAGGGGGAGCGCCACCGCAGCGCCGGTCCAGCTGTGCAGGTAGATCGGGATGAGGGCGATCACCGCGGCGGCCGCCACCAGGGAGAAGCCGACACCCGACAAATTGCCGATGAACCCGGACTTCTCTCTCTGCCACCCGCGGTAGGTGTCCGGTGCGGTCGTGGTCAGGGACACAGGTCAGCTCCCCTGATTCGTGGGTGGGGTGGGCGGAAGGGGGGCCCGGGGCGGGGCGCTCTCCGTCGGTCCGGCCGGGGTCGGTCCGGGCACCGTCGGGCGGGGAGTGGTCTCCGTCGTCCCCGCCGGGGCCGGGGTGGAGCCAGCCGTGGCCGTGCCGGTGCTTCCGCCCTGCGGGGTCGACGCCTCGGGGGCGGCTGTGCTCCCCCCCTGCGGGGCGGGTACCTCGGCCGTGCCCGCTCCCGTGCCCGGGGCCGGTACCTCGGCCGTGCCCGCTCCCGTGCCGGGGCCCGGCGCGGGAGGCCGCTCCGCCGGCGGCGCGTCGTTGCCATCCTCCCCGGCCGGTTCGGCCGGTGCCCCGCCGTCGGCGTTGCGGCGCGGCGGGACGACGGTGCCGCCGCCGTTGGCGGCCGGCCCGAGGTTCGCGTGGGCCGCCATGTTGGCCATGCCGCTCTCCAGGGTGCTGAACCCTGCCGATGCGGCCTGTAGGCCGAGGCCAACGCCGCCGCCGACGCTTCGCCAGAACCCGCCGCCGCCGCTGTTGGAGCCGCTTCCGGCGGAGGTGCTGTTGTCCTCTTCCAGGGCCTTGGTGTAGCCGGAGCCGCCGCCGACCGCACCGGCGCCCGCCACGGCCGCGCCGCTGAATCCGCCGAACGCGGCCGAGACACTGCTGCCGACGGAGCTGATCATGCCGGACGCCACGGAGTTGCCGCCGCCCGCTTCCACGGCCGTGATGAACCGGGCGAGGACCGGCCAGGCCGCCGCCGCCAGCAGGAAGACGACCAGGCCCACGATCACGTTCTGCACGCCCTCGGCGTGGCCCATCGCCCCGAAGCCGATGGAGAAGCAAGCCACCATCGCGAGCTTCGCCAGTGCCAGCGCGGTGAAGGCCCGGCGTGCCTTGGGCCACCACTCCGCCGTTTCGTCGGAGAGCTGGCCGGCCACCGCGATGGGCAGGGTGGCCATGATGATCATGATTCCGGCCTGACGGAGCAGCACTTCGATCCACAGGGCGCCGATGATCAGGATGCACAGGATGCCCACCACGATGACCACGCCGACGGCCTGACTCAGCACGCCGCTCCCGGTGACCAGCGCGGCGCCGCCAGCGGCAGCGCCGCCGCCGCCCGAGACCAGGCTGGCGAACAAGGTGCCCAGCTGCTGCTTCATCGCCGCGGCGGCGTCCTGCTCGCCCGAACCGCCGCCCTGGAAACTGGTGTTGATGATCCAGATCGAGACCGCGTCGATCCAGTACAGGATCGCCTGCGCGGCGCTCGCGTAGACGGCCAGCACCACGGCGTACTTGCCGAGGCCGGTCAGCACGGTGACCAGCGGGGCACCCTGCTGGGAGATGGCTACCTTGGCGAACTGGATCAGGGCCAGGAAGGTGGCGACCAGCACGGAGAGCACCGTCATGATCCCGGTGACCTGCCCGATCCCGGTCTTGCCCAGGTCGATGGTGGACGCGGCGTTGAAGGCGTCCGCGAACTGCTGCAGGAGCCACACCACGCCCTCGCCGATCGCCCCGGCGGCTTCCTTCATGGCGCTGGCGGCCATCTTCGAGATTTTGCCCGCGACCCAGTCCGTCGGACCGCTGACCGGTGGCGGGTACAGGCCGATGCCGAACGACATGCACTGTGTGAAGGTGTCGCCCTTGTTGACGCACTCCTTCAAATACTTGGAGAGCTTCGGGTAGTTCTCGGCGCCGTGGTCGGCGCCGGCCTCCCACTTGGCCAGCTGCTTGAGCTCGTACTCCTTGCGCTGCTCGGGCGTGCAGCCGTCCGTGTGCTCGCTGCACGGGGCGACGGTGCCCGGGAGTTCCCCGCCCTCCAGGCCGCAGCCGTCCGCCTCGGCGATGATGCACCAGTGGCCGTCCTTGTCGACGCCGATGGCCAGCCCGCCCTCGCTCCACTCCTTCGGCGGCTCCTTCGGCGGGCCGTAGGGGGCGTGCTTGGACGGGTCGTCGGCCATCGCGGCCGGCGCCGCCACGCCCGTGCAGATCAGGAACGTCAGCAGCAGGGTCAGCAGCCGCAGCAGGCGCTTGCCTCGGTTAGTCCGCACGGACCACCACCCACCAGCCGTCCAGCCATGCGGCCCGCGAGTTCGGGTCGTAGGCGACGGCGAACGTCCTCTTGGCGACGTACTGCGGGTCGGTAGTGATCTTCCAGTCCCCGTCTTCCCACTTCATGATCACGTCGGACAGCTGGTCTTTCAGCGGGCTGTCGTCCGGCGCGGCCTTGGGCAGCGTGGCGGTACGGCTGTAGTGCAGCCAGACCTGGACCACGGTGCCATCGGGCGTCAGCGACTTGCCGCGCACGGCGTCCACGTTCGTGGTCACCGTCATGCCGGCCGGGGTGCCGCCGGACGGCGGCAGGCCCACCGCCTCCCGCAGCTTGCGCACGTCGGAGACGGCCTTGTCGATGCTCGCCTCGGAGCCCTTGGCGGTGATGGTGGTCAGCTGTCGGCGCACCATGTCGTCATCGAGCAGCGACAGTTCGTCCATGTGGTAGGTCGCCGCCGAGATGGCGCCCAGGCCGTCCTTGGGGAAGCCGATCGAGGCCCCGTCCTTCTGGCCGGTGGGCACCTTGAGCTTCACCGGCTTGGACTTGCCCGGCGTCATCGTGCCGGGTTCCTCCGTGCTGCTCGGCGATGGCGAGCCGGCCGTCGCCGACGCGCTGGAGGTGGGGGCCGCGAGCGGTCCGCCCTTGTCGGGGTCGCCGTCGAGGTTGACGACGAGCAGAACGCCGCCGCCGGTGAGGGCGGCGGCGACCAGGGCGCCGAGGCCGATCAGGCGAAGGCGGGCGCGCTTGGCAGCGCGTTCGTGCTGCTGCATCAGCCCGCCGCCATCTTGTAGGCGGCGAAGACGAGTCCGGCGATGCAGGCGATGCCGATCCCCGAGACCAGGCTCATCACGATGGCCTTCTTGCCGCGCGCCGCGAGGCCGCCGCGGTCGGTGTTCTCGCCGATGCCGACGCACGCAAAGCCGATCAGGCCGCCGAGCGTGGCCAGGGCCAGGCCGCCGCCGGCGGTCCAGCCGAGGATGGTCCCGGTCGGGTTCTTGACGTTGTCCGGCAGCGTCGGGGTGAAGTTGGGGATCGGGTTGGTGACGGGCGGCTTCGGCGGGTCCTCGGCGAGGATGTGCAGGTGCGGGTCCGACAGCAGCGCGTTGACGGTGCTCAGGAACTGACTCATAGGGACACCTTCTCTGGTACGGGCTGTGCGGAGTGGATCGGTAGCGGCAGGGCGGCCGGGGTGGCCGCGGCCGGGAGCGGGTCGCCCCAGGAGGCGTGGGCCGAGGTGAGGACTGCCCGCGCGAGCTGGTCGGCGGCCTGCAGCGAGCGGGAGCCGAGCCGGCTGACGTCGCGCAGGCCGTAGGTGCGGAGCTGCTGGTCGTAGGGCACGTGGACGAGGGCGCCGACGCGCGGCTCGATCATCGTCTTCCCGGCCTGGACGGTTGCGGGAAGCCGGCCGTCGGCGGTGGAGACCAGGGCGACGACCATCCGCTCCAGCGGCAGGCCCTCGGCGGTGGCCGCCTTGAGCGCGGTCTCCAGGGCCTGCATGCCGGAGGCGGTCGCGGCCGCGCACACCACGGGCACGCTGAACGGCAGCGCGCACCACGCCGCCGTCGCCCCGGAGCGGCCGGCCGTCCGGGCCGCGACGATGTCGTGTGCCATCGGGTGCGCGGTGTCCGCGACCACCGCCTGCCAGCCGCCGACGGCGGCGAGCTGGTGCCAGGCCGCCGGGTTGTCCACCGGCGGGAGCGGCGGTGCGCTCCACTCCCGGTTGTCCGTCAGGACCTGCCACTGCGCGCCGCCCAGGCCCTGGCGCCTGCTCGCGGCCGCGTGGACCTGGCGCCTGCTCAGCGGCTGGTGCGGCGGGATCGAGACCAGTCCGGACCCGGGGTCCGGGGTCCATTCCGGCCAGGGCGAGGCCAGGCGGTGTGCGAGGTCCAGGACCACGCTCGACCCCGACTGTGCCAGCGCGGCGGCGAGCAGTCCCGCCACTGTCGATCGTCCGCTGCCGCCCACGGCGGAGAGGACGGGTGTCATGACCCGGGCGTGGGAAGACAGCACCACGGCGGGTTGAGCTTTTCGTGCCAACGTTCCCCCGAATTGCAATGTGCGGTCGTGCTCGGGCAATCCCTCCCATGGCTGCCGGGCCCGCGCGTCAGTCTAATCTCGGTACCGAACACATGTCCCGAGACTTATTTTGTTGACGATCAGTCAAATGGGGGGCGGGGGCAGGTCAGTAGGATGGTTCATCCCCTTTAACGCTGGAATGCACCAATTGACACGCCTCCGGATGGCGGAGTGCTCCGAGCTGGGGACTTAATGCCGCCGGGCGCGTCGTGGGGCGATGTGAGAATGGGCGCTCCGCTCGCTCCCCGCGGTCCGCCGCAGGGGGCCGGAAGTGCCGGAACGGCTTGGACGGTTTACGACTGAGGGGGGCGGATTGCAAATCAATCGGGGGCTGGCGGCCGCCGTCGGCGCGGTGGCGATGAGCCCGCTGGCGTTGGGTGTCGGGCTGGTCATGTTCATTTCCATGTTCGATGACGACTCGGGCGGCGGGGGCGGCGGGTCCGTCCTGGTCGGCTCCGGGACCCTGCGGGTGGGGCCCGGCGGAGTGCCCGAGCAGTACGCCGATTTCATCCGGGGCGCGGCCGCGGCGTGCGACCAGGGGCTGAGCGCCGGAGTCCTCGCCGCGCAGATCAACGCGGAGTCCGCGTTCGACCCGAGGGCCGATTCCGGCCAGGCCCAGGGGATCGCCCAGTTCACTCCGGACACCTGGAAAACGTGGGGCAACGGCGGGAACGTCTGGGAGCCGGCCGACGCGATCGCCGCGCAGGGCCGGTTCATGTGCTCCCTGCTCAAGACGGCGAAGGGCCACCCGGACTACAGCGCCAGCCCGATCGAGCTCGCGCTGGCCGGCTACAACGCCGGATGGGGCCGCGTCGACCAGTACAAGGGCGTTCCGCCCGTCGAGTTCGCGCAGGGGCAGACCTACAACTACGTCAAGAAGATCATGGAGGACGTCAGGAAGTTCACCATGTCACAGGACACCACACCGGTTGACCTCCCGGCGGACTACCAGCTGCCCGAGGGCACGCCGGAGCAGGTCAAGACGGCCGTGGCGTGGGCACTGGCCCAGCGCGGCGGCTGGTACCAGTGGGGCGGCAACTGCACGAACCCCCTCGGTGACGAACCGATGGGCCGCTGTGACTGCTCCTCCCTGACGCAGCAGGCGTACGCCAAGGCCGGGGTGTCGATCCCCCGTGTGACCTACGCCCAGGTCAAGATCGGCACCCGGGTAGGCATTGACGACGTGAAGCCCGGCGACCTGGTGTTCAACGCAGGGTCCGACGGCAGTGACGACAGTCCCGGTCACGTCGGGATGTACGTCGGCAACGGCATGATCGTCGAGGCTCCGCACACCGGTGCGCAGACCCGGGTGGTCGCCTACGACGGTTGGCGCAACAGCACCAAGGCGACCACCCGGATCACGCAGGTCGTGCGGGTGGTGCAGTGGTGAACGGACAGGAGGGCACGATGCTGACCGAGGACCAACTGGCCCGCCCGTGGGGCGAGGCGGCGGCCGACTTCTGGGCCGCCCCCGCCCCCGCCCCCGCCCCCGAGCCGGAGCCGGAGCCCGAACCGCAGCCGGAGCACCACGACGAACCGGTGACCTACACCGAGCCGCCCGTCTACGCGGCGGCCCGCCGGAGCGCGCCGCCGCCCCTCCCCGGGCCCCCGCCGGCCCCGGCCGCCCAGCGGGTACCGCCGGCCGTCGTCGCTGCCCAGGCCCCGCCGCAGCCGATGCCCGCCGCCTACCGCGACCGCATCGAGGACCTGGCCAAGAAGCTCTCCAGGCCGCAGACCAACCTGCAGATGATGCTCGCCGAGAGCGAGGCCCAGCACCTGGACGCCGAGATCACCGCAGCGTTCGGCCCCGCCGACCAGAACACCATCAACATCCGCGAGTTGCGCGGCATGATCTCCCACCTGCAGGGCCAGCCGGCCGCCGCCGCCCGCTGGCACCTGCACACCACCGGCCTGCAGGCCGGAATCTCCGGCACCGGCCACGACCTGACGAAGGCCAGCGCCCGCCGGGCCTACGCCATGTGGGCCGCCATCCGCGACCCCGCCGAGCGGGCCGCGGTCGGGGCCGAGATCCTGCCCATGCTCACCGTCGTGGCGGGCTCCGGCGCCAAGCCCACCAAGGCCGTCCAGAAGTTCCTCGCCGGGTAGGCCGCGCCCCCCGGCGGCCCTCTCCGCCCGCCGCGTTCGAAGGCCCCGGACCCCTGGTCCGGGGCCTTCGCCGTTCCCGCCCCCAGGGCTTTCCGGGCCGTCCTCCGGGTGGGTGAAATCTCCCTCGCGTACGCGAGCGCAGTAGGGGGGAAAGTGTCCAACTCGCCCCACTATCAAGCTACTTGACGGCACATCATGCGATGTGTCACGGTCTGTTCCGCCCGACTCCGGGCCCCGAGGAAAGGACCCCCCATGCATGCCCGCACCGCTCCCCAGCCGGTCGACGTCCGGCTGATCGGCGGCGAGATCGCCGTCCGCGCGCTGGCCGAGTCGATCGCCGCCACCCCCGGCAGCTCGCCCGCGTCCTACGCCCCCAGTCGCAAGGGCGCGGGCCTGCGCGCCTACCTGTCCGTGGTGGTCGACCCGGCCGCCCTGGTCCGGCCCGGCCCGGCCGCGCCGACCTCGCCCACCGAGCGCGCCGACCAGGCCAAGCGCCGGCGCGACCTCGGCGCCGAGGTCGGCGCCCTGGTCGACGGCGAACGGGCCCTGCTGGCCGCGCCCTGGTACCCGCCCCGGGCCGGCGACCTGGTCCACGCCGCATTCGGCGCCGGCCCCGGCAGCGACACCGAGTTCGGCGAGACATACCTGGTCGAGGCCGACGACTCCGGCGAACTGGCCCTGCGCCTGCTCGCCTACACCCCCGTCGGGGAGGGCCTGGCCGGGGCCTACGCCGTCGGCCCGGTGCTCGGCGACGTGCTGTTCGACCTGTGGATGGAGGCCGGCCCGCATCGGCTGACCGTCGTCCGGCACGGCCGCGTCGTCCACGACGGCCCCAACGCCCGCTGACCTGCGAAGACCTACGGAGGAGAGATCCATGGCGAACCGACTGACCGAGTACCGCGAGGACCAGGCCGCCGGGCGGCTGCGCGTCCCGATCACCGCCTACCGGTGGGCCGTCCACACCGGCATCGCTCCCAAGCCCGGACCGGGCGGCACCTGGTCCCGGGAGCAGGTCGAGGCGATGGACCGGGAGGCGATCCGCGCCGCCGTCCCGGCCGGCGGCTGCCTCAGCGGCGGCCAGGCCGCCGACCGGATCGCCGAGGCGATCGGCCGGCCCAACGAGACCCACAGCCGGGCCAGCGTCGCGGTGTTCGTGGTGCAGCAGCTGGTCGGCCGCGGCCTGCTCACCGACCTGTCCGGCAATCCGGACGGCTCGCTGCTGCACCCCGACCAGGTCGCCGAGGTCTGCCGCCGCGACGACCTCGCCCGCCTGGTCGCCGAGGAATCGCCCCTCGGCCCCGAGCAGGCCGCCGCCCGCCTCGGCATCCGCCGGGCTGACTTCGACCACGTCACCCGACTCGGCTGGCTCACCCCGGCGACCTACTGGGAGGTCCGGTTCGGCACGTCCAGGGCGGGCGCCGTCTACGTGCCGGTCTACCGCACCATCGAAGTCGACGCCCTGTGTGCCGCGCACCCCGAGGTCAACTGGGAGGCGGTCAGGTCATCCGGTCGGAGGAAGCGCTCCCCGCTGGCCGCTCTCAAGCCGACCAGTGAGGCGGTCGCATAGCCGCAGATCAGAGGACCCATAGGGGAGTTGAGAACGCGCCGCTGGCGTGCTGGCATGCCAGCACGCCAGCGGTCTGGCGTGTGGAAGTGCTTGCGGACCCCTCCGAACTATGCGCATACTTGGGGGGCCGGAAGGTCGCGGACCCCCGAATCGGGACCGCCTCCCGGCGTCTCCGCTCGATCCACCAGCGCGCGAATCCCGCCGCGCCAGAGCCCGAGGAGCACGGACATGCCCGACGCCATCACCGTCACCAGGATCACCCCCCGCGGATTCACCGGCGACGAGCCCCAGCCCCAGCAGGCCGGCGACGGCGAGGACCGCCTGGCCTGGCTCGCCGCCCGCTACTACAACACGCTCGCGCCGCGCTCCGCCGAGGGCGACAAGCTCGCCGCCGTGTACGAGGCGGCCCAGGCCGAGGCGGACCAGCTGTGGACCGCCCTGGCGAGCACCCGCACCGACGGCTGGGCCGCCGCCCACCACCGTTGGGTCCTCGCCGAGGACGCCGCGGCGGAGGCCGGCGAGGAACTCGTCAGCGCCGACCGCCACCACGACTGGGCCGAGGACCGGCTGACCCTCGGCGACCGGGCCCACTACTTCCTGAGCAACGTGATCACCGAGACCCCGGGCGCCCGCTGGCCGTACGGGCCCGGTGGCGGGGCGACGGTCCGGGCCGCCCAGGCCCAGCGCACCAAGCGCGAGAGCGCGGCCGCCAAGACCCTGGCCGCCCTCGCCCCCTGACGTACAACAGTCCAATGACCGAGAAGAAGCCCGACTCCGAGCTGCGGATCAGACGCGCCGGAAGCACGGTGCGGCGCAACCTCACCCTGTCCGAGTCCACCGTCCAGGAGGCGGAGGCCCTGGCCGACGGCCGGTCCCTCTCCCTGCTGGTGGACGAGGCGCTCGGCGAGTGGGTACGCCGCAAGACCCGAGCCGCCCAGCGTGTGACCACCGCCACCGCCGCCGTGCCCACCGCTGGGCAGAGCGACCAGCCCCAACCCGATGAACTGGCATCCGACCCCGAGAGGAAGCCGTGAAAGACATCCCGAACGACGAGATCACCGGCACCATCACCGCGTTCAACCTGGAGTCCAGCACCGACGGCTCCGCCGTCCTGGTCGCCTACACCAAGGACGAGAACGGCCGCATCGGCCGGTCCTGGCTGCGCTTCGAGCCGGAGTCCGTGGCCGCGCTCCGCAGCGCCGTCCGCAACCGCCTCCCGGAGGCGTCGGCCTGACGGCCCGGCCGGGCGGCACGGACCACCTGTCCGTGCCGCCCGGGGGACCGGCCAGTCCGGCACCACCCACCAGGCCGGGCGGCCGACCTCTCACACCAGCCGCCGCCCGAACTACTCCCCGAAACGAGACCAGCATGCGCCTGACCATCACCAGCTTCGGCTACCTGCACAACAGCGTGACAAGGCCCCAGCCCGCCGCCCACTGGAGCGCCGATCTCCGCGAGCACTTCCGCGACCCCCACGTCCGGCCCGAGATGCGGCACATGACCGCCCGTGACGCCGAGGTGGTCGACGCGGTGCTGACCACCCCCGGCATCGCCGAACTCCTGGACTCCGCCATGGCAGCGGTGCGCGCCTTCGCCACCGGCCCGGCCGGCGACCGGCCGATGACCGTGGCGGTCGGATGCGCCGGCGGACGCCACAGGGCGGCTGTTTTCGCCCAGGAGCTCGCCCGCCTGGCCCGGCCCGAGGGCTACGACGTCGAGGTGGTGCACCGCGACCTGGACCTGCCGGTGGTCGAGCGGACCGACGGCCAGAGCGCCCAGGACGCCGCCCGCGACCAGCTCACCGCCGCGTTCGCCGAGGCGCTCGAACGCGCCCTCTCCGACGGCTACATGGGCCTGGACGCGGACGAGATCGCCGGCCAGCTCGCCGACATCGCCGCCTCCCTGCAGCAGGGCACCGTCCCCCGCCCGGCGGCCGAGCCGGCCGCCACCGGCCAGACGACGCTCACCGTGGGCGGCATCACCGTGCGGGGGGCCGTGAACGTGGGCCTGGTCGCGGGCCACATCGAGCGGTTGACCATCAAGAAGAACCGCCCCTGAGCGCCGTCCCTTCCGAATCCGTCACGAGACCAGGAGAGATCCACCATGGGCGAGTACACGCCTACGGACATCACGCCGCCCGAGCTGCAGCCGTCGGCGCTGACCCGCCACGTGCCCGACTGGGCCGAGGCGGCGCCGACGCCGGCCGACGTGACCGACTGGGCCGAGCGCCGGGCCGCCGCGCTCGTTCCGTTCGAGCTCGACCACCGGGGCTGGCCGCTGCACCCCCTTGGCCGCACCGGCCGCACCGGCCGCAACCTCGGCAAGTGGGGAGAGAACCAGGCGGCGGACCCGATCGTGGTCGCGGGCACCGGCCAGGACCGCCGGGTCCTGCTGATTACCCGGGACGACATCCGCCAGGAGGCCATCCCCGGCGGAATGGTCGAGCCCGGCGAAACCGCGCCGCAGGCTTTGGTGCGCGAGCTGCGCGAGGAGACCGGGGTGGACCTCTCGGACCACCGCCCGATCATCCTCGGCCGGGACGTCGTGGACGACTGGCGCCAGTCGGACCAGGCGTGGGTCGCCTCCACGAGCGCCCTGTACCTGCTGCCCGCCACGGTGACCGCCGTCGGCTCCGACGACGCCCTCGAAGCGACCTGGTGGCCGTTCGCCGACCTCGCCCAGCTGGACGCCGCGATCGCCGCCGCCGGACGCACCCTCTACGCCGCGCACCGGCCCCTGCTGCAGCGCGCCCTGAACCACCTCGCCGGCGCGTAGCCCCGATTCCCATCGGCGGGGCGGCCCCGACCTCTCACAGCCGGCCGCCCCGCCTGTCCCCGAAAGGACAGCCCCATCATGACCCACCCCCTTCGCACCATCGCCACCGACGCCCTGGCCGAGGGCGCCGACGTCCTGCAGGTCCAGCGCGGCATCCTTGCCGCCCTGATCCGCCTCGGAGACCTGATCGCTGACGCCGACCAGGAGAGCGCCGAGGTCCTCGCCGCGGGCCAGGCCGAGCGGGCGGCCGAGCGCACCGACCGCGAAGCCGCCGAGGCCCGGCTGCTGGAGCTGGAGGACCAGGCCCTCGCTGTGCTGGAGAGCGCCGGCCCGATCGGTGTCACCGACCCGCTGTTCGCCGAGATGCTCGCCAAGCAGGGGCTGGAGGTCACCCGCCGTCAGCGCCAGGAATGGCTGGACCGCTGGAGCTGGGGTGTCACCGCCGTCAAGCGCCGCGGCGAGAGCGGCCTGCAGGTCTTCGTTCACGCCTCGCACGCCTCCCCGGTGGCGTAGAACCGTCCTGACAGCCGACGTCCCGCCCGCCCCGGACGGACCCCGCGGCGGGCGGGGCCTCGGCCGCCAGGCCGATTCCACCAACACCGAAGGACCCCCAATGAGCAAGGACAGAACGGTGGTTGACGCCGCCCGCCGCGTCCGCGAGGACGGCGAGGAGCTCGGCCGTCCCCCGGACCGGACCCCCGCCGAGCTCGCGGCCGCCGCCGTCGAGGAGCTCCGCGCGCTCGCCCGCCGCACGGAGCGCGCCGACTGGACCACCCGGCCGGGTGACCTGCGCGACGTCGTCGCCAGCCTGCAGCAGCTCGCCGGCCACCTGCCGCAGGCCCTGGCTCAGGTCGCCACGGCGCTGGACCGGCTGGACACCCAGGAGCTGATCCTGACGACCGACGGCACCGACCCGGTCACCCAGTCCGCCCGGGTGCTCGCCGTCCTGCAGCGCGCCCAGATCCAGGCCACGACCCTGCGCGACGTCCTTGGCCCCGCCGCCGCGATCCTGGCCACGATGGCACCCGCCCGGGACGAGTTCGGAGCCCCGGCCCCGCCCGCCGCCTACGAGGGCGCCCCCGATCTGCTGGACGAGGCGGAGCTGGTCACCGGCCAGGCCGGCCGCCTGCTCGCCGGTGACCTCTCGCCCGCCGAGGAGCGGGAGTTGCTGCTGCGCAAGGCCGCCCTGGCCGACCGCACCGCGCTGACCGCCGCCGACCGGGGCGAGGTCGCCGAGCTGGTCGAGCGCCTCGCCCAGGGCGCCGCCCGCGACGCGTTCGCCCTGCTGCAGCACGACCGGCGGGCGGGCACCTCCCAGGGCGAGCACAGCGCCGACTCCCCGCACTGGGATGCCTCCGGGGGCCTCGCGGCCTACGTCCGTACCCAGTACCTGGCGTGGAGGATCTCGTGAGCCTGAACACGCACGTGCACACCGTTGGCTGCGACGCCGCCGGATGCCGGGCCGCGTTCTCCGCCACCGTGAGCCCGGGTGCCCCGGACGGCACGGCCTACGACCAGGCCGAGCGGCTCGGATGGAAGGTCCGCAAGTTCAAGCCGTTCGACCCGTGGGACGACCCGTTCGCCCCGCCGGAGGAGGACCGGTGGCCGCCCTGCCAGGACGGACGAGGCCCGGTCACCGACACCGGCACCTGCCTGTACTGCGGCGGAGCCGCCACCCGCACCTGCCAGTGGTGCGGCCGCCGGCAGCCCGACACCACCGAGGAGAACTGATGCTCAACGGACTCGAACCCCACCTGCGGTACCTGCCGGTCGAGCACCGCGAGGGGTGCACCCGGGGCTGGGAGGTGGCCGTCCACCAGGGCACGGGTTACCGCCGCTACCCCGAGAAGGGCCACGCCTGCAAGGTCAACGAGACCGACCCCGACGGCTACGACTGCTCGCACGGCGATACCTACGAGAAGACCACCGTGCGCCTGCTCTGCCGGGGCTGCGGGGCCGCCGTCGAGCTGGACGGCGAGCGCGTCCGCCAGCGCGGGCACGTCCCCGAGGACATCGGGATCGACCTGGCTCCGAAGAAGGCCGGCGACCTGTGGCTGCACGCGGGCCCGCGCCGGGGCCTGTACGAGGGAAACCCGGGCTGGTACGTCGTCGCCACCCGCAAGACCGGCCCGCTGACCGAGGCCGACATCGTCGGCGAGATCACCATCGGCACGACCAAGCGCGGAGCCATCGTCTGGTCCGCCACCGCCGGACTCGACATCCGCGTCAACAAGCAGCCCGGCGACTTCTTCCGCCACGGCTGGCACCGCCGCAGCACCGACCAGACGTTCAAGACCCCCACCGCCGCCGCCCGTTGGATCGCCGGCCAGCTCGCCGAGCTCGCCCAGCAGGCCACCGACCAGGAGCGGACGCAGTGACCACCGCACCCACGCCCGAAGAGGCGTACCGCACCGCCCCGTCCCTCCCGGCGGAGATGTCCGAAGACATGACCGGCCTCACCCGGTGGATCGCTGGCGAGCTCCCCACGGCCCAGTGGCGCGAGTACCGGCTGCGGCATGCCGCCCTGGCCGACCGCAACGCGCTGCTTGCCGTGGACACCGCCGCCCACTACGCCCGCAGCCGCTCGACCCAGGCCCGGCAGGCGCGTGAGCTGCGCGAGGAGATGGTGAAGGCCGCCGAGGCGGCCGCCGTCGAGCTGCAGGAGTGGGACCGTGAGCACGGGACCACGCTGGGCCCCCTCGGCCCGGACGGCAAGGACACCCGCGATTACGTCCGCAGCGAGTACCTGGCGTGGGCCGCTTACCAGGCCCGCCCGGACGGGGAGTTGACCGAATGAGCGCTGCACCGACCCCGGCCGAGGCGTATGAGACCGCCCCCGACCACCCCACCGAGATGCAGGCCATCATCAACATCGGCACGGCCGTCGCCGCAGCCGGCGGCCGGCTCGACCAGCACCGCCCGTGGCTGCTCCGGCAGGCCGCGATCATCGACCGGGGCGCCCTGCAGGCCGAGGCAGAGCCCCGTCTCGGCGGCCTGCTCGGCGGCCGCGGGGACGGCCCGGACTGGATGGACGAGCGGGTCGTCGCCAACGCGACCAGCACCGCGTTGGCGCTGCTGGAGTACGACCGCACCCACGGCGGCCACCTCGGCCCGCTCGACCCGCACACGCCCCAGCAGGCCGCCGACCCGCGCGGCTACGTCCGCGCCGAGTACCTGGCGTGGCGAACACGCCAGCTCGCCGACCAGAGCGTGGTCGGGGCCGCGATGCGCGCCACCGCGGAGGTGGGCGACGACGCCACCCTCGCCTGGCAGGCCGCCCAGCAGGGCCGGCCCTGGAGCCGTGACGCCCTGCTCGACCTCGCCCGGCGCAAGGTCGTGGTCCAGCGGTGCGCGGTGGACTTCGGGATCGCCGCCGTCGCCGACCAGCACCGCGCCGAGGCCGAGCTGCGGGAACTGGAGGGAGAGGCCGATGGCCACGCCCTGGCGTAGGCACCGCTGGCTGCTGGGCATCAGCGAGGCACTCCAGGCCGGGGCCAGCCTGCTGGACATCGAGGTCGAGGAGGAGGTCCGGCTGTGGCTGGAGACCCTCAGCGACGCCGAGTTCGCCATGGTCCTGCGCTTCGCCGAGCTGCTCGCCGTCCAGGGCCGCGAGCTCACCGAGCCGTACGCCAAGCGTCTGGAGCACGGCGTGCTGGAGCTGCGGCCCGGCCCGTACCGGGTGACGTTCTGGCTCCCGGAGGACCGGCCCGCGGCGGTGCTGCTGACCGCGTTCCGCAAGAGGAGGGACAACGACCGGCCCGCCAAGGAGAGGGCCTACCGGGCGAGAAAGGCGTGCGAGGCCCACCACCACGCGCCCGGGGAGCATGATGTGTGGAGCAGGAACGCGAAGGAGGCCCGGCCGTGAGCAGGCAGAGCGACGTTCACACCCGGTGGCCGATGGCCACCGACGGGTGGGAGAGCCACCCCGAGTACATCGCGGCGGGTTGGCGCATGGCGCTGGCCGGTGCGGTGTACGAGCGGCGGACCGCGCTCGGCTGGACCGCGGCCGAGCTCGCCGAGGCCGCCGGCCTGGCCGAGGACCTGGTCGAGGAGATCGAGACCTCCGCCGTGGACCCGACCGTGCCGGTCCTGCAGGCCCTCGGTCGGGCGTTCCAGGCCGACGCCACGCTCGCGCTGACCCAGGCCGAGCCGGGCCTGCGGTTCGTGCCCCGCGCGGCCTGACCGCACCCCGGAGACCGGAGCCCCTTCCCGAGCAGTGGGGAGGGGCTCCACCACATCCGCGACCGGGCACGCCAGCATGCTGACCGGCCCGCACGCCAGCCCGCTGGAGTGGTACATATGTGCAGGTCGGGGCACGTGAAGCTGTCGCAGCCGCTGGCCCGGACGCCGGATCGTGTGGGATGGTGGGCCCCGCCGGCGGCCCTCGGCCCGCCCCCGTTCCACTCTGTCCCGGAAGGACTCAACCAGGTGCCTACGCCCGCCAAGGACCAGTCGAAGGACGAGTGGTCGCACTTCTCCTCCTACGCGCCCGAGGGCCTGCAGATGCAGTTCCGAGTTGTCTGCGACCTGCTCGGCATCGAGAAGCGCGAGGGGCTCAAGAAGGCCATGGAGCTGTTCGTGGCCAAGAACCCGCCGGAGAAGCTGCTGCAGCGCCAACTCCGGGGCAAGTGAGCAACGGCCGAGGCCCGCACCACCGACGAGGTGGTGCGGGCCTCCAACGTTCCGTGCCAGCGGCCTACTCGGGAGAGTCCCCCTCGGGGGCGGCGGCCCTGGCGGCGGCGGCCTTCTTGAGCGGGGGCAGGTAGCCGTCGAGGGAGGCGGCGATCAGCCGGGACAGCGGGATTCTCCGGCCGATCTTCCTGCTCCACTCCTCCACCAGGCCGTCGAGCACCTCGCGCTCAGCCCCGGTCAGGCGGAAGGACAGCTGAGTCTCTTTCTCCGTCTTGGGCAGCCGGCGGTGCGACGGCGCGGTGCGCGGGAACAGGCTGTTCGCGGGCCGCACGGCGGGCGGCGCGAGCAGCTCGCCCAGCGTGCCGCTGCCGTGGCAGTGGTCGATCGCGTCCATGAGGATCACCGCGCGGGGCTGCCGGGCCCTCCGCTCGAACTTCTCGAACCTGCTGATCACCGAGAGCGGCAGCAGCGGCTTGACCTCCCGCGTCAGCCCGCTGTCCGGGTCGCTCTCGAACCCGTCGTCCAGGTCGTCCTCGCCGTCGTCCGCTTCCACGGCCGGGGCCGTCCGCTGACCGGCGGGTGGTCCGGCCGGACCACCTGCCGCCGCCGGGGCGGCCTGGCCGCTCGGCGCGGGCACGGGGTCGGGCTCCGGCGCGGCGGGAGCAACCGCGGCAGGGGGCTGTGGAGTTGGAGCGGTGGTCGGAACAGCCGGCGGGGCGCCGGGGGGTGCTTCGCCGGGCTGCGGCGGCCGCGCACCGGAACCGCCCACCAGGTTGCGCATCCGGCCGCGGCTGCCGCCGAAGCCGCCCACCGCAGGGTCCGCCGGCGGGCGGACGACGGGCTCGGGAGTGCTCACGCGGCGGCCTCCAGCTGCTCGATTCCGATGATGCGCTCGATGACCTCGGCGCCCAGGTCTTCGTAGTCCTGGCCGACGGCCTCGGCGGCGTCGGAGGCCAGGACGATCCCGGCCGCCCGGTCCTTGCGGACCTGCCACCACTTGGCGCCGTCGGTGGAGCGCGAGAGCTCGAAAACCGTCTGGCCCCGGTCGCGGCACTGCTCGGCGACGGTGTCCGCCGACCGGATGAAGGCGTCGAACACCGGCACGTCGGCGCCCACCCGGCTGAGCACGGCTTCGATCCGGCGACGCTGGCGCACCACCTGGCCGGTCGGCCGGGGCGGCGTGCCGTCCTTGGGCCTGGTCATCGTCCGCTTGAAGTCGAACAACACGACGCCGAGGAGCTCCAGGGCGGGGTTGTAGCGGGCCGCGTCTTCGAACCGCCGGCTGACCTTGGCCAGGCCGCGGCGAGAGGCGGCGTCCAGGTGCGCGGGGATCAGCACCCACCGGGTGGCCGCCAGCGCGAGTTTCTGGATGTTCGCCTCGCCCGGCGGGCAGTCGATCAGAATCCAGTCGTACTCGTGGGCGACCTTGGCGAGCGCCAGCGCCAGGTTCAGCCAGGCCCGGTCGCCGTCGCGGGTCACCCGGGACATGATGTCGGCGCCGAGGAGCTCCAGGTTGTCGCCGCTCGGCACGACGTCCAGCTGCGGGCGGACGTCGCGGATGATGTGCAGCGGCCGGCCGCGCAGGATCGCGTCCTCCAGGCCCTCGCCGTTGTCGTCGCCCTCGCGGTCCTGGTGGCCCAGGTCCAGGCCGGTGTTCGCCTGCGGGTCGAGGTCGACCACCAGGACCCGCCGCTTGGAACCGCTCTCCACCATCAGCTCGGCCAGCAGCACGGCGAGGTTGCACACCACGCTGGTCTTCCCCTGGCCGCCCTTTCCGTTGATCACCGCGACCGTCCTGGTCAGGCGCGGCTGCAGCCGCGCCACCAGGTCCGCCAGAACGATGTGCTTGAGCGAGGGGGCCCGCCACGACGGGTCCTCGCGCACGCTCGGCGGCGCCTCGGGCGCCTCGGCCGGCTGCTGGCCGGTGGTCTGTGACGGCAGGACGGCAGGCCCCGCGAAGGTGGCAGGCACGGCAGGTTGGGTCATCTCTCGCTCTCGTCCTCTCGCGGGGTGTCCCGGAAGCTGGAGCACCCGACAGTGCTCATCGCACTATCCAACCGCACGCGGACCCTTCTGCGGCGCATCGCGCCCACCCCCGCGCACCGCGCCTCCCGTCCGCCAGAGGGACGGGAGGCGCACATGACGGGGTGGCCATGCCCGCACGCCGCAGTGCGTCCGGCGGCGCCCTTGCAAGCGGGTACCACACCGCGTGAACGGGCGCGCGTCACATCGCTCTGCACCGCGCGCTTGATCACGCGCGCCCGGCCGCTGGCACGCGCGGATGTAATGCTGGGGACCACCCCGTGGCCGCACTCGTGCACACACGCGTTCCTGACGGTGAGTGCGCATCCGTATCAGCGTCAGTGAGGACAAGCGCCTACGCGTGCGCCCCAGAAAGCCGACACGCCAGGGTTCGGCACGGCGTTCACCAAAGTGTGACCAAGGCCGTGCAGAAGATCGGTCCTTTGCGCTTTCTTTGCTCGCATTCAGAAGAGCTGAGCGACACGCGGCAGCGCTCCCAAACGGCGGCTGGCCTGCGGAAATAGCCTGGCGCGGACTGCTCGCCGGCCGCCTCGGGACCGGTGGTCGGCAGGCGGAGGACCTCGGCGGCGGCCAGGGCGCTCAGTCTTCCCACCCGGCCTGGCCTGCGGAATCTCCGGGTCATGCTCCGCCGGTGCAGCACTACTGTCTGTCTCGTCACATGCCCGGTGATCATCGCCGGGCGGGTACCGAGACGAAGGGCGGCGGACGTGCATGCACTCGTGACGTGGTTGGAGAGCCACCCCGGCTATGTGGTCGCCGCGGTCGTGGCGGCCACCGGCGCGTGCGCCACCGCCCTGGTCCTCCGGGCCGTGGTCCGCTCGCGGACCCAGCTTCGTCTCGCCAGGATCGCCAAGGGGGAGAAGCTGGAGAGCTGGAAGATCAGCTCCGGCTCCGCGATGGCCGCGCTCGGTGCCCTGCTCGCCACCGGCGTGGGCCTGAATACGAACTGGCATTTCGTAGGTGACAGGCTCCAGATCACCGACAAGTACGAGCGGCTGATGCTCTTCGCCGTCGCGGAGACCGCCCTGCTGGCGTGCGCGCTGATGGCCCGGCAGTCCCTGCGCGACAGCGCCAAGCCCGCCAAGGACGGCCAGCCCGGCACCCCCGGCACGACCGGCGCCGCCGGGAAACTGGTGTGGGTGATCACGGCGGTGGCCTCGGTGTCCGCCGTCGCCGAGTCCCGGGACATCTACGGCGCGATCTTCCGGATCGGGTTCGGCCCGCCGGCCGCCGCCGTGCTGTGGCACCTGGCGATGGGCATCGAGATGCGCCACGGCGGCCGCAGCACCTCGGCCAACCTGGTGGTGCTGCTCGTCCGGGAGGCGCGTGAGCGCCTGCTCTCCCACCTCGGCATCACCGAGGGGGAGCGCAAGGCCGACCAGATCCGCCGCGACCGGGCTTTCGGCCGGGCCGTGGAGCTGTCCGTCCGCCTGGCCCGGCTGCCGAAGGGCTCCCGGCGGGCGGTACGCACCGCCCGCCGGCTGCAGGTCGAGTTGCGGACCGCCGGCGTCGCCCGTGACCCGCGCCTGCGCGAGCTGCTGCGGATGGAACTCGCGGTCGCCCAGCACGCCGACGGCCTCACCCGGATGCGGCAGCCGAGCCCGTTCGCCGTCGAGGCCGCTGTCGCCCCCGCCGGTTCGCTGTCGGCCCGTGTCGCCCTCCCCGTCGTGTCGGCCGCGGCCGCCGTCGGGGCGACAGGCCCGGTGTCGGTGTCGGGTGGCGCTGTCGCCCTGTCGGGTGCGCCCCGACAGGCCGTCATGTCGGGGCCGGTCCCGGCTGTCGCCTCCCGTGCCGTCACGGCCCGGGTGCCGGCCGGTGTCGGGTCGACCTCCCCGGTGTCGTGCCCGACATCGGGTGTCGCCCCGACGGCCGCCACGGGCGCCGTGTCGCCCTCGGCCGCCCCGGTGTCGGGCGCGGCCCCGGCTGTCGCCCGACAGGCCGCTGTCGGGCCCCTGACGGCCCCTGTTGGGCCGTCTGCCGGGTCGGCCGCCCCGGTGTCGGGCGGGCCGGCCTCCACGGCGACGAGCGGGGCGACGGCGCTCGCAGTCCAGCCCGCCGCAGCTCAGGCCCCTTCCGCGCCGGGGACCGACCCCCGCCTTGAGCAGATCCGGCTGTGGCTCCAGACCGAGCCGGAGCTGACGGGCGCGGAGGCCGGGCGTCGGCTCCAGGAGACCGAGCGCACCGGACAGCGGCTGATGAAGCAGGTCAAGGGGCAGGCCCGACACCTGCACGCCGTCCACGGGTCGGGTCCGGCCGTGTCGCCCTGACCCGACAGCCCGACAGCCCGACAGCCCGACACGCAGGACTGCCGGGCGCGGCAGCGACCCGACAGCCCGACACCGGTCCGCCGCAAGGCCCTGGCACCCGACAGCCACCGACACGCGGTGTCGGGTGCCAGGGCTGTCGGGAAGGCGCCGGCGACAACCCGCCCCGACAGCCGGCCGTGTCGGGGCGACACCTCGGGCAGTCTGCGGCCATGCCCGACAGCACTCAGCACGGGCGGGTCCTGGCCCCGGCCGTGCGAACGGCGCCGGGCCGTCAGCAAGCCCAGCGGCCTACTTTGCGCCGTGGGTCAGAGATAGGAGACCGGACCGAGGCCGGCGCCAATCCCCGACAACCTGCTGAGCGACCTCACGGCGGTTCGCCGGTTCAGGCGCGCCAGCGATTGATCGGGTTGATGCCCCGGGCCAGGTCGGTGCCGACCATCACGGCGGCGTGTGCCCACCAGCCGAGCCCGTGGGCCAGCATCAGGTAGACGACGCTGGCCACGATCGGACCGTAGAGGTGCAGGATGATGCCACCGAGCAGGGGCATCGCCGCCGGGTCACAGCGAACCAGCACCGCCATGGTGACCGCGACCGCTGCAGTGCGGGCGAAGAGGCGGGCGGTGAATTCGTGTCCGGGCCAGCGACCGCAGGGGTCCAGTACTGACCGTAGGCCGTCGAGCGGGTTCGCCGATCGGCCGCGCTCGGTGGGCGCCACCAGGTCGTTCAACGGAACCTCCTACCAGTCGGCGGCTGACATTACTTTATGTCACGTGAGATTGACCATCCGTGATTTTGCGTTGAGGAACATCTCTGCGAAAACCGGCGCCAAGCCCTCCGACTCCCGATGCCACAGATAACAGGGTCGCTTCGCGCGCTCCCGCACGGGCGGGTCCTGGCGGCGGGAGGAAGGCGGGGGAGGGCGTCCGCTCCTACGCCTGGTACAGCTCGCCGGTGATGATCCGTTCGGCGATCTCCGCGATCATGTCGCGCCGGGTGGCGGTGCCCTTGGTGGGTGCCGCGTAGCCGGGAGGCAGTGCGCGCTCCACCGCGTCCACGATGGCGGTGACTGTGAACGTCACGCCGGTCTCGACCGCGAGGCGGGCGATGTCGGCGGTTGCCTGTTCGGTGCGGGAGATCAGGTCGCGGACGAGGAACTGCGGGTGGGGATTGCTCATGGTCTGACGCTAGTGGGGCGGTCGCATCGGCCGCTGAGGTTCGGGGCATGAGGAACAACCGGCTGGCCCCGGCCGCCCGAACGGCGCCGGGCCGTCAGCGGTTCGCTGGCGGCCCGGCGGCAGGAAGGCGGGGAGGGTGTCACCGGCCCCCGGGGCCCTGGTGGATCAGCACCAGGGCGGTGGCGTCGTCCCGGTCGCCGCCGCGGACCTGCCCGGCCGCGCCGACGAGGGCCTCGGCGAGCGCCCGGGGGTTGTGCCCGTAGCCGCGCAGGACCGTGCCCACCAGTTCCTCCAGGCCCTGGTGGTCGACGCTGTCGTGCACGCCGTCGCTGGTGAGGATCACCACCGGGTCGGGGATCTCGACCTCGCGGACGGTGGCGACCACGGCGGTGGAGAGCGAGACCCGCACCCAGGCGTCGTGGTGCGCGGCGATCTCGGCCGGCACTTCGTTGTGCTGGCGGACCCACTGGCCCATGGTCTGGTCGGTGGAGTAGAGGGTGAGCCGCTCGCCGTCCCAGCCGTAGGCGCGGGCGTCGCCGACCCAGGCCACCCGGGTGGTGCTGTCGCCGGGGGCGGTGACCGCGACGGCCGCCACGGCGTCGGGCTCGGGTTCGTCACCGGCGCCGGGGTCGGCGATCAGCTCGCCCGCGCCCAGGAGCCCGGCGAGCACGCCGCGGCGGGCGGCCGTGCGGGCCGCCACCTCGGCCAGCAGGGCGGCGGTGCGGGCCACCCGGTCGGAGTGCCCGATGCCGTCGACCAGGGCGGCCCCGACCGTCTCGTCCGCCAGGACGAAGAGGGCGGTCGCGTCGCCCGAGGGCGCGGCCGAGCCCTCGCGGGTGGCCGCCGCCGTGTCGACCCGGGTTCGCTCAGTGGTAGTCATGGCCGCAGCCTAGGGTGCCGCGTGGCCAGGCGTCAGCGGAACGGTGACGTCTCAGCCTCCCGGCCGACGTCCCTCACGGAATGCAGCCAGGTGTTGAACGCCTCCCGGTAGCGGGGTCCGCCCGGACCCGGGTGGACGGGAATGGGTTCGGGGCCGTCGCCGGGGCGCCAGAGCGGACCGGCCGGCGGGTGGGCGGGCAGGGTGTCGTGGTGCCCGTCCCAGGTGGCGACGGTGAACCCGGCTCGGGCCAGGGGCGGGTCGTAGGTGGCGTCCACGAGCACCCAGCGGTCGCCGATGCGCACCTCGGTTGCGGTGTGGACGTCCTCCCGGCTGGCCAGCAGCAGGACCTCGGCGGGTTCGGCGGGGAGCAGGTAGAGCCAGCGGACCCGGCGGACCGGGTACCCGAGCCGCCGGAACTCGCGGTCCAGGTAAGCGGACTTGGCCAGGCAGTCGCCGCGGCCGGCCGCCGGGAGGCTGTCGGCGTCGTGTGCGCCGTCGGTGGCGTACGGGATCGCCCTGACCGTCTCGAACAGGTGCAGCCGCCGGTCGAGCTCCCCGGCCATCAGTGTTCCGCCGAGGGCTGCACCAGGTCGAGGACGACGGCGGTGGCATCGTCGCGGTAGCCGTCCGCGCCCGGCTCGGCGGCGGCGACCAGGACCTCGGCCAGGGTCTGCGGGGCGTCCGCGTGCTCGCGCACCAGGCGCTCCAGCACCTCGGCCTCCACCTGGTCGTGCACACCGTCTGAGGTCAGCACCAGCCGGCCGCCCGCGGGCACCGAGACGAAGGGGACGGTGGCGGGCACCGCGCTGCCCAGGGTCACGCCGACGAAGTCGGCCAGGGCGTGCACGGGCACCTCCGCCCCCGCGGCCCGGCCCAGGTAGGCGGCGAGGTTGTGGTCGGTCGTCAGCTGCTGCAGCACCGCGCCGTCCCAGCGCCAGGCCCGGCAGTCGCCGGCCCAGAGCAGTTCGGCGCCGCTGCCGTCCGCCCGGGTCACGGCCAGGACGCCGACCGCGTCCGGGTGGCCCGGGTCGGCCAGCAGCAGCCCCGCCGACAGCAGGCCGGCCAGGCCGCCGCGCACCGCGCCGACGCGCACGGCCGTCTCGGCCAGCAGGGGAGCGAGCCGCACGATGTCCTCGCCGTGGCCCATCCCGTCGACCACCGCCACGGCCGTCCGCCCGGTGAGCGCCGACCGGTAGGTGGCCGCCGCGTCCGCGAGCGGCCCGCCCGTCCCCTCTCGCGTCGCCGTCCCGATCCGCAGGTCCTGGTCCACCGCTGCCTCCCTCAGTCCGGCCGTCCCCCTCGCGGATCAGGCCCCGTTCTTCCTATCGGCCCGGGGCAGCGCCGGGACACGCTCTTGGCGCACGATCCGGCACGGATGTTCCCGGCCGTCCGGCCGGGGTCGGATGCACGGCCTGCCGTGAAATCGCCGGTCCCCCGCCCGGCACCGGGGAGTGTCACCGTTCCGTTGACGCCAGCCGCACCGGGGCCCCCCGACGGAAAGCACGGCAAAGCCGTGAAGTCTCCCGCGGGCCGGGGCCGGCCTTCCAGGTAGCGGCGCGAAGCGCCTTCTTTCCTTGACCGCAGCCACCGGGCGGGCCGCGCCCGGCACCGCCCGTGAGGCCGCCCCGCGGCCGAGGGGGCGGGGACGGAACAGCGCGGGCCGCACAGCCCGCACCCGGCTTCGGCACCGGCCCCGTGCCCAGGCACGGCCTTCCGTTCAGTCTTTGGGGTCCTCAGCCACCATCGGCGCGAGCGGCCGGGGTGGGTGGTCGGGGACGGCAGACGTGGATGCCGCGCGGGGGTGTGCACGGGGCCCTCCCCAGCCCCGAATGGGCCCGCAGGGTAGGGCAGTTCGGTTCGCCACCGGGCCCCGTGCACGGCTCCGCTCCGCTTCGGCCGCCCTCGGGCGGCTGTCTAATCCAGGTTTATCTACGTAGAAAAACTGGGTGGAGGAGCGCCTTCGGCGCGCGCGGGCGGTTTATCTACGTGCTTTCGTTCCCCGCCGTTCGCACTGGTGCACGCCCCTCGCGCACCCTCACGAAGTGCTCGGGGCTGATCAGGGTGAACTGCGCTGACTGAGGAGGGGGTTCGGGTCCGCCGATTTCCCTTTTGGTTTATCTACGCAGAAACTAAACCTATGGGTATGACGGTGCTGGCGCTGGAGCCAGCCGATCGGGCCGCCTTCGATGATGCGGCGGCCGGCTACTTCGCGGTGGAGAAGAAGTGGCTGGAGAAGGCTCGCGCGACGGCCGAGGAACTGCCGACGCGGGCCGACCGGGCCCAAGCCCGGCAGGACGTCCGGGCCGAGCTGGCCCGCCGACGGGCCAGCGGGGAGCTGCTCGGCAACCGAAGCCTCATGGTCGCGGCCGGCCTTCGGCAAGTGCTCGCCGAGCGCGGCCTGGACGGCGAGTACAAGCCGGTGCCTCCCGGCACGACCTCACGGGGGCGCCCGGTGGGCGACAGCGACCGCAGGCACGGCCACGTCCGCGGCGAGGGCGGGTTCAAGGCGACGTTGCGCCTAGAGCTCCCGGCCGACCTGGAGGAGCAACTGCGGCGGGCTGTGTACTGGCACACGTGGGAGGTGATCGAGCAGCTGCGGAAGTGGGCCGACAAGTGGGGCGAGGCCCCGGAGATCAGGCTCCGGCAGGCCCAGGCCAAGGGCGTGCCCGCCGTCCTGGCCGCGCTGGCGGCGGTGCTCGCACCGCGGGCGACCCGGGCCGCACTGGAGGAGCGGGAGCGGCTGCGCGCCCAGATCGTGACGACGGGCGACCTGCTGCGCGAGGCCGTGCGGGCCGTGGCCGGCGGGCTCGCCCAGGAGGAACTCCCGCTCGACTTCACCGTACGGGAGCCGGACGAGGAGGATTTCTACCGCGACGCCCTTCCGGACGTCTAACTCACCCCAAGCACAGGCCAGTTGACGAGAAGGCCCCCCCGGACACCATCCGGGGGGGCCTCACGTTGTCCGGCTCAGATCGCCAGATCCTCCAGCCGCTGCAGGATCTCCTCCCGCTCGCGCTCGCCCTGCTCGCGGACCTCGGCGAGCACCGCCAGGTCCACCACCGCCTCGATGCCGGTCCGGACGGCGTCGAGCAGCTGCGTCGGGCTCAGCGCCTCGGCCTGGACAGTGGCGTGCATGTGCTCACCGCGCCGGTCGGTGCCCTTCTGCGGGGCGGAGGGCAGGCGGTGCTCGCGGATCTGCTCCGGTGTCACGGCGAGCCGGGTGAACGTCGGCTGCCGGTGGCCGTCGAGAATCTCCTCCCGGGTCAGCTCGCTGTAGCCGTCGGTGAGCTCGCGGACCAGGTCGTCGCGGGCGAAAGCGGCGACGTCCTCGGCCGCGCTGTCCAGGATGGACAGTCCCGACGGGTCGTAGTCGCCGACGTGCAGGACCCTGGTGGCCACCTCCCGGCGGGTGATCCGCATCGCGGCCCCGTACTTGGCGGTCACCGAGTCGAACCCGCCGCTGGAGTAGACCGTCACTCCGTAGTCGTGGGCGACCCGGGCCACCATCGGCACCATGCCGGCCGCCTCCACCCACAGCTCGACCGCGGTCGGCTGGCCGGCGTCCAGGGCCCGGCTGTAGTACCGGGCACCGCCCCGGACACTGTCCCAGTAGCTCTCGGGGCCGTCGTAGCCGAACGGCGCGCTGACGCTGCCGCCGTCGTCGCGGATGGCGTGCATGTCGATCAGCCGGGCCCGGCGGGCGCGGTTGAGCGTCTCGGTCAGCCGGTCGTACGCCTTTTCGGTCTTGTCGTAGCCGAACGCGCCGACCAGGCGGTAGAAGACCTGGCGGGCGGTCATAGGGAGGTACTCGCGGTTCTCGTGCAGCACGGCCTTGACCTGGTCGAGCAGGTCGAGGGTGGCGGCGCGCGGTGCCCACTCGGCGAAGCCGCGCGGACGGGTGCGGGTGTAGACGCGGCCCGAAACGGTGGTCATGATCACCTCTCCTTTCTCGAAAACCTGTTCGACTCGGTCAGTCCCGCGTCATGTCGGCGAAGCGCGAGTAGTGGCCCTGGAACGCCACCGTGATCGTGCTGGTCGGGCCGTTTCGGTGCTTGGCGAGGATCAGGTCGGCCTCGCCCGCGCGGGGGCTTTCCTTCTCGTAGGCGTCCTCCCGGTGCAGCAGGATGACCAGGTCCGCGTCCTGCTCCAGGGAGCCGGATTCCCGCAGGTCACTGGCCACCGGCTTCTTGTCGGTGCGCTGCTCGGGCCCGCGGTTCAGCTGGGAGAGGGCGATGACCGGTACCCCGAGCTCCTTCGCCAGGAGCTTGACCCCGCGCGAGATGTCGCTGACTTCCTGCTGGCGGTTCTCTGCGCGGCGGCCGCCGTACTGCATGAGCTGCAGGTAGTCGATGATCACCAGGCCGATGCCCTCGCGCTGGTGAAGCCGGCGGGCCTTCGCCCGGATCTCCATCATGGACTGGTTGGGGCTGTCGTCCACCCACAGCGGGGCGTCGTTGATCGCGGGCAGCCGGCGCCCGACCCGGGCCCAGTCGTCCTCGGTCATCTTTCCGGCCCGCATGTGGTGCAGCGCGACCTTGGCCTCGGCCGACAACAGCCTCATGTTGATCTCGTCCCGGGACATCTCCAAGCTGAACATGCCCACCCCGATCCCGTGCCGGATCGCCGCCTCCCGGGCAACGTCCAAAGCTAGGGTGCTTTTCCCAATGGCCGGACGGGCCGCGATGAGGATCATCTGGCCGGGCTGCAGACCGTTGGTCACCGCGTCCAGGTCCGCGAACCCGGTCGGCACGCCGGACAGCTTGCCCTTGTCCCGCTTACCCAGCGCTTCCAGCAGGTCCATCGTGCCCTCCATGCTGGTGGAGGTGCGGATCACCTGCTCTTCCGTGCGGATGTTGGTGACGGCGCTGACCTCGGCCTGCGCGGTGTTGACGATCTCCTCCACGTCGCCCTCGCCCGCGTAGCCCATGCCGGCGATCCGGGTACCGGCCTCCACCAGGCGCCGCAGCACGGCCTTCTCCGCCACGATCTCGGCGTAGTAGCCGGCGTTCGCCGCCGTCGGCACCGAGTTGACCAGCTTGTGCAGGTAGGAAACTCCGCCGACCCTGGCGATCTCCCCGCGCTTGGTCAGCTCGGCCGCCACCGTGATCGGGTCGGCCGGCTCACCGGCCATGTACAGGTCGAGGATGGCGCTGTGGATCATCTCGTGCGCCGGGCGGTAGAAGTCGCCGGGCTTGAGCACCTCCAGCACGTCCGCGATGGCATCCTTGGACAGCAACTCACCGCCCAGCGTGGAAACTTCGGCGTCCAGGTCCTGCGGGGGCACCCGCTCGAAGCCGTCGGCCTGGTCGTCCTGGCGGCGCCGCCTCCGGGGCGATGCCTCGGTGCTGTCGCTCCAGTCGAACGGCTCCGACTCCGGCCCCTCGGTCGGCTCCGGCAGGTTCTGCGTGGGTACGCTGGTCATCAGATCGTTCCTGTTCGAGAGATGGGTGTGATCGGTGGCCGCCGGGGCCTGGCAGGGCTGTACCGGCGGCCTTCATGCTGTCCGGGGCGCTCAGACCTCGGCGGCGGCGCCCTCGGCTCGCATGAGCTCTTCAAGCTGGGCGAGCTTCCCCGCGCGGTCGGCCGCGTCGAGTTCGGCGTCCTTGGCGATCTTCTTCCGGTAACCGGCCGCGCGGCCGGTCCGCTGACGGCTCCGGCCGTCCCGGCTCGGCGGGATCGCCGCACGGGCCGTTTTGGTGAACAGCGCCCGGACGGCCGGCGGGACCCCGGTACCCGCGGTCTCGTCCACCAGATCGGTCTCGACCGGGGCGGTCGGGGCCTGCTCGGTGGCGTAGTCCGGCCCGGCCAGGCAGATCACGCAGGTGCTGGCCTCGCGGTTGGGGTGGTACTCGCACGGCTCGAAGGGTGCGGTCGAGCCGTGGCCGCTGTCCGAGCCGCCAGCAGCAGCCGGCCGGTACCGGGGGAGGGCACCGAGCCGGTACGCCAGCGTCTTCGGGTAGCTGTCGATCGGTCGGGCCCCGCGCTTCTCCTCCGTCAGAGCCGCTACCAGCTCAGGCCCGAGCGGCCAGCCCTGGTCCACGTGGACCTGCACCAACAGGTTCGTGGTCCGCTTCGCCACCGTGATCCCGCACTCCCAAGGCCCCGGCAGGCTACGGAGGAACTCGAACGCCGCCAGCTTCAACGCTGCGGCCTCAGCCCGGGAGGGCTTCTTGCTTGTCGCGGAGCGAACCCCTCCCCCTCCCGGTCCGGCCTCAGCCGCGACGGGCGGGACCGCTGTGGTGTGAGGGAAAGAAGGGAGGGTTTTAACCTCCGGGGGGGTGTGGGGGGGTGCAAGTTTCCCGCTTCCCGGCACCCGGTAAGCGGTCTGACCTGCGGAAACGTCCTGCCTACTGCTTACCGGGTGCCGGGAAGCGGGGTGCCCGCTTCCCGGCACCCGGTAAGCGGTCTGACCTGCGGAAACGTCATTCGTCGCACTGTCGCCCTGCTGTGCTTCCTGGCACCCGGTAAGCGCGCTGACCTGCGCGTTTGCAAGAGCCAGCGCGGCCACCTGCGCCTGCGCGCGGGCCAGCGTTTGGGGCGACGTGGTGCCCGTCCCGTGGTCCGGGTTGTCGGCCGGGTCTTCGTACGCCAGGTACACCACCGGGCCGAAGCCGCTGCCGTTCTCGCCCGGCAGCTGGAGGCGGTGGATGTAGCCGGCCGCGATGATCCGGGCGAACGACTCGTACACCGAACCCCGGCCCACCAGGATGTTCTCGTTCTTTGCGGAACGAATGCCGAGCTCCTGCAGCCGCTTCCAGAGGACCAGCGGGGTCAGCGCCTCGCCGCTGGCGATGGCGAACAGAATGTGCGTCAGCACCAGGTGATCGAGGGCGTGGACCAGGATGCCGCCGAAGGTCATCCCCCGGTACACCGTGACGGCCTTGGCCCCCGTGGCCCGCAGGACGGTTCCGGACTCTTCGATCCCGAACGCGTTGGTCACCGGGTCACCGCCGACGGGCCGGTGCCGACGGGCGACACGCCACCCATTCGGCTGATCATGCCCGTGCTGCATCCGGCGGACCCGCCACCAGGCCGGACAGTCGAGAAACGGCTGAAAACACGCATGTACGAGCGCCTCCGCCGTCGCTACCTGGCGACTCCTTCGCTGGTGCGGTTTCCCGAGGGGTGCGCTGCCGGTACCATTGAGGCAGCGCTGGGATACGGCGGTGGGTCTTGGACTCCATACGGAGCCGCACACCAACCGGCCGGCGCCAGAAAAAGGGTCGTCTCCCAGTGCGACGACTTGTTCAAGGGAACTCGGCCAGTCCGCCAAGATCGAACGAGTCCCGGGTTGAGCCCCCGCAGGCAGGATGCCGCGGGGGTTTCGCCTTTCCCAGCCGTCGCAGCCGGTCAAGGTTTTTACTTCTCCCAGCCACTGCGGCCGGGCACAACTGTGGCGGTGAGCTGCAGGTCACGCAACGATCACCGGCAGCCACCATACCCGGTCGACGGCTAAACGTCTCCGTCGTGCTGTTGCAGGGCGTAGACCCGGCGCGTCGTCAGCAGCCCCGCGTTGTCAAGCTCCTGATAGGCGTCGGTGACCAAGCGGCGGCTGAGCCCCAGAGCGTCGGCCAGCTCGCTGATCACCGGCATCAGGTCAAGCCCGTCCCCCCGGACGGCCCTCTTTGCGAGTTCCCGGTACACCCGTTCGGCGTTGACGGAGCACTCTTCCAGCCGATCGGCGACGGAGCCGGCGGGGGTCTGAGCTGTCTTCACTCGGGGATTCTCCTGGTTCGGAGGACGAAGGTGGTCGGGTTGGACGGTAGCCCTGTCCAACCCGCAACTGCCAGCTACCGGGGGACGTTGCGGTCGGCGGCCGGGGTGGTCGGCCACTTTGCGGTGCGGTCTCGCTTGATGGGGTAAGCGACTTCGAACGCCCGGCCAGCCATGACCGTCATGTCTACCGCGATCGGCTTGCCCGTCGTGCCCGACGAGGCCACGCGCGACAGCACGAGGACGGGCGCCTCCTTGGAGATTCGGAGCGCCTTCACCTCCTCCGGGTCGGGGAGCCGTGCGCTTACGTACTCGGCCCACGTCAGCGGACCGTGCCCCAAGTCGTGCTCCACCCGGTCCATCCAGCCGCCGGGCCCCGTGTCGACCTGCTCAATCACGGTCCCCCGCGCGACATCCTCAACGATGAACGAGCGGGTCAGCTGGTAGGGGTGCTCCCGGTCGGGGCCGACCACCCGCCAACGGACCAAGAGCAGTGCGCGATGGTCGATGTCCAGTCGGGCCGCAAGCTCGCTGTCGGCCGGCACCCAGGCGGGCGGTCGAACCTGCAGCGGAGGCCAGTGGCCCGCACCGGCGTTGAAGATGTAGCCGTACTCATTTCGCCGGACGGCATTGCCTCGGTCCAGTCGGTGGACCTGGACCGCCCTGTCGAGAACGACGGTCCCCAGTCGGCGAGCCGAGCGGACCAGGCCCTCAACGCGCAGGACGTTGACAGCCTCTTCGATCGTTGACCCGCTCGCCCCGTACTCGGCGCGAAGATCCACGAAGGTCGGCAGTTTCGAGCCGACGGGGAACTCGCCTGACTCGATGCGTTGGCGCAGGTCATCGGCGATCTCACGGTAGCGGGAGGTGGGTGGGCTGTGGGCCTGGTCGTCGTCCATACCCCAGACAATAGACCCGGTTATTGGGCGTCTGCAAGGCGGGCCCGGCGTGTCTCTCAAGTTCAATAGACCGGTTATTGACACTCCATCACCGGACGTGCCAGAGTCATCACATCGCCAGCCGGACCGGGATGCGACCCCGGAAAGGTGCGGTGAGACTGCACTGCCGCCGTGCCCGCTTCGGGCGCTGCGGGGCCGGGATGCGACCCCGAACCCCGCAGCTCGGCGGACCCACCACCTCACGCTTCTGAGGGGAGATCAGCCGTGTTCCACATCATCCCGGGTTCCGTCCCGCGGACCGAATCGCCCATGAGCATCCTGGCCACGAACACCGAGGTCGAGGAGCTCTCGTTCCACCTCGGTGTGGACCTGTTCGCCTACGCCGACGACCTGACCGGCGAGACCGCGGAGGAGAAGGCCGGCCGTTTGGCCGCCGCCCGCGACATGCTCGCCGACGACCCGGACCTCTACGTCCGCACCCTCGGTACCGGCACCCGCTCGGCCCGTCTGGCCGCCGATGCCGACGTTGCCGTGCTCCGTCCGACCATCCCGGCCGCCCTCGCCGCCAAGCCCTGGCTGGCCGGCGCCCGACCCGGGACGGGGGTGGCGGCGTGAAGTCCCTCGGCATCAACCCCCGCGACCTGGTCCTCGGCGTCGTCACCCGCCTGCGCGTGATCGCCCCCGTCGGCCTGGTCCTGTGGCTGCTCGGCGTCGAGATCGGCCCGGTCGTCCGGCTGCTGCTGGTCCCCGCCGTCCTGGTGATCCTGGCCGTCGACACCCTGGCGCACACCGCCCCGGCCGCCCAGGCCCCCGCCGGTGGCACCTTCCGCGTGCGGCCCGGCGCCGGGGCCAGCTGATGGCCGCCCGCCGCCCCGGCAGGGGGAACCAGCGTGCCAGCAAGCAGGCAAGCAAGCACACCAGCATGCTGATCATGGTCGGTGACCTGGCCATCCTCGCCCTTACCGGGTGGATGACCTACAAGAGCATCGCGGGCGGTCAGCCCGTGATCATCTCCCTGGCCGTCGGCCTGGTGCTCTACCTGCTCGGCTGGCTCGGCCTCCACTGGATGCTCCGGAGCCGGCGGTGAGCGCCGAAGCCGAGCGCGCCGCCGCCGCCCAGCTGGCCGAGCAGGTCGCCCGCCAGCTCGCCGAGATCAACCGGCAGATCGAGCAGAACCGCGCCGCCGACCAGGCCCGCGCCGTCCAGCCGTCCACCCCCCAGTAGCCCCGGGAGCATCCGATGAAGCAGATCACGACCGCCCTGCAGACCGCCGTCATGGTCGCCCGCCGCGCCGTCGGCGACGCCGTGTTCAACTTCCTCACCAGCACCGACAAGACCCTGTACCTGGCCGCCGGGCTCGGCGTGATGTGGGTCCTGGAGCTCGGCAGCGTGCGGATCAGCCCCACGGCCGCCACCGTCGCTCTCCTGATCGCCTTCGCCGCGGACCAGTGCGCCGCCGCCTGGTGGAAGTACGCCGCCCCGCTGCCGATCGATGACGCCCCGTACTACGAGACCCCCGGCGAGGCGATCGAGCACATGATCGCCATGGGGATCGACCCGGCCGAGGTGGAGCGCGTCTTCGACATCCGGCTGATCGACTACACCCGCCTCTACCCCCAGCTCCAGGCCGTCGAGATCGTCGAGGCCGCCGAGGCGGCCAGCCCGGAGACGGTCCGGTGAGCGCCCCCGGCCGGGCGGCCGGTGACCCGGCGGCCGCCCGCGTGATCGAGCGCGCACAGATCATGCACGACGCCAAGCGCACCGGTGACATCGACGTGATGCGCGAGACCGCCCTGACGCTGCACGAGACCTTCCCCGAGACCCCCCAGACCGAGGAGCTCCCCCGGTGAGCGAGTACCGCAGCTACACCCAGATGGCGGCCGACGCCGCCAAGACGCAGGCCGAGGCGGCGGCGCTGACCGCCGAGGCCGACATCAAGAAGGCCGAGGCGGTCGTCCTGACCGTCGAGAACGAGACCAGGGCCGAGCAGCAGCGCCGGGAGGCCGCGACGGCCGGGCTGGCCGAGGAGATCCGGCAGACCCGACTCCGGGCCCGGCTCGCCGAGGTCCGGCGCGAGCAGGACGACGTCGAGGCCCAGCACCGGCGCAAGGCCAAGGAGGCGAAGGCCGACCGCGGCGACACCGTCCGTGGCCTGGTCGTCGGCCTGGTGGCGCTGACCACCCTTGGTGCCCTGCCCGCGCAGGTGAAGTACTTCCTGACGCTGCACGACCCCAAGCAGCCGGCCCCCACCGACTGGTCCGCCTACTCCTGGTCCACCAGCTTCGTGCCGTTCGCGCTGGAGCTCATGGCGTGGGGCATGGTCCTGCTCGGCAACTTCGCCGGCCGCAAGGGGCTGCCGAAGTGGCCGTTCTGGATCGGTGCCGGAACCCTGGCCGGGTACGCGGGGTGGATCAACCTGGCGCACGGCTCGGAGTCCTTCGGCCCGACGGCCGGGTGGGCGCTCGCGGCCTGCAGCGTGGTGGGACCGCTGGTGTGGGAGGTCTTCGAGTACGTCACCGAGCGGCCCAAGGTCACCAAGCCGACCGAGAGGGAGCTCACCGAGCAGCGCAAGGCCGAGGCCGCCCGCAAGGCCCAGGTCGAGCTGGACGCCCGGCGCCGCAAGCACTTCCCTGCGGAGTGGAAGGCGTTCGAGCGGATGCTGGCCGCCCACCCCGAGGGCCAGCACCCCCGCGAGCAGGTCTGGGCCGAGGCCCGGCGGGCGGTGCGCTTCCCGGCCGTCCACGAGCGCTACGAGGAGCGCCTGCTGGCCCTCGGCGACGTCACCGGCGAGGCCCGGAAAAAGGTGTGGGGCGCCGCCTGGTCCGACGTGCACCGCGCCTCGGTTGGTGACACTGCGTCGACGTGGCGCCGCCGGGTCGAAGCTGACGCCGCACTTGAGACGGTGCTCACCGAGGCCCGCGAGCACAGCGTCTACCGGGAGCTCGACAGCTTCCTGCTGGACCTGCTGCCGGGCGACGAGGAAGACGGCGGGAGCGCCTCCGCGACGTCCGCCGGAGGCCCGTCCGATGGGCCGCCCGACACCGCTGCAGCCCTTGGGGGGATTGGGCGACGCACCACCGGCCGCCGTGCCCGCAGGGACGCCGTGGAGCCCCTCGCGCAGGCCGATCTGACGAAGGCCCGGCACTTCGCCCACGCGATCGAGGGGACGCACCGCTCCTTCTCCACCCCCGAGGTGGCCAAGCTGCTCGGGCGCTCCAAGGTCTACGCCCAGCGGGTGCGCGACGCCGTCCAGGCCGAGCTCGACAACTCCCCGCAGTAACCGGGGCGGGCCACCCGACGAAGCCGGGAAGCGGCACGGGAAGGCACCCCGCAGCACTCATCCGAACCCACCGAGAAGGGCCCACCGACATGACCGTGGACACCACCAACGAGCAGCTCGACACCGACGCCGCGGTGAAGGAGGCCGGCACCTGGCTGGCCAAGGCCGATGCCCACTACCGCCAGGCCGCCTGGCTCAACCAGCGCAGCGATTCCCACCGCCGCGCCGAGGTGGAGCTGAACCTGGCCCTCTACGCCAAGGAGCGCTCCGACGACCTGCGCGAGCTGGCCCACCGCAGCCAGCGCCTGCAGGCCGGCCACACCAGCGCCTGATCCGGAACACCTCAGCATGCCAGCAGGTCAGCATGCTGACCCGCACGAACCGGGGCCCCGTCACCGCGAGGGGCCCCGCCACCCCCCCCGCCGCGCACGGAACCGAGGAGAACGCAATGTCCGACGCCACCCAGACCCCCGGGATCGACACCGGCCCCGACGCCCTGGTGGTCGACTTCACCAAGCGCCTCGGCCCCGAGGCCCTCGCCCGGCTCCAGGGCGACATGCAGCACGCCGCGATCGCCGGGTCCGACCACGGCCGCGCCTCCGCCGGGATCGGTACGGTCACCGTTCACCCGGTCGACACCGACTCGGTGTACGACGGCGCCGCCCAGGAGCAGACCGAGGTGCTCACCGGCATGGTCATCCCCTCCCAGGCCGGAGCCGCGGAGCGCACCGCATGGCGCCACCAGCCCTACCGGCCCGTGCTGCCCCAGGCGTTCGCCTCCCGCAGCCACTTCGAGGCCGCAGTCGTGGACACGTGGGAGACCACGAAGAACCTCGGCGCCTACCACGGGGTACGCGCGCCGAAGTACATGTGGCGGGCGACCCTGACGGCCGGCCTCGGCGCGTGGGTCACCCTGCGGGACGCGGTGCGCTACCTGACCGCCGCCGACGAGTACGCCGAGCTGATCCACGAGAACAAGCGGGCGAGGGGCCGGGGCGACGTGGTCGCCGACCTGCGCAAGGAGCGCAAGATCGTGGCGAAGGCCCGCCGCCGGGAGGCGCGCACCATCGCCGCGGCGGCCGGCCTCGGCTTCTACGTCGGCGCCACCCTGTACGTCGCGCTCGCCTTCGGGCTGCTCGCGGCCTCCCCGGCCGGCCTGCTGGCCTACGGGGTGCTGCTGACGCTCGGCCGGTGGGAGAAGCAGCGCAACGCCCCCGAGGGTGAGGGCTGGCAGCTGCTGGACGTCCAGCCGCTGGACGCCCCCGGCCGGCCGGTCGACCTCGCCCGGATCACCGAGATCCTGCGCACCGTCGGTGTCCTCAAGGAAAACCAGGTGGTCGAGATGGTCGGCCTGCCGATGCGGGACAAGCACGGCGAGGGCGTGGAGATGACGCTCAAGCTGCCCGAGAACGTGACCGTGAAGACGGTCGTGGCGAAGGCCGAGCCGATCGCCGGAGCGCTCGGCATCGACACCGAGTGGCTGGACATCCGCAAGGTGGGAACCGTCAACCGGGTCTCGCTGTGGCACACCAAGAGCGACCCGTTCGAGGCCCCGCGCCGCAGCCCGCTGGTCAGCTACCTCGGCCCGCTCAACGCCTGGTCCGACGGCGTGCCGCTGGCATTCAGCCGCCGCGGCCGGTTCATCTACGTGCCGATCCGCGACTCGCACACCCTGGTCGGCGGCACCACCCGCTCGGGCAAGGGCATGGGCATCCGCAACGTGGTCGTGGGCGCGGCCCGGGACGTGCGGATCAACCTGCGGCTGGCGGACGGCAAGCCCCCGGAGCACGGGCAGTACTCGCGCGTCGCGGCGACGATGTTCAACCGTGACCCCCAGCGGCTGCTGTTCCTGCTGCAGGCCCTGGTCGCCGAGATCAAGCGGCGCGAGAACGAGTTCATGAGGGCCGGCCGGATTGTGCTGGCCGAGGACATGCTGGCGGACTACCCGGTCGAGCTGGCCGTGGTGGACGAGCTCCAGACCTACACGGGCGTCGGCGACGGCTCGCTGACGGACGAGCTGCGCGAGGCGATTCTGGACGCTCTCGTGCTGATCGCCGCGCAGGGCACGCAGTTCGGCATCCTGCTCCTGCTGGCCACCCAGTACCCGAACGTGAAGACCGTGCCGGAGATCATCCGGAGCCAGTGCGCCAACCGGTGGTGCATGCGGACCGCGAACTACAAGGGCACGAACAGCATCCTCGGTGACGGGATGTCGGGGGCCGGCTACAAGGCCGAGGAGATCAGCAAGGACTCGCGCGGCCTCGGCTACCTGGACATGGAGGGCGTCGGCATCGAGCGGGCCCGCTCGATGCTGATCGACGGCGAGAAGTCTGACGACCTGCGCGTTTCGCTGGACGCCGGGTACGAGCTGCGCGGCGAGGCCGACCGCCTGCCGGGGCAGTTCGAGGACCCGATCGAGAACTACCTGATCAAGATGACCGGCCGCACTTCGGCGGCCGGCGGCGAGGGCGGCATGGGCATCCCGGTCCTGCCCGCGGTCGGCTCGCGCGGCATCCTCGCCCAGATCCGCAAGGTGTTCGAGAAGGCCGGGAATCCCGCCTTCCTGCCGAGCGTGCAGATCGCCGAGCTGCTGCACGTGATGGACCCCTCCGCCGGGTGGGCCCAGCAGCGGGACGAGGGTGACCGGCAGTGGGCGACCCGGATCGGCGCCCGCCTGGCGGGCGAGTGCAAGAAGGCCCTGGCCGGGACCGGCCGGAGCCTGGCCAGCACCAAGGACACCGACAACAGCACGCGCGGGTTCGCCCTCGCCGACGTCCTCGCCGCAATCGGCGCATAACAGGGCAAAACGGGTGTCCGGGCAGGTGTCCGGCCCCGCAAAACCCCAGGTCGCGGGGTGTCCGGAGGGTGTCCGGACCCCACTGCGAGGTGTCCGCCACCGGACGCCTGCGGGCCCCCCGGACACCCTCCGGACACCCCGCTGACCAGGACAAACACCCACAAATTACCCCACCCGGACACCGTCCGGGCACCCCGAGAAGGCGGAGCACGATCATGTGGCAGGCCCCCGGCACCGACCCGTACGAGACCCCGGTCTACACCCCGGCCGCCTTTCCGGCGCCCCTCCCGGTGGCCTTCGGGCACCAGGAGCTCGCCCCGGCCCCGATCCCGGCCGGCCACCCCGGGATGACCGTGCAGCACGTGCTCCTCCCCGACGGGCGCACCGTCCCCGCCTACGTCCCGACCCCGGTCACCGTCCAGCCCACCCCACGTCCCGCCTACCGAGTCAGCGAGGACCCGGTGGTCGGCCGCGGCCTGGCCGGCGGGGCCTGGCTCGCCGGGGGCGGCGTCGCCGCGTGGGGCGTCGGCGCGGGTGCCGGTCAGGTGCTGCAGGGCCTCGGCGCCGTGGTGGTCAGCCTCGGCCAGCTCGCCGCCGGGGCGGGCGGTGCCGTGCTGACCCTCGCCCTGGTCGCTCTCATCGTCAAGCACCTCGCCGCAGGCACCGGCACCGGCCCGGCCGCCCTCGGCACCGCCGAGCCGGGCGCCGGCCTCGGCAGCGCGGCCGCGACCGTCAAGACCGCGGTCATCGGCGCCCAGCAGCACATCGAGGCCCGCACCGTCCGGATCAAGCACCTGCACGCCGGTGCGCAGAACGTCCAGCAGTGACCGGCCACTACCCCACCACGGAGGTACCCGCCATGACCGGCCCCGCCCGCACCGCCCCCTGGCACGCCGCCAGCATCTCCACCGGCGCCGAGACCACCGCCCGCTGGCTGGCGAGCGTCCGACCCGGCGACCTGGTCGTGCTGATCGGCCCGAGCGGGGCGGGCAAGACCACCCTGCTGGGCTCCGTCCCGGCCCACCAGGTCGTCAGCCTGGACGCCCTGCGCGCCGCCGTCTCCGAGCCGGGCGACCAGCTGGCGACGCCCGACGCGGCGGTACTCCAGCACCTGCTGCTGACGATGCGCCTGCGACGCGGGGCCACCACCTACACCGATTCGACGTCGGTCGACATCCACCATCGCGCCCAACTAGTCGGCCTCGCGCGGCAGTTCGGTGTGCGGCCGGTGGCTCTGCTGGTCGAGGCCGAGCTGGAGGACTGCCTACAGCGCAACGCGGCCAGGCCGCCGGCCACCCGGGTGCCGGAGGACGTGGTGCGCCGCCAGCACGCCCTCGCCCTGGCCGCCGCCGCCACCCTCCCCGGCGAGGGCTTCGCCGAGATCCTCCACCACCGCCCCGCCTGACCCAGGCCCTCCCCGGCCCGCACCGCCACGACCAGAAAGACGAGACCGCAAATGGGACGCTGGTTCGCCCGCCCGACGACCGCCCTCGCCGGGCCCCTGATCGCCAACGGCTCCAAAGTCGCCTGCCCGAAGTGCGGCTCCGTCACCAACCACCGGCTGAGCCGCCCCAAGCGGCACACCGAGCCCCGGGCCGTCATCCGCTGCAGCGCCGGGCACGAGTTCACCAACGCCGCCGTGCCGGTCGAGGTGGTCACCTCGGTCCGCTACAACAACGAGGGCAAGTTCGAGATCGAGGCCGGCCGCGGCGAGGCCAAGACCAAGGTCACCGGCGTCCTGGCGAAGGACTCGATGGCCAAGGAGCGCAAGGGCGGCAAGGGCAAGCAGACCGCCCTGCAGAAGGCCGCCGCCGCGAAGGCCCCCGCCGCCTCCGCCGCCGCGCCGGTCCGGCGCCCGGCCGGGGGCGGCGGCCTGGGCGCCGCCACCATCAACCTGGCCGCGGCGGCCGTCGGCACCGTCGGCCAGCTCGCCGGGGCCGTGGCCGGCACCGCCCAGGCCGTCGCAGGCGTCGCCCAGGCCGCCGCGACCACCACCGCCGCCGTGTCCCGGCCGGTCACCGAAGCGATCTCCACCGCCAAGGAGGGCATCAAGGTCGGCGGCCAGCACGTGCAGGGCCAGGTCAAGCTCGGCCTGGCCGACCGGGCCGCCGCGGCCGCCAAGTCCGCCCGGGACGACCAGTACCGGGACAACCAGGCCGACCGGGCGGCCAAGGCCACCGAGGCCGACGCCAATCGGCAGGCCAAGGCCACCGAGGCCGACGCCCGTCGCAGCGACGCCGCCAACGTCCGGTGGGATCGGGCCGCCGAACGCGAGCGGGTCCGGCAGGCCAATGCCGCCCGGCCTGTGCGCCGCAAGCCCCGCAGGTCCCGCAACGGCGATCAGCCCGCGCCGAGCTCGCCGCCCGCGGTCGACCTCAGCGAGTTCAGCTGACCATCCGGAAACCGCCGAACCGCCGGCGGGCCGACCCGGCCCGCCGGTCCGACCCCGGGCGGCCGGCCCCGCAGCGGACGGCCGTCCGACCAGCCGAAGGAGACGACGATGGCGAACGACAAGGCGAACAACCCGCCCAAGGGAGAGTGCCGTCAGTGCTGGCGGCACGCCTACGCCTCCCGCGAGGTGCACGCTCACCTCGGATGGCGGGAGGATTGCCCGGAGTGCGTGGACCACATGACCAACGGCCACCCGGCCGACATGATCGTGAAGTGACCCGCACGAAGGCCCGCCCCTGACCCGGCGGACCCGGCACCCCGACCGTGAGCCCCCACGCCGACCGGCGCGGGGGCTCACGCCTTCCCCGGCGCGGCTCGCATAGCGTTCTCGGTGCAGCCCCGGGCACCGGCCCGGCGGCACCGACGAGGGGGAGCACCGCATGACGGACGAAGAAGACCTCCGGGCGCGGGTGGCGATCCTCGCCACCGTGACGGTCGAGCAGGCCGTCGGTCTCGCCGTGTTCATCCAGGACCGGCTCCGGCCCCGGGTGGACGAGGCGCCGCGTACCGACGAACGGCGCACCGCCGAGGCGCTGTTCGACGTGGTCGGCAGCGCCGTCGCCACGCTGGAGACCTACCTGGCCCCGAAGCCGGAGCTGGACGAGCGGGTGGCAGCCGCCCGGCGCGTGCTCGCCGCGGAAGCGTGGGACGTGCTGGCCCGGACCGCCCTGCTCTGGGAGGACCACCCTCCCTACGCCCGGCCCATCTGGCTGGGCACCGACGTGATGGAGGAGATCGCGCTGCAGTCCAGCCCCGTCGGGGCCTGACCGGCAGAGGCCGGCCCCGGGTCGTTTGGGCCGGCCTCAGCCGGACCCGTTCCCGGCCAGCGGCCGGTGGAGGACGGGTTGCGCCGCCTGAGTGAACCGCAGCCGGACCCCGGAACCGCCGGCGGGCGCGGGCGGTTGGCCGGACACCGCATCCGCCGAGCCGACCGGGAGACTGCCGTGCGCCGCTTCACCACCACCGTCGCGGTCCTCGCCGCCGTCCTGCTGCCGGTGCTCACCGCCCCCCAGGTCCAGGCCGCGACGCGCTCGGCCTCGGCCTGCACCCACCGCGGCGGCCCGCAGGTCTGCATCCGGGTCGAGGGCGAAGGCGAGCACGTCAGCAAGGCGGTGGCGATCTGGACCAACCCGCCGCGCGACGTGAAGGAGCGCACCGCACACCTGCTGCTGAACGGCCGCGAAGTGGACTACCCGCAGACCGCCACCCGGCACGGTGACACGCTCTCGGCCGAATGGGGCTGGTTCCAGTTCTCCGGCCAGCTGTGCGTGACCTTCGACGGCGTCACCGGCCGCAAGGCGTGTGAGGACGTGTACGACTCCTGACCGCCGCCACGCCGTCACACGCCTCCCGCCTGCGAAGGTTGATCCGGCGAAGGATAGGACGATGAACCGCACGCAACACCGCCCTGCCGCCACGGGCACCGTCGGGAGCACCGTTTCGGCGCCGCCGCTGCTGGTGGCCGGCCCCGGTGAGGCGCTGTTGCCCGAGCCCTGGTCCGTGCGGTCCCGGCAGATCGCCGGGGCCGTGCGCTTGGGCGAGCTGGCCGAGGCCGACCGGATTGCCGGGGAGCTCCACCAGGACGTCGCCGCCGCGTGCGGCCCCGAGCACCCCGAGGTCCTGGCCGTCCAGGAGACCCGGGCCTACCTGGCCCACCTCGGCGGCGACCACCTGCTCGCCGCCCGGCTCTACCGGGAGACGGCGGCGGCCGCGGGCCGCGCGGGGGCCCCCGCCTACTGGACCGCGACCATCAACGCCCAGGCCAGCGAAGCCCTGGCCAACGGGCCCGTCCGGCCCGGCGCTCTCACGCTGGCCGCCCGGAGGCTGGCCGCCCTGCCGCCCGCCGCCCTGCGCGCGGTGACCGCCACCGGCCGGGCGGCCGCCGCCCCGGCCGGTCGCCGAACCGGCGTGGTCGTCCTGGCCACCGCCGCCGTGCTGGCCGTCGCCGCGGTCCCGCCGGCCGACCGTCCCGGCGTCCGGCCGCAAGCGGGGGCGCCGCTGGAGCTCGCCGCCGCCCCCGTACTGCTGGCGCTGGAACGGGCGCCGGCGGTGCCCGCCGTCCGCCCGCTGCCCGCCCCGGAACCCGACCCGACGGCGGCCCCGACCCCGGTGGTCGAGGAGCCCGAGCCGGAGCACGAGGACGACCAGGAGCAGGCCCCGCCGCAGGACCCGGGCCCGGTCGGCCGGCCCGCCGCACCCCGCAAGCCCAAACCGAAGCCGAGCCGCAGCGCCGCCGATCAGGACGGCCAGGCGGCCCGCCCGCAGCCGCAGGCACCCGCGAAGCAGCAGCCGGCCGCACCGGCACCGGGCGTCGGCGGGCAGGGGGACGTCTGCTCGGCCGGGAGCCAGCACGGCCTCCCGCAGTACCTGGTCGACCTCTGCCGCCAGGCGTACGGCAGGTGACCCGCGCGAGGCGCTGACCGGCGCGGGTTTCACAAACGGGCCCTCGGATGAGGGCCCGGATCTACCGGGCGTGCTCAGGCGATGAGTTCGCGCAGGTCCCGCACGGCCTGCTCGCCGCGCCGTTGGGAGGGGATCGCCCGGTACAGGTCGAGCGCCCGCGAGCGGGTCAGCCCGGTGCGCTGGTCGGACGGCAGCGCCAGCAGCGCGGCCGCCGCCCGGCGGCACGCCTGCGCGGTGTCGCCGTCGCGCTGATCGCACAGCGCGCCGTCGAGCAGCAGCAGAGTCCGCGCCTGGTGGCTGGAGGGGCCGGTGAGCGCCAGCGCGCGGGCCTGCGCCTGGCGGGCCTGGCCTGTCTCCCCGAGCAGGGTGTAGGCGTGGGAGAGGTGGATCTGCTCCTTCTGCTCCGGCAGGGTGAGCCAGGTGTCGGCCCGGTCGCCGGGGCCGAGCCGGTCGGCCAGGCGGGCGACGTCGGCGAGCGCGGCCAGGGCCTGCTCGCGTTGGCCGGTCAGGGCGTAGGCGCGGGCCGCGACGGCGGCCGCGAGCGCGGCCGAGGCGGAGGGCGCGGTGCCGGCGACGTGCCGGGCCCGCTCGGCCAGGGCGGCGGCCGCGAGGGGGGCGCCGTACGTCAGCGGGGTCATCGCCTCCCGGGCGAGCACCCAGGCGTGCAGCCGAGGGTCGCCGGCCTCGGCGGCCGCCGAGGAGGCGGAGGAGAACCAGGCCCGCGCCTCGCGGGCCTCGCCCAGGTCGTGCAGCACGACGGCGGCCATCCCGGACAACTTCCCTGCGGCATGGCAGAGTTCGGCCCGCATGGGGGCCGGCTGCGGGCGCTGGAGCAGGGGCTGCAGGTCGGCGACGTCGGCGACGATCTCGGCGAGCCGGGCCGCGGGGGCGGCGCCGCCGTACCCGTAGGCGTAGTGCTCGGCGGTCGCGGCCCAGTGGTCGAGGTCGGCGGCGGGGGAGGGGTTGCCGGTCAGCGCCAGGTCGAGGTGCTGCCGGGTGTGGGCGAGGGCGGCCAGGGCGGTGCCGGTCATGCCTGCGGCGAGGGCGCCGCGCAGCAGGTCGCGGCGCTTCACGGGGTCATCTGCCAGGACGTCATAGGAAGGCTCCGAGCTGGTGGTTCTGGCGGTGTCCTCCCAGGGTCGCGCAGCCAGGCCCATGAGCACACCGGGGATTCGCAGGCCGTCGGCGATCCGCTCGACGGTTTCCAGCGCCGTCACCCGCGCTTCGCCACGGGCCACCAGTGATACCCGCTCGGGCTTCATTCCGCACGCCTCGGCGATCCGGTTGAAGGAGAAGCCGGCCTCCCGCGCCACGGTGAAGACGGCGGCGAAGTCGCGGGCGGCGAGCGCGGCCGCGAGGTGCGGGGCCGTGACCAGGCCAGGTGGCAGGGCGGCGGGTGTCGGGTAGTCAGTCATGGTGTGCCCCAGGCGAGTTCTGGCGGTCCCGTTTCCGGCACCGTACCCATCGTGGGGCCCCCGCCGTGGGGTTACCGCCGACCCGGCACCAGGGTTCACTCGACAGTGGCCAGGCGCCGAGACACCTCTCCGCCGGCCGACCCGGCCGTGCCGCCCCGAACCCCCCGTGAACTCCGGGGCGGCCCGGCCGTCCACGCCTCCCTGCCCGCGCACTCGGTTCTGGCGGACCGCGCGAGCAGGGAGGCCCAGCCGTCCCCGGGAGGTTCCGTGAAGCCAGCAGCACGCCGTCCGCGCCGGCCCCGGCCCCCCGCCCCGCCGCCGTGCGAGGGCGCGGTGAGCCGCCGCGAGGCGTGGTTGAACCGGCCGGCGAACCAGTGGCTGGTCCCCGGGGCCCTCGCCGTCGCGCCGGTCCAGGTCGGAGGGCACACCGTGGTCCAGGCCGTCGGCGTGGTCCAGCAGGTCGGCACCCACCCGTGGCGGGACGAGGAGATACCGGACCAGGTGTACCTCCGGCCCGCCGCCGGCGGTATCGAGTGGCAGGTGCCGGTGCGCTCGGTGAAGCCCGCGCCCCCCGGCGTCAACGCCCGCTGATCCCGTATCGGCCCCGCCGGTACGGTCGTTGACCCCCATGGGCACCCGAGTCCGCGCCCCGGCTCCAGCGCCCGAGCAGATCCCCCGGAGAGAGCGATGACCAGCACCAGCACCACCCCGGACACCAGCACCGCCACCACCGCCGCCATCGCGGCCGCGTGCCGCCAGCTCGGCCTGGACCTGCCCGAGCCGGTGAACCTGACCGGTGTGCGCGACCGGATGAAGGCCGGCCACCCCACCCTGCACGAGCGACCCCGGCGGCTACTCGGCCACGCCACCCTGATGCTGGACACCGTGCTGTGGGTCGGCGGTCCGGCCTCGGAGACCGGCCGCGAGGGCCTGGCCGACGTCCTGCTGCTGCTGCAGCGCGCCCAGGCCCTCGGCCCCGACGGCCCCGGCTACGTCGTACGCCCCGACGGGGTCACGCTCTGCGCGCTCTGCGGCAACACGGCAGGCCGCGAGATCGGCGCGGCCGAGCGCGAGGGCTGGTTGGACGGCCACCGCGACATCTGTACGGCCCCCACCTATCGCGCCTGACACCTGCCAGCCCGCGCCAGCGCGCCGACGGACCCCGCGTCCGTCGGCGCGCTGGCGTTTCGTCGCACCCGCCCGCGGAACCGGCCGTGCGGGTGGTCGGCCTGCCGGGCGGGGGTCCGCCGGCGGTTGGGTGCGGGTGGTCGTCTTCCGGCATCGGCCTTGCGGCCGATCCGGCAGTGGGCGCGCACCGGGTGTGTGCCCGCGCCGTGCGGCTCCGGCGGCCGGGTGCGGGCAGGCTCCCGCGCTGTGCGGGACTTGGGAGGCTTCGCCCGCGCGCTCAGCCTCGCGGGGGGCTCCTCCGGACCCCCGCCCCCCGCGACTCCAATTCGCGGGCGGGGCGCCGTTCGTGGCTGGCGCGGGCGGGTGGCCGGGCCCGGCGGGAACGGTGGCCGGCCCCGGGTGGTGGCCGCACGGTGGCGGACGTCGCGGGAGGCCCGGAGGCGGTACAGGCCGGTCGGGCGGGTGCTGGACGGCCGGGTGGCAGGGCTCAAAAGCGGCTCACTGGGAGGGGGGCGCGGATTGGGCCGGGAGGGGGAAAGTGCAGGTCAGAGGCGGTTTCGGGTTGGACAAGACCCCCCGAGTCATGGTTTAATTGAGTCATCAAGGCGGGGAGGGCAACCCCCGCCGAGAGGCCCCGGCCGAACCGGCCGGGGGAACCACCGACACCGAGGACAACACCTTGACCACCGCTGTGAAGACCGCGCCCGAGTCCGACGCTGCCGCCGAGGAGAAGGCGGCCGCCCCGGCCCCGTGGCCGCTCGCGTCCATCGCCGACCTGCTCGCCCATCCGGGCAACGTCCGCGCCACCGAGGCGGACGCGGAGCTCACCGCCTCGATCGCCGAGCACGGCATCGAGGACCCGTTGCACGTCGTCCAGCTCAGCGACGGCACGCCCCAGGTGATCGACGGGTTCCGGCGGATCGCCGCCGCCCAGGCGGCCGGGCTGGAGGCCGTTCCCTACTCCCCGATCCCGCAGATCCGGGTCAGCGACCTGACGCCCCACAAGGGCAACCTGCGCAAGGACCTGCGGCTGACCCGGGAGTTCGTGGCCAGCATTCGCGCGGACGGCGTGACGATCCCGGTCATCATCACCACCGGCGAGGGCGGCGCGTTGCTGCTGGTCGACGGACACCGCCGTCTCGCCGGGGCGATCGAGGCCAAGCGCACCCACGTCCCGTACGAGCGGCGCGAGCGCAACGCCGCTCAGCAGCGGCTCGACATGCTCACCACGGCGGTGCACCGCGCGCCGCTCACCGTGAGCGAGGTGACCGCCGGACTGTTCGACGCCGCCGAGTTCGGTGCGAGCACCGCCCAGATCGCCACCGCGTCCGGCCAGACCCAGAAGACCGTCAAGGCCGTGGTGAAGGCCGCCGGGGCCGCCCCGGTCAAGGCCCTGCGCGAGGCGGTGCCCGCCGTCGCCCTGACGCTGGACCAGATGAGCGACCTGTCCGCGCTGGACGACGAGACGGCCGCCATGAAGGAGATCGCCGAGGCCGCCGCCAAGGGCGAGAACCTCACCTACGTGATCCGGCGGGTCAAGGCCCGCCAGGAGGCCGACAAGTCGGCCGCCGCCCGGTTGGTCGAGCTGCAGGCCGCCGGGGCCCGCGTCCGCGAGGCGGACGAGCTGAGCGAGAAGGCCCAGCGGATCTACTACCTGCGCGACCAGGACGGTAAGAGCTACAGCGAGGAGCGGCACGCCGCCGAGTGCCGGGGTGCGGTGTTCGTGCGCGGGACCGGCGACTACACCCAGTGGTGCGCGAACCCGGGCCTGTATGAGCACAAGGTGGTGCACCCCAACGAGGCCGGGCCGCGCAAGACGGCCGCCGAGACCCGGGCCATCAAGGCCGGAAACATTGACTGGCAGGCGTCCACCGACACCCGCCGGGCGTGGGTCAAGGCCCTGCTGGCCAAGGGCCGCAAGTACACCGCCGCCGAGACCGCCGCACTGCAGAAGGCCGTCACCCTGGCCATGCTGAGCGGGTTCGGCAGCATCTCCGGCCGGTTCGGCGACCACCGGACCTTGCCGACCCTGGCGGAGCTGCTCGGCACGGGCGGCGCGCGAGAGGCGGACTTCGTCAAGCTCATGGACCGGGCCACCGCCGCCCGGCTGGTCGCCCTGGCATTCGCCAAGATCGCCGCGTGCGGGGAGATGGACGCCACCCGCGAGGCGTGGCGCGAGGACGGCGGTGGCCGCCGCACCAAGACCCGCGAGTACCTCGGGCTGCTGGTGATGCTCGGCTACAAGCCCACCGTGATCGAGCAGGCCGTCATGGCCGACAAGTCGTACACGCCGAAGCCCTGACCCCCCGCCGGGGCGGGCGGTCCGCCCGCCCCGGCCCATCCCGCCGACCACCAGAGGAGAGACGTCGACATGAGCGCCTGCTACACCTGCGACAGCGGCCGGTACCGCTGCCCCCGCGACGAGGGCAAGGCCGGGTGCACCTTCCAGACTGAGGCCGAGAACCAGGCCGCACGCGAGGCGATGGAGCCGGAAGACGGCCCGTACGACGGCGATTGGTGACCAGGATTCACCCGGTCGGCAGGGGGTCTGAGCTGTACCTTTGCCCAGAATCATGGTTTAATTGAGTCATCAAGACGGGGGAGGGCAACCCCCCGCCGAGACCCCCGGGGCCGACCGGCCCCGGGGGGCAACTCCACCAACAGGAGCCCGAGTTGAACGCCAAGACCTACCGCACGGACGCCCCGATCGCCGCCGGTCTCGACCTGGCCGAGCTGCTCTGGAACGGCGAGATCCGCGTCATGGCCGCCGGTCCGGACGGCGCGTGGACCGCCACCCCGGCCCACGGCAGCGTGGCCCGCGCCTTCCCGACCCCCGAGCACGTGCGCGCGTTCGCGGACTACACCCGCCACACCGCCGCGCAGGCCGCCGCCGAGCCTGAGGGCGAGTTCCTGCGGCGGATGAGCGCCAAGGCCGCCGAGATCAGCGCCGCCACCCAGCGCTGACGGACCGTCTCCCCGCCACGGCCCGGCGGGAGCGGAGGGCAACCCGCCCCCGCCGGGCCCACCCACCAACACCGAGAAGGACCAGCACCGTGCAGAAGACCACCGCACCCGCCAGCACCGACACCGGGTGCTGCCAACTCGCCCCCGCCGCCGCCACCGCCGTCCAGCTTTCCGAGCTGATCCAGGCCCGCGCGATCGCCCGCCACCTGCCCGGTCTCGGGATCGAGTCCAACCGGATCGCCGCCGCGTGGGACGCCGAGGAGGCCGCCGCCGTGGTCCGCGTCGACAGCGCCCGGGGTCTGTGGGCGCTGGTGATCCCGCCGGTCGGCACCGCCTTCCCGGTCCGGTGGCGCGGCAAGCGGGTCGGCGCGCTGGACGTGCGCCGGGTGCCCGCCGTCACCGACAGCGCCACCGCCGTCCACCTGGCCGCCTACCTGCGCGACCGCGCCGCCCTGTAGTCGAGGAGACCCCCATGGCCCAGCAGCCCCTGTTCACCCCGTACACCCCGGTCGAGATCGCCGCCGCCGGATACGAGGCCCGGTCCGCCCAGCGCGAGCACGACCGGCTGCACCACCAGTACGGCCGCCGCGCGGAGCCCACCGTGTTCGCCCAGGCGTACCGCGACGCCGCCGAGGAGGCGTTCGAGGACGTGATCGCCCGCATCGCGCCCCGACCGGCCGACTGACCGACCACCGATCCCAGCCCGGCGAGGGCGGAGGGCAACCCGCCCCCGCCGGGCCCACTCCACCAACACCCCGAAGGACAGGCCATGTTCGACATTGAGACCCCCGGCACCCGCACCACCCCCGACCAGCTGGACGTGATCGAGGCTCTGCGCGTCTGCTCCGCGCTGGTCGAGGTGCGCGGCTTCTACCAGCCGCTCAGCCGCCAGTGGGAGGAGCGCCCGCCCACCGCGATGGAGGCGGAGCAGTACCTGCGCGGGTACGACTACCCCGAGCTGCGGCGCGAGGTGGACGCGGTCACCGACGCGGTGGACGCCGCCGCCGAGGCACTCCAGTGGTGCCTTGACGGCCAGTTCAGCGCCGACAAGTACCGCCAGCGTCTGGCCGCGATCGCCCGCCACCCGGTCACCGTCTGGCGCAACTTGGGGTGGCTCGCGTCGGTGCCCGCCGCCATGAAGCGGGAGCGCGCCGCCGAGGAGACGGCGAAGGCGGCGGAGGTGTCCCGGCACCTCGGAGTGGTCGACTACCGGCTGACCGGGCTCACCCTGTCGGTCGTGCGCGTGCTCGACCTCGGCCAGCGGACCTACGGCTACCACTCCCAGCCCCGGCACCGGCTGATCTTCCGCGACGCTGAGCTGAACGTCCTGACGTGGCTGTGCACCAGCACCCGCCGCCCGGCCACCGGCCGCACCGTCAACCTGTCCGGCACGGTCAAGGCCCACGGCCACTACCGGGGCACCGCGCAGACCGAACTCACCCGGTGCCGGTGGGACTACGCCACCAGCTGACCGGCCGCCGGTCCCGGGGTACCGCCCCGGGACCGGCCCGGCCCCCGGGCGGGTGTCCGGGTCGCGGCGGCATCGAGCCGCCGCACCCCGGGCTGCCGCGCCCGGCCGCCCGCCGGCCTTTCCCGCCCGGTCCCCCGGGGCCGGACACCACTACCCCCACCACCACGATGAAGGGCACCACCATGACCACCCTTGGCGAAGCGTTCGACACCGCGTACGCCCTCGCGGACCGGCTGGCCGATCTGGGCTTCGCCGCCCACGTCGCGGGCGACCCCCTCCACCTCGGAGCCGCCGAGCTCAACATCACGGCGGACGGCCGACCCGTCAGCCTCTTTCTCGTGCTCGCCGAGGGAGACCTGTCGTGGGAGGCGGTCAGCGACGCCCCGGACGACACCAACGGCGACGTCATCGAGGAGGGCACCCGCTACGGCGTCGACCTCCACCAGGCCGCCGAGCACACACAGCGGTGGCTCGCCGCAGTCGGCCACCGGCCCGAGTACCCCGCGACGGAGTTCGGCGGCGACGACCTGGCCCGGGTCACGGCGGAGCGGATGACCGGCACCGTCAGGGAGTCGACCTACGGCCAGTGGCAGATCACCCTCCCCGACGGCCCGCACGTCCTGGTCACCGACTGCGAGGGCGGCCTGTTCGCCGTCCGCGCCGTCCCCTGCGACCGGCCCGACCCGGCCGGTGAGTGCGAGAACCCCGACCACGAGTGGCCGACCACCGACGCTGACCCGGGCAGCACCGTCGACCTGTCGGAGGGCGGCCACACCCTCGGCGAGGCCGCCGCCCGCATCGAGCACGCGGCGGCCGGCCAGCTGCACACCCTGCGCGCCACCGGCCGCTGACCTACGACTTCCGCACGGGAGGGCAACCCCGCGCGGACCCCGGTGCGGCCCGACCCGGGCCGCACCACCACCAACACCCCGAAGGAACAACCATGTTCGAGAACAAGCGGGCCGCCGAGGCCCTCGCCGCCGCCCTCACCCGGGCCCGCATCCCCGCCGAGGCCGTCGACCTGGCCGGTGGCTGCCACTCCGCGCGGATCGAGCTGACCGTCTCCGGCAGCTACGGCGCGCTCTACCTGGAGCCCGACGAGGACGCCCTGTACTGGCAGCTGGACAACGCCGACACGGAGATGGTCAGCTGCGGCACCTGGCCCGCCGTCATCCCCGCCCGCCGCAACCACCGTACGGTCAGGCTGGTCCGCCGCTGGCTCAAGGCGAACCGCGCCACCGTCGGCCGTCCCGCGCCCGCCCCGATCGAGTACCTGATCGGCGACGAGGTGAACGGCTGGATGTGGGTGTTCTCCCTGGTGGCCACCCGGTACGCCGAGGCGCTGGTCAACGGCCGCATCACCCCGGACGAGGACGCCAAGGCCCTCGCCGCGCTCTACCCCGAGCTCACCGAGGAGTACGGGCTGGACGACGGCGACGGATGGGAAGCCGGGATCGGCATCATCCACGCCCTCGCCCACGGCTGGATCGTCAATCTCGACCAGGACCAGGACCACCCCGACTACGGGCGCGAGTGGTGCTGGACCGTGCAGGGCCTGAACACGCAGCACGGACCCGACGCCGTCCAGCGTCTGCGGAACGCCTTCCAGGGCGACGTGCTGGCCGCCGCCCGCGCCTTCCTGGCGCAGAAGCGCACCACCTGACCCGACCCAGCCCCGGGCCGCGCGGGAGGGCAACCCCGCGCGGCCCGGCCGGGCCAGCCGGCCCCGGCCCCACCACCAACCCGAGAAGAAGGACCAACTCCCGTGATCACGTGGAACCCCGACGACCTGCTCGCCGACGCCGTCCGCGCCGAGCTGACCCGCCGAAGCCTCGCCTACGAGGTGCACGGCAGCGCCGCCTGCACCTACCTGGTCCTGCCGCTGCCGGGCGGCTGCGGCGAGGTGGCGATGTCCGACATCAACAGCGACCTGCGCGGCACGATCGGCGAGTACGCCGGTTTGCACGCCCACTACTTCCCGATCGGCCACCTGGAGGGGCGCGACGACGAGGTGGTGCTGTTCGAGTCGCCGAACTTCGGCGACCACCGCAGCCCCGACCGGTTCCCCGTCGAGTTCGCCGAGCTGCTCGGCGCAGTCGAAAGCTGCTTCCGGCTGTTCGCCCCGCGCCGCCAGGCCGCCGAGCGGCTGCGGGAGATCGCCGCGACCGAGACCGTCGGCCGCCGCCCGGCCCCGGACCCGGCCCCCGCCGGCTACCGCTGGCGCCGGGCCGCCGACGGCACCGTGGCCCTGTCGGTGACCGCCACCGCCGTCATGGACGCGGAGGCGATCGCCGCCAAGCTCTACGCCACGTTCAGCAAGCCGTTCGAGGGCGGCGACCCGCTCCCGCCGCTGCTGACCGTCCAGGACGTGATGCAGGTGCTCGCCAGCGAGTCCGCCGGATGCGCCGACGGCTGGCACTTCTGGGCCGCCGAGCCCGGCCAGGACGCATGGGACACCGTGCACCCTTGGGCCAAGGCCCAGGTCCGCCGCCTGTTCCCCGAACTGACCTGGCCCCCGGCCCAGGACTGACCGCACCCCAGCCGGTCCCGGGCCCAGCGCCCGGGGCCGGCCCCGGCTCCCGGGGCGGTGACCGGGTCGCGGCGGCATCGAGCCGCCGCGCCCCGGGCTGCCGCGCCGCCAGCCCCGCCCCTGCCAACACCCCATCGAGGAGCTTGTTTTGAACCCCCTGATCCCCGCCCGCGTCATGCTTGACGACCTCGGCCCGTTCGACTGCCTCACCTTCGGCGACACCTGCCCGAACGGCTACGATCTGCCCGTCCTGACCCTGGCGCACGTCCGCCGGATCGCTGCGGCCCTGGACGCCGAACAGGCCCTCCGTCCCGGCGCGGACACCCTGCGCGTCGTCGGGGAGAGGGTCGAGGTGCGGGGCAAAGAGGGCGAGCTGGTCGAGTTCTGCCCGCCGGGCGCCGATGGCCGGTACCGCGTCGGCCACGGGTACTGGACCTGGCGGATCGTGGACCCCGCCCCCGCCGTCCCGGCCGAGGAGAACCCCGTGCGCGCGGCCGCCGCGGGCCTCGCCCGCGCCCTTGCCGAGCTGGTCGGCACCTACCCGACCGACGAGGAGGGAGAGGTGGGCGCGGTCCTGACGCTGCGGCACCCCGACGGGACCCCGGCCGGGACGGTCGTCCTGCAGCCCGGCCACCTGTCGTGGCTCACCGAACTGGTGCAGGAGTCGCTCACCACTGAGCGCCTCGCCCACCCCGACGAGCAGGGTGACCCGCCGTGGGACAGCCTCCCGGGCTGACCGCCCGCCCCGTCTGCAGGCCGGCCGTGCGGGTGGTCGGCCTGCCGGGCGGTGGTCCGCCGGCGGTTGGGTGCGGGTGGTCGCCTTCCGGCATCGGCCTTGCGGCCGATCCGGCAGTGGGCGCGCACCGGGCGTGTGCCCGCGCCGTGCGGCTCCGGCGGCCGGGTGCGGCGTGCGTTCCCGCGCCGCGGGGGTCTTGGGAGGCTTCGCCCGCGCGCTCAGCCTCGCGGGGGGCTCCTCCGGACCCCCGCCCCCCGCGACTCCAATTCGCGGGCGGGGCGCCGTTCGTGGCTGGCATGGGCGGGTGGCCGGGCCCGGCGGGAACGGTGGCCGGCCCCGGGTGGTGGCCGCACGGTGGCGGACGTCGCGGAGGGCCAAGAGGTGCTGCAGCTCGGTCGGGCGGGTGCGGGACAGCCAGGTGGCAGGGCTCAAAAGCGGCTCACTGGGAGGGGGCGCGCACTGGGCCGAGCGGGTGAATTCCCAGGTCAGGGCCCCTTTGGGGCTGGACAGCACCCCTGAAACCATGGTTTAATTGAGTCATCAAGGCGGGGAGGGCAACCCCCGCCGAGAGGCCCCGGCCGAACCGGCCGGGGGAGCCACCAACAGCGAGGAACCCCCGATGACCACCAAGACCCTGGCCGCCGTCCCGTCCGGAGCCGTCAAGATCGCCAAGGCCGCCGCCGCCGCCGGGTGGACCACCGAGGTGTCCACCTGCGGAGACGACTCGTACCGGTTCTACGTCCTCAGCGGCACCAACGGCGCGGGCGAGGAGTTCCAGGCGTCGTGGGTCGGCACCGGCAGCCGGTGGCGGATCGACGGCAGCCCGACCGTCCGGGTCGGGGGCAGCGACTGGATCGGCGGGAAGCTCGCCGACGTGACCGGCGTCATCGAGAACAACCCCGCCCCGGTCGCCGAGGAGCCCGCCGAGGCCGAGGCCCCGGCCGAGCCGGTCACGGTGGAGGCCGCTCCGGCCGCCGAGGCCGCGCCGGTCGAGTGGCTGTTCCCGTGGCGTGCCGACGAGGACGACGACGGATACCCGATCGAGTTCCGCAACGCGCTGTGCGACCAGGTGTACTACGGCATTGGGCGGCACACGACGGTGCCGTCCCGGGTCCGTGTCCACCACATCGAGAGCCGGACCCAGCTGGCCACGGTCGACACGGAGGAGGAGGCCGCCGCCGTCATCTCCGCGCACCGGGCCGAGCTGGAGGCCGAGCGCGCCAAGGAGGCCGCAGCGAAGGCCGAGGCCCTGCGCGAGCGGGTGCGCGGGTACGGCTTCACCGCCGCCGACATGGAGGCCCTGGCCAGCGCGTACACCGGTCGTCTCCACCGGGACCACCCCAGCTTCGCCAGCCTGGTTGCGCGCGGTTGGCTGGTCCCGTGGATCGTCGGTGCCTACACCTACACCTACGGTCCGGACACCGAGCTTGCCTGGCGTCAGGCGGACCGGGGCATCCGGGCCGGATGGCTCACCGCCCCCGAGCAGCGCGAGCAGGCCCCCACCTGGCGGTGCGTCGAGTGCGACGTCTACAACACCGGGGCCGACCAGGTGTGCACCAAGTGCGGAGACGGCCCCGCCGAGGTGGTCGAGCGGCCGGAGCTGGAGGAGCCCGCCACCTGGCAGTGCGGAGGGTGCCAGGCCCACAACGGCATGGGCGAGCCGGAGTGCACGGTGTGCGGATTCGGCCCGCTCGACAGCGCCGAGCAGGACGCCCACGCCTACGACGAGGAGGCCGAGGCGGAGGAGCCCGCCCCGGTCGCGGCCGCCCCCTCCCCGTTGGCCGCCGCCCAGGCCGCCCACCTCTACACGATCAAGCGCACCGGTCACGGCCGCTGGCACCTCACCGTGGCAGGCGAGCTGTACGAGATCACCCGGCTGACCGGCCGCGCGTCCTACGCCGTCGAGCACGTCGCCGGAGCCGGTCCGGCCCGGGTCGGCGAGCCGGTCGGCAGCCTCACCAGCGCCGCCCACCAGGCCAAGCAGCACGTCCGGTCCCTGGCCCTGGCCGCGTGATCGGCCCCCGGTCCCGGGCCCCGCGCCCGGGACCGGGGCCCCGCCCGACGGGCGGGTGACCGGGTCGGAGCGGCATCGAGCCGCCCCGACCCGGGGCTGACGCCCCCTCGGCCGACCCGGCCGAGCCTTCCGGACCACCACAGACCCCCGCGCGGGAGGGCAACCCCGCGCGGCCCCCGGCCCGACCCCGGGCCGGACACCACCAACACCGAAGGACGGAACCCCATGACCGCCATCACCACCACCACCGACCCCGACCTGACCCCCGGGACCGCCGGGCAGATCGTGGCCGACATCCGGGCCGCCATCGAAACCGGGCTCGCCCCGCTGTTCGCCGCGATGGAGTGGGCCGAAGAGGAGATCGAGGACGGCCAGGCCCGCCACGGCGAGCGCGGCCAGCACACGAGCCGGATTTGGCGTGAGTCGTTCGCGCTGGCCCGGCCGACTCACGACCGGTTCAGCCGCGCGGAGATCCTCTACCGTGCCCACGTCTCCGAGTTGGTCGACCGGGTCGCCACCGGCAAGGACACCCGCCCCGGGACGACGGCCGAGCTGATCGCCGTTCTCATGGACTGCAGTTTGGTCGGGCCGCTGAACTCTGCCGCCAGCTGCCTGCAGATGCGGCTGTTCGCCCGCGCCTTCCCGGCCGCGTTCGAGCAGCACATTGCCGAGGCGGTCGAGCTGGAGGCGTACGAGACCGTGCACGGCAAGCAGGCCGACGAGTACGAGGCCGAGATGCGGCGCAGGGCCGCCCAGCCGTGGCGGGTCACCAAGGACCGGCGGACGCCGGAACTGGACCAGCAGACGCCGAAGGCGCTGGAGGCCCCGACCCAGCTTCTGTTGGAGCTGTGAGCCTCGGCCCCGCCCCGGCCGGTGGCCGGGGCGGGGCCGGCCGGCCGGGGCGGCATCGAGCCGCCCCGGGCCGGGCTGACGCTCCCTCGGCCGACCGGCCGATTCCTCCGCACCACCCCAGACCACCGCGCGGGAGGGCAACCCCGCGCGGCCCCCGGCCCGACCCCGGGCCGGACACCACCAACACGAGACGAGGCCACCATGACCACCACCCCCGCCCTGACCGTCGGAACCCGCGTCTTCCACGACGCGGCCGACGCCGACGCCCCCGACCACGGCACCATCCGGCTGATCACCACGGACACCAACCCCGGCGCTCAGTACCCCGTGACGTACGTCGTGGAGTGGGACCGCCAGCAGGGCAGCACCGACGAGTGCGAGGCGTGCGAGCTGAACCCGCTGCCCGCCACCGGGCAGCAGGCGCCGCAGCCGGTCCCCGCGATCGAGCCGGGCGTTCGCGTCGAGGGCACGATGACCTACCAGGCCCCGGGAGCCGGGGCCGCGCCCCGCGAGATCATCCGGCGCGGCACCTACACCGGGCCCCGGGGCGGCGCTCAGCACACCGTGCGGTGGGACGGTTCCGACGTGCCCCAGGCCGCCGAGGCCGCCGACTTCCGGGCCGTCCACCCCGACGTGATCCAGGCGGAGCGCCGCGCCACCCGCCACACGGTCGGTGACCGGGTTGAGTGGCGGGACGGGACGCGCAACGGCCGGGTACTGGAGACCGCGACGTTCTTCGGTTCATCGGGTCTGGCCCGGACCCTGGTCCGCGTCGCGTGGACCGGTGAGAGGGTTCCCGATCGGCGCTGGCACGAGGCCGCCGAGCTCTACCCGATGCACGGTGCCCAGCTCGCCGCCGAGTACGGCCGCCGCCGCCGTAACGGCCAGTCGCACGCGCAGGCCATGGCCGTCTACCACGGCGACATCCACCGCCCGGCCCCCGCCGCCGTCCGCAACGAGGACCGCGCGTTCCCGCTGGACCGCTGACCGCCCGGCCGGCCCCGGTGGCGCCGCCCCGGGGCCGGCCGGCCCGCCGGTCGCGCGGCCGGCCGGGGCGGCATCGAGCCGCCCCGGGCCGGGGCTGACGCTCCCTCGGCCGACCGGTCGATTCCTCCGCACCACCGAAGGCCGCCGCCCGGGAGGGCAACCCCGGGCGGCGGCCGGACCCACCAACAACGAGAGGCACCCGCCGTGAACAGCTTCGCCGTCAACACCCGCGTCTCCCGCCGCGCCGCCAACCCCGAGACCCCCGACCACGGGGTGATCCGGCTGATCATCACCCGCCCCGTCACCGTGTTCGGCCCGCACGTGTCGTACCTGGTCGAGTGGGACCGCCAGCAGGGCCGCACTTTCCGGTACGAGGCCGCCTCACTGGCCCTGGTCCCCGAGCAGGCTGCCCCGCAGGTGATTCCCGGGATTGACGTTGGCGTGCGGGTCGAGGGGGTCACCACTTACCAGGGGCCGGACGCTGACAGCGTCGCCCGGTCGATCCTGCGGCGAGGCAAGTACACCGGCCCCCGGTACACCCACCACACCGTGCTGTGGGACGGCGAGCAGGAGCCCGGGATGGTGGACCGGCGCGACTTCTGGGCCGCCGTCCCCGGCACCGTCCGGTTCGAGCGGGCCCGGCAGGCCGGGTTCGCCGTCGGCGACGTCGCGGAGGCAGTCCGCGACGGCGGGACGGTCAGCGGCCGGGTGCTGGAGATCCTCCCCGGGGCGGGCAAGTGCGTGCGGGTGGCGTGGGTCGGCCAGGACGGCAGCCAGTGGCACGGGGCCGACGAGCTGTACCCGCTGCACGGTGCCCAGCTCGCCCAGGAGTACGAGCGCCGGATGCGGGGTGGCCAGACCCACGAGCAGGCCAGCAGCGTCTACCTCGGCGACTACCGGCCGATCACGGATCTCGCCGTCCGGGCGTACGGCTACATCCTGCCGCTCGACCGCTGACCGGCCGCCGGTCCCGGGGTTGCCGCCCCGGGGCCGGCCCCGCCCCGGTCGCGCGTCCGGGTCGCGGCGGCATCGAGCCGCCGCACCCCGGGCTGCCGCGCGGCAGCCCGCCCGGCCGCAGGGCCAACCGGCCAGCAGCGGACGCCCCTTCGGGGCGGCGCCCCCGGTCCGGCGCGTTCACCGCCGGTGGCCGTGGCCGGCCCCCGGCGGGCGCCGGACGAGCAACCGTCCCCGTCCCGCCTTCCGACCTACCGCACCGCCGCCGACGGCGGCACCGGCGAGGCAACCGCCGGAGACCTCCCCACCGACAGGAGAAGCACCGTGAGCATCGAGCGCGACGACCACAACGAGTCCGCCATCCCGAAGTTCAGCGCCAGCCTCCCGGGCCAGCGCAAGGACGGCACCCCCGGAGCCGGCGGCGGCCGCCCGTTCGGGCCCGACCCCGACGGCGGCACCGGCCGGGTGCCCCGCCAGGGCGAGAACCCCGGCCGCTGACCCAGCCCAACCGGCCGGGCCCGGGAAGACCAGCCGTCTCCCGGGCCCGGCCCCACCGGACGAGGTGCCACCGATGAATCTCCCCCCGATGTGCCAGGCCACCACGCAGGACACCGCCGAGGCCGGCCGCCTGCTCGCCACCGCCCGGCCCTGCCGGGCCGACGCCACCCACCGGGTGGTCGGGCACGCGCTCAACACCCCCACCCTGGCCGCCGCCCACCACGAACTCGCCTGCGCCGAGCACGCCGCCCAGCTCGCCGAGCAGTGGACCGACCGAGGCGTCCGTACCGGCGGCAAGCGCCGCCCGGTGATCGCCCGCGTCCACCCGTACGTGCCCGGCGGGCTCTACCCCACCGAGCTGCAGCCCGCGTTCGAGGGCCTGCCCAGCTTCACCCCGAAGCCCCGGACGGCCCCGGCCGCCCCCGCCCGGCCCAAGCGCACCCCGCCCCCGCGGCAGGCCCCGCTGTGGACGGCGGCCGCCCAGGTCGCGGCCGCCGTCACCGCCACCGAGCCCGGCCACCCGGGCGCCGAGCCGGCCCTGCCCGTGCTGCCCGCGTTCCTCCGCGTCACGTCGCAGAACCTGCGCGATGACCGGTGGTCGGTGGAGTGCTCGCGCCACAGCGGCGAGTGGCACACCGTGCGCCAAGTCGACGGCGACCGGACCGACGCCGAGGACTGGGCCCGCTACCACGCGCTGGAGCACGTCCAGGAGCACCAGCTGGTGACACCCTTCGAGCTGCAGCTGGCCCAGGCCGCGGGCTTCTCCGCCGCGCAGGCCGAAGTCATGAGCTGGGCCGAGCGCGGCGAGCTGGAGGAGGACCTGAACGGCTACTTCGTCGCCGATGGCGGCAACTGGAAGCCCAAGGCGTTCGACGCCCGGCGGGTACGCACCCTCATGGCCCGGGGGTACCTGGCCTGGCATGCCGAGACCACCGGGTACCGCCGGGCCGTTCCGCTCTCCACCGCCGGACGGGCCGCCTGGACCATGTGGAGCCGCGCCCAACGTCTCGGCCTGGTCGAGTACGCCGAGGCGGACACCGAGACCGGCGTCACCGACGTGCGCCGCAGCCAGTACGTGATGCTGCGCGAGGAGTTCCCCGCCGAGCGGGAGGCAGCCAACCGCCGCGCGAAGGAGGCGCCGGCCCCCGGTAGCGAGCCGCGGCCGCCGGCGGTCCGCACCGCCGCGGACTGGCACCACCCGCTCGACGCCGAGCACGTGCTGGTGCGCGAGCGCCTGGTCGAGTACGGCGACCACCGGTACGCCGTGCGCCGTGCGGGGGAGGGGGAACCGATGACGCTCACCCGCGCCGACGGCGGCCCCGTGCTCGCCGAGGGCCTGCGCTGGTGGGGCGAGGTGGAGCGCGCCGTCACCGAGCACGCCCAGGCCGGCGGCGAAGCCGGCCGCGACGAGCTCGGCCCCCGGCCCGTGATCCCGTGGGGCCTGCTGATCCCCTGCCCCGTGACGATCCACCAGGCCGGCTACCGCTGGACCGACGTCGAGTGCAGCGACTGCGAGAAGTACCGCGACCCGGACGACCAGGAACCCGGGCTCGGCGCGCACGACAGCCAGCGCGCCGCCGTCACGGCCGCCGTCTTCCACGCCCAGCGCCACGAGAAGGCCATCCGCGAGTCCATGGAGCAAATGCTGCGGGAGGACGCCGTCAAGGCGCTGGCGCCGGTGTTCACCCTGGAGCTGTACGCGATTCTCGCCGCCGTCGAGGTCCGCGCCGACGGCCTCACCTATGACGGTCGCCGCAGGTTCCGCATGATCCCGGCGGAGACGCCCACCGACGCCAAGCGGCGCGGCCGGCCCGTGCGCCGGGAGCTGGTCGAGCTGCTGCAGCGCGGCGGCTACCTCTACGGCCGCAAGGACGCCGGGCCCGTGCGGCCGACGCCCGACGGAACCCGCGCCGTGCAGGCCCTGGTCGAGGTCGAGCTGCCCGCGACCTGGCCCATGGGCAAGGCGCCCGAAACGCTGCGGGCCGTGCCCGAGGGATGGGCCGAACGGCGCTGGCGCGAGCTGCGGACGGCCGAATGGAAGAAGTCCATGGACCGGCACGCACCGGCCGGTTTTCCCGACCCCGCCACTCTGGTTTAATTGATTCATCATCCTCGGGTGGCCGGCCTCGGCCTGCCGCCCGGGGAACGACAAAGGCCCGCCGCTTACGCGGCGGGCCTCGGCCAGGCGGGCGGCGAAGTTTGGCAACAGGCCGCCCTGCCCACGTCTCCACCAACAAGTGAAGGACGACAGTGATGGTACCCGAATTCCCCTTCCCGGTTGAGCAGCCGAACGACGGCGACCCGTTCCTCGGCGACCTGGTCGTGCTGCGGCCCTCGGTCGCCCGGCACGCCCCCGCCGCCGAGTGGTTCCTGATCGTGGACTTCCACAACGGCGACGCCGAGAGCGGCCTGTTCGAGATCAACCTGCCCGCCGGCCACCCGCAGTGGATGGACTGGGCCCAGGTGGTCGACCGGCACGACGTGGCCGCCGTCATCCGGCACAGCCCGGAAGGGGTCCAGACGTGGCAACTCTGACTCGCCTGCTGCTGCCGGCGCAGAGGTCTGCCACCGACCGAGTGGAGACCCCCGTGACCCCGCCACCCGCCACCCAGCAGCCCGCCGACGACACCGACCCGGCCCTGCTTGCCGCCGCCGTGAACCTGCTCTCCCAGACTCCCGACACGGACACGACCGAGCTCGCCCGCGCCGCCCACCTGTTCCGCCCCGACACCGACGAGCCGACCTGGCGGAGCGTCATCGCCAGCGCACGCGCCCAGCTGCTCGACCGCCCCGGCCTGACCGGCCAGACCGGGCTCAGCCGCGCCACGCTCCAGCGGCTATGGTCCGACCGCGACAGCAACGGCCACCCGCCCGCCGTCACCATCGGCGGGGTGATGCACTGGTGCCTGCCGCAGTGGCAGCGCTGGCACGCGGACCTGACCGCGGCCAAGGCCCGCGAGCAGCACATCGAGGCCGGCGGCATCGACCGCTCCGGCGACCCTGACGAACTGGTGCCGATCAACGCGCTCGCCAAGATCCTCGGCCACAAGGACAGCAGCACCGTGCTGGGCTGGCGCAAGAGCCCCCCGGCCAAGGGCTCCATCGGCGACCTGCTCCGCAGCGAGCCCGACGGGTCCGTGGAGTACCGCGGCCAGGTGGTCCCGGCCTACCGCCGCAGCCGGCTGTGGGAGGCCGCCGCCCAGGCGCCCGCCCGCGGCCAGGGCGGGGGGGCGGGCCGCGGCGCCGGCCGCAAGCCGAAGGCCCACCCGTGGGCCGGCGACCCCCGGCTCGACCTGGCCCGCCGACTGCTCGCCGAGTTCCCCGACGACACCACCGCCGACCTGGTCCGTGCAGCCCGCCAGGCCGACGGTGAGGGCACCGCCGAGCCGACCTGGCGTCAGATCTTCGAGACCGCCCGCAAGCACCGGGAGGCCACGTGACCGCCGCACCCCGCCCCTCCCACCGCAACCGCCCGCCGACCGCCCCGGCCCCCTGCGACCGATGCGACCGATGCGACCGGAGGCCGACGGCATGAGCACACCCGAACCCCGCTGCCCGCGCTGCACCGGCCCCCTCGGTGGAAGTCTCGCCCGTTCCCGCATGACTCACGCCCGGGATCTCGGCATCTGCTCGCCGTGTGCCACGGACGAGGCGATGCGCGAGGTGGCCGGCGAGGCCCCGATCCCCCCGACCGACTGGCCGCGCCGACCGGCCCGGACCTGACCGCCCGCCATCAGCCGCAGGCCGCCCGCGGCCGCCGAAGTACGCCGCAACGGAAGGCGCCCGCCCGTCCAGGGTGGGCGCCTTCCGCGTTCGCCGACCGGGACTGTCACCGCCATCAGGTGCTCATGCCTGGCAGGATGCTGGCGAAGCCGATCAAGCCGGGGGAGTGCGGGTGTCGAGCAGTGGAGCGGAGCGGGCTCTGGCCTACGTGGCCGAGCGCAGTGTCCTGGTGCCGCACGGGTGCCGTTTTTGGAGCGCTGCCCTGACCAGCAAGGGGTACGCCAAGGCCGTCGTCACCGAGGCCGGGCGCGAGCGCACCGTGCGGGTGCACCGGTGGCTGGTCGAGCAGGTGGCGGGCCCCGACCCGCTGCCGCCGGAGCTCAAAGTTGCGCACGGATGCAACGAGAGTCTGTGTGTGCAGATCGACCACCTGGCGGCCGTCTCCCAGCGCGCCAACCTGCAGCAGATGGCGAGGGAGAACCGGGCAGCCGGCCGGGCCCACGTGGGGGTCGCCGACACCCGGGGATCTCTGGGCCGGGCGCAGGCGATCCAGGCCGCGCTCCGCGAGGGGCTCGACTTGCCCGCGCTCGCCGCCGCGATGCTCGCCGGTGAGGCGCGGCCTCTGGTCCGCGAGGTGCTGGAGAGCGGCTACGACCCGGCCGCCTACCTGGCGGCCGTCGCGGCCTCGGACCCCACGCGCGGCCAGCTCCCGCTGTTCTGATCAGGCACCCGCCCGCAACGACACCGGGCCCCGCCTGGCCCATGGGTTCCATGGAGCCGGACGGGGCCCGACGCGCGTTCAGAGAAGTTCAGACAGCGGCCGATCCTGGCCCATCGGTGAGGGCCAGGTCCTGCTCGGCGGGCTCGCCGTCCTGCTGAGAGGGAACTGTAGCCGACCCGGCGCCGGCGGGCGCGGGGTCGGCGGTGCCTGCGGGTGCGGCGGCCTTCGCCGTGTCGTGGTTCTTCTTGGCCTGGCGGACCTCGGCCGGGGTCATTCCGAGCCGGTCGGCCGCTTCCTTCGGGGTTACCCCGGTGTCGAGCAGCTCGACCACCAGGGCGTCGAGCTTGGCCCGCTTGACGTCGGCCTGCGAGGCGCGTTCCTCGCGGAGCTTGGCAACGCGCTGCTCGGCCTCGGCCAGCAGCTTGGCCGCCCGCCGATCGGTCTCGGCGGAGTGCTCTTCGAGCTCGACCTGCGCGACCAGCACGTCCGCCGCCAGCTGGCGGCGGCGGGCGGCGGCCTGCTCGAACTGCTCGGCCAGCTCGGCGGCACGCAGGCGCGCGGCGCCGCGCGCCGACAGCTGGCGCGCACCTCTGTTCTCTGCCATGAGTTCCTCCGTTGATCGTTCCGACGATCCACATTGTGCACCGGCCGCCCCGCCGGTGGGGGAGTGGTTTCCCGGCCGGCCCGGCCGAACGCCGCCTCGGCGCCCGTCCGGTGGCGTCCGGTCAGCCGTCCGGACCCTGCCGCCCGTCGCCACCGCTCGCCGTTTCGACGGGGCCGCCCGGACCCTGCCGCACCGCCGTCCGGCACTGATCCACCGTCGATTTCTGCAGGTCCGTACCGCACCGCAGTTTCGGCTCTCCCTGTGACGCGCACCCAGGTAGCGCCGCTGGTACGGATTTCCACAGCCCTGCTCGGAGAGCAGGCCCATGGAAATCCGCCGTGCAAGCACGTGACCCTTAACGATCTTCAAATCGCCCGTTCGTTCCTCACATAGCAATTTGAAGATCGTTAAGGGTCACAGCTCAGACACTTGAGTGACCTTGGTGGGTATGATCGCCACATGATGACCGTTCACCGCCTCAGTGCCGGGGACGGGTATGTCTACTACATGCGCGAAACGATCAGCGCAGACGCCCAGCGCGAGCGCGGCCAGGAGCTCGGCGACTACTACACCGCCGAAGGCCAGCCGCCCGGCCTGTGGATGGGTTCTGGCCTGGAACTTCTTGGCATTTCGGGGACTGTCACCGAGGCTCAGATGAAGGCCCTTTTCGGTGAGGGCCTGCACCCGGATGCCGAGCGGATCATCGCCGAGCGCCTCGCCGCCGGCGACCGTGCCACCCGGGCGGTGGCGGCCGCGAAGCTCGGCCGTGCCTTCCCCAAGTTCAAGGGGCCTGACAACCCGTTCAGCCGTCTGCTGGAGGAGGAGCTGGACGCCTTCGCCCGGATCGAGCAGCGTCCCCCGTCCCCCGCCGAGCGGGCCGCCGTGCGCGGCAAGGTCGGCGCACAGCTGTTCCGTGAGGAGCACGGCCGCGGGCCCGCCACCCGGGAGGAGCTGGGCCGGTTCATCAAGAAGGCGGAAGGCGGGAAGCGCCGTGAGGCGGTCGCCGGTTTCGACCTGGTGTTCCGCGCTCCGAAGTCCGTCTCCGTGCTGTGGGCCCTCGGCGACGAGGACGTGCGCAAGGCCGTCGAGCGGGCCCACGAGAAGGCCATGGCCGACACCCTCGCCTGGCTGGAGGCCGAGGCGACGATGACCCGCACCGGCACCGGCGGCATCGCTCAGGAGCACGTCGAGGGCGGGCTGATCGCCGCAAGGTTCCGGCACTACGACAGTCGGCTCGGTGAGCCCCTGCTGCACGACCACCTGGTGATCGCCAACAAGGTGAAAGGCCGGGACGGCAAGTGGCGATCGCTCGACAGTGCCCTGCTGTACGCGCAGAACGTGCCGGCCTCCGAGCTCTACAACGCCCGCGTGGTCGAGGAGGTGTGCGCCGAGCTCGGCCTGCGCGCCGAGGCGCGTGAGGTGACACCCGGCAAGCGGCCGGTGATGGAGATCGCCGGTGTCGGGCATGACCTGATCGAAGCCCACTCCAGCCGGTCCAAGGACATCAAGACCCGCACCGCCGAGCTGGTCGAGGAGTATCGCGATCGCCACGGCCGCGAGCCCTCCAGCAAGGTGCTGACCAAGCTCATGCAGCAGGCGACGCTCGACACCCGGCCCGACAAGAAGGAAGCCCGCTCCCTCGCCGACCTGCGCGTGCAGTGGCGCGAGAGCGCCGTCGCCGAGTTCGGCACCGACCGGGTCGACCGCCTGCTCTGGCACGCGCGGGCGGTCGCGGAGCGGCTCCGGATCACCGAGCCGGCCCCGGCCGCAATCGACATCGAGCAGGCCGCCCGCGAGGTGGTCGCCACTGTCGCCGAGCACCGCAGCGTGTGGGGCGAGCGCCAGGTCATCGCCGAAGCCCGACGGTGGGTCATGCAGGCCACCAAGGGCGCCACCGCCGGGGCCGAGCTCGCCGAGCAGATCACCGCCCGAGCGCTGGCCGCCGACTCCATCAACATCACCCCGCCCGACCCGAACCCGAGCTTCGCGCCGCTCACCCGCGACGACGGGACGAGCATCTACCGGCGCCGCGAGACCACCCTGTACACCTCGGCCGCGGTCCTCGCCGCCGAGGACAGGATCGTGGCCGCCGCCCGGACCAGGGTCATCCCGCCCGTCTCCACCGAGGTCTACGCCCGTGCGGAGGCCGCCTACCAGGAGGCCAACCGCGAGCGGCCGCTGGACGCCGGCCAGCGCGCCCTCGCCCGCACCTTCGCCACCGGCGAGCACCTGGTCCAGGCCGCGATCGGCCCGGCTGGCGCGGGCAAGACCACCGCCATGGCGCTGGCCGCCGAAGCCGTCCGGGCGAGCGGCGGCCGCGTGATCGGCCTCGGTCCCTCTGCCCGCGCGGCCGCCGAGCTCGCGGGCGGCATCGAGTCCCCGGCCTACGTGATCCACGAGTGGCTCGGCGCCCGCAAAGACGCCCACGAAGGACGCCGGGTCCGCCCCGGGTTCGAGCTGTACCCCGGTGACATGGTCATCGTGGACGAGGCCGGGATGGCGGGCAGCAAGCGCCTGGCCGACGTCATCACCGACGCCGAGCGGGCGGGCGCCGTGGTCCGGCTGGTGGGTGACCCGGGCCAGCTGGCGAGCGTCGAGTCCGGCGGCGCCCTTCGCCTGCTCGCCAACGTCGTGGATGTGGTCGAGCTGGAGGTGGTGCACCGCTTCCGCGTCGAGGGCGAGGCCGCCGCCTCGCTCGCCCTGCGCGGCGGCGAGCCCGAAGAGGCATGGGCCTGGTACCTGCAGCAGGGCCGCATCGTCGCGGGCTCGCGCGAGCAGATGGTCCACCAGCTTTTCACCGACTGGCAGCGCGACATCGAGGCCGGCCGCACCGGCATGATGATGGCCGGCGACAACGCCACCGTGGCCCAGCTCAACGAGCAGGCCCAGGCGTACCGGGCGGGCTCCGGGCAGCTCGACCTGACCCGTGGCGTCGACCTGCGCGACGGACTGGAAGCCCACCGCGGCGACCTGGTCGTCTCCCGCCGCAACGCCCGCCGCAACGTCGTGCGCGGTGGCCGCGACTTCGTGAAGAACGGCGACCAGTGGAGCGTGGTCGAGGTCCACGGCGACGGCTCCCTCACCGTGCGGCACACCGACCACGGCGGCCGCGCGACGCTGCCCGCCGACTACGTCAGCAAGTACGTGGAGCTCGGCTACGCAAGCACCGGCCACCGCGGCCAGGGCGCCACCGTCGGTGTCGGCGGCGGCCTGTTCGACGCCAGCACCGGCCGGGAGTCCGCCTACGTCGAGATGACCCGAGGCCGCCTGGAGAACAGGGGCTACGTCATCCTGGAGGACGGCCAGACGATGGCCGATGTCCTGCAGGGCATCGCCCGGAACTCCCAGGCCAGCCGGACCGCCACCGAGACCATCCGCGACGAGCAGGACCGCGCGTGGAACATCCGCCAGCTCGCCAACGAGTACACCGACGTCCACGCGCGCGCCCTGGCCCTGCGCTACCAGAGCATGGCCCGCTCCCAGCTCGGCCTGGCCGCCGAGTCGTTCATCGCGGCCGACGCCTGGCCCGCCGTCGAGAGGGCCCTGCGCGACGCCGAACACGCCGGATTCGCCCCCGAGCCCATCCTGAAAGCCGCCTACAAGGAGCGCGGTTTCAGCGACGCCGAAGACAACTCTGCGGTGCTGAGCTGGCGCATCGACAACCACGTCTCGACCGCTCAGGAGACCCTGCGGCGGCTGGAGGAACAGCCCAGCAGCCGGCCCCTGCGCGACCTGACGGACAACCAGGTCGCCGACCTCACCGTCCGGGCAGCCGAGCGGCGTCAGGCAGCGCTGGAGGAGGTCCGACGGGCCGAGGCCCGGGTCGCCAGCCAGCCCCGCCCGGTGGCCCTCGGCAACGTGACCGCGCCCGCCTGGCCGCACCGCGAGTACGGCGACCTCACCCGCACCCAGCTCTCCGCCGCCATCAGCGACGCACGGCAGGCCGTGCGTCTGACCGCTTCCGCCCACCCGGCGGAGACGCCCGAAGAGACGGCCGAGCGGACCTGGCAGAACCGGGCCGAATCCGTACGTCTGGCGACCCTGCGGAACGAGCAGCGCCTACGCATGGGGATGTCGCAGCGCGACCGCGGCCGCGAGGACTGGCAGCGCGAGCCCGCTCCCGGGCACGCCTCCACCGCCGGCCTGGACGCCGCCACGGTGTCCGCCGGAATGCGCGCCAACGAGGCGACCGAGCAGGAGGCCCACCGCGCCCTGGACCGCGCGGACGTGATCGAGCAGCGCGTGCGCGCCGAACAGCGTCTGCGTCAGCTGCTACCCGTGATCGTGGACACCACACCCGACCACCAGGGCCCCATCCCCGAGTGGCTCGCCCCGCGCGAGACCGAGCGGGACCAGCACACCCCGGCGAGCTGGAACGCCCATCTCGCCGAGCGCCGCGAGGTGATCGAGGAGCGCCTGCGCCAGACCGGCGAGGCCCTCGCACAGGACCCGCCCGCATGGGCCCGGACGCTCGGCCCGGTGCCGCTGCCGGACACCGAACTGCGCGAGACATGGGAGCGGACCGCCGCTCTGGCCGACGCCTGGCGAACCCGCCGGCAACTGCGGGACACCGAGCCCGGGATCGGCGACCGCCCGACGGCGGACCGCGACGCCGAGGCATGGCAGGCCCTGGCCGACCAGGTGGCCCAGGTCGGCCGCCGAGCCCGCGCCACCGAGGCCGCCGCCCAGCGCGGTGAGGCCCTGTTCGGCGCACAACCCGAGCTCAGCGGCGACGCCTTGACGGCAGTCCCCGCGCCGGACCCGGCCACCCTCGCCGTGGCTGAGTACGAGCCGGTGGAGCTGGTCGAGGACCAGGCCGTGCCCGAGCTCGTGGTCGACGTCGCCGAGGAGCCGGCCGAGCGCACCGCCCCGGTGGTCGCGGTGGTCGAGGACGAGCTGCAGGTTCCGGTCGCCGACGTCGCCGAGCCGGTGGAGCTGGTCGAGGACCAGGCCGTGCCCGAGCTCGTGGTCGACGTCGCCGAGGAGCCGGCCGAGCGCACCGCCCCGGTGGTCGCGGTGGTCGAGGACGAGCTGCAGGTTCCGGTCGCCGACGTCGCCGAGCCGGTGGAGCTGGTCGAGGACCAGGCCGTGCCCGAGCTCGTGGTCGACGTCGCCGAGGAGCCGGCCGAGCGCACCGCCCCGGTGGTCGCGG